>CALJWR010000273.1 GCA_937976685.1 uncultured Verrucomicrobiae bacterium
TGGTGACCAGCTACAAGCTGATCGCCCGCGACACAGTGGAGGAGAAAATCCTGCGTTGGCAGGAGCGAAAGCGCGAGACCCTGCAGGCCCTGTTGGGCGACGAGGAACAGCTCGCCGCCGCCCTGTCCTGGGAGGAGATTCAAGACTTGTTGTCCGCGTAGCGGGACGTAACCCGCCGCGCCGCGCCGTCACGAACCCCGGCGGTAAAACTCCAGCGTCCGCGCGAGTCCCTCCTGCCAGGGCACCTTTGGGTCAAAACCGATGGCGCGCGCCGCGGTCAGATCGGCGCTCGAGTGGCGCACGTCGCCGGGGCGCGCCGGCTCGAAGCGCGGGGCCGGGTTTGATCCGGTCTGGCGGGCAAGCTCCTCCACCAGTTGCCGCAGGGAAATGCTCTCCCCGCCGGCAATGTTGAAGTAGCGGCCCGCCACGGCCGCAGCCGGCGCTTCGGCCACCAGCAGGTTCGCGGCGACCACGTTGTCCACGTACACGAAGTCGCGGGTTTGGTGGCCGTCGCCGAAGATGGTGACGGGTTGTCCGGCCAGCGCTGCCGTGCAGAACCGGGCGATGACACCCGAGTACGGCGAGTTGAAGGATTGCCGGGGGCCGAACACGTTGAAGTAACGCAGGCTCACCGTCTCGAGGCCGTGGGCCGCGTGGAACAATTGGGCGTAACGTTCGCTTGCGTACTTCTGAAGGGCGTACGGCGAGAGCGGCTGGGGCGGATCGGTCTCGCGTTTCCGCGGCGCGGGTGAGTCGCCGTAGATCGCTGACGAGGAGGCGAAGACAAACCGCTTGACGCCGGCCGCGTTGGCGGCCGCGAGCAGGTCGAGGCTGGCGGTGAGGTTGGTGCGATGGGTCTCGACCGGTTTGGCGACGGAGAGCGGGACGGACGCCACTGCGGCTTGATGAAATACCCAGTCGCAACCGGGCAGCGCGCGGGCAATCACGTCTTCGTTGGCGATGTCGCCTTGAATGAACTCGACCGGGTCGCCCGGCCGGCGCCAGGCCAGATTGTCCAGCGAGCCGTAACTGAGGTCATCCACGATGACCACCCGGGCGCCGCGCCGACAGAGCGCCTCCGCCAGGTGAGAGCCGATGAATCCCGCGCCGCCGGTGACCAATGCCTTCATTCCAGTAATTGTCGTCTCGTGTTCCCGGGCACCGGCGACCAGACGCGTCGGGCTCGGCAACGGCGAGAAGGGGACCGGAACGGAAGGCGGGACGTCCAGCCGAATTACATCAGCTTGGCGGCGTCCACCTCGATCTCAAACAGCAGGTCGTCGCGGCAGATGTCGTTCTTCGCGATGACGACGGGCATTTCCGGCAGTTTGGCCTCGCGACAGTACTCAGCAAAATGCTGGGCATCCTCGGCGTGTTTGAGGTAGCCAATGCCGCGGGTGATGTCTTCCCAGCCCAACTGGCGGGAGTTCAAGATCGCCGCCACGACATCCATCGTGAGCGCGATCTGCTTGCGCACGTCGCCGACATGTTCGGTGCGGCCATCCGGCGCGATACTCGCGGTCCCGGACACGTACACCCGGCGCTGGCCGGGCAGACTCAACTCCACCGCCCGGCTGAAACTGCTGCCGTAATCCAGGGCCGGGCATTGCAGCGGCGAGGGCAGGGGCTTCAGCTGCACGCGGGGGTCTTTGATTTCGACCGCCAGCAAGTCCGCGACGACGGCGGTTCCGGAGGAGTTGCTGCCGCCGACCCCCGTGCTGGCCGGCACCAGACCATCGAACACCCGGTGCGCCTTGAAGAATTCGTTGCGAACCTTGTTGAAGCCGCCGTACCAGTCCAAGATGTCGTCCAAGTAGAACCACGTCCGGAACACGTTGGAAAAATCCATGCCCACGCAGGCCAGCGCCCGTTCCATCGTTTCCAAGGTCTCCCAGGCCTGCTCTTCCGGGGCATGCTCGGGGGAATCCGGCCGCAAGCCGCCCAGCACGCAATAGCGCGCAAAATCATCCTCGAAGACCGTGCCAACGGTGCGCCCGTCCAGGTGGACGGCTTTGGGCGCGGCGCCATCGAGGGCATGCACCTGAATGCCGGCCACCGGGCAACCGCCACCGTTGCCCTCCTCGACCCACGTCACCGGCCACTCGCTGCCGTTCAGCCGATAGGCCTTGGCGTGGTGAACGTGCAGCGGATCATGAATGATGCCGAACACGTCCTGCCGCACGATCCGCAGGCGCGGATGGTCGGCCAGGTAATCGTAGAGGCGCTGGAAAAGCCCGGCCGGCTCCTCGAAGCCGACCGCCGGCACGTTGATGAACGCCTCCTGGAAACGCTGATTCGGCAGGCGGATGACCTGGAGGCCGCTGATGGCTTTGGCTGATCGTTTGCGACTCATCGCACAAAACCTTCTCGTCGCCGGTGCATGGCGGGAGCAGGCGTCTTCATTCCCCAGTAGGAACGAGGGTTAAGTCAACTCCCCAGTGGTGAAAAGTTAACCGCCCTGCGGCAACTCACCTGCCGAACAAGCAGAACTGAAGGTGCTTGCCTGCCCTCCGCCGGCAACTCGCTCTGCCGACCACCGCCCTTTTCTGCGTTGACTTCCGCCGGCCGCGGACGACCGTCAGCAACAGTTCGCCCGAGCAAAAACCGCTACAGCAAACCTCAAAGCTTATGCGTGATCCTGTTACCTCCTGCGGGTCCAAGGCCGGGGAAAACCCCGCCGCCGCTTCTTCTTCGAGCCGCGCCCGGCCATCGGGCGCGCTGCTGGCGCTCCTGTGGCTTGTCACACCGGTGGCCGCTGACGGCAGCCGGCTGGGCATCTTCGCCGAGGAGGATCCGCAGACGCCGGAAGCCTGGCGGCTGGTGTGGTCCACCGTTCCCGGCCAACGCTACGAGGTCCAGGAATCGGCGGACCTCCAGGCGTGGACGGTGGTGCCCGGCTATCCCGCGGTGGCGGAGGGGCCGGCGCAACAAATGCCGCTCCTGCTCACGGGCCAGGCCCGCTACTACCGCGTGCGGGAGTTGGACGACCAGCCCCCGGTGATCGTCAGCCAGTATCCCAAGCCCGACGGCTTCGCCGTGCCCCGGTCGGCCGGCCTGACGGTGGAACTCGCCGACGCCACCGGCATTGACCCCGCGTCGCTGCGCCTGAGCGTCGAGCCGCTGGGCGCCTTCACGCTGGCCGATCCGCAATTGAGCTTCACCAACAACCTGCTCCGCCTCACCCCGGCCGCCGACCAGCCGCTCGGACCGCACGGGGCCAAGGTCACCGCCACGCTCGTCGCCGCTGATCCGCTCGGCAATCGGGGCACCAACTCCTGGAGCTTCGAGCTCGAGGTCGAGCCCAAGGTCGTCACCAACCTCTTCGTGTTCGGCAGCGCGCGGGCGCAGCGCGTCGGCCAGCAAGTCGCGCATCTGCCCACCGCCGCCCTGGCCGGGCCTGTAGGCCCCAGCCTCGCGGCGCCCGGCGACTCGTGGACGCTTGAAGAGGTCGCCGCCGACCGGCTGGTCCTGGCCTACACCGGCGACGCGCCGGCCTTTGTGGTGGGAACCTACCTTTCGAACCTGACACCCCGCCGGGCGGAGGAGATCTTCTACCGTAAGATTACGGCGCTGAGCGACGATCCCGCCCACCGCCGGCTCACCGTGTTCACCACCAACGTGCCGCTGGCCGAGTTGGTCGAACGCGGTTCCCGCTCCCTCACGGGCAACGCGCCCGTGTACGAGGTGGACGAGTCGGGCGCGATCCACTTCCCCCCGCGCGCCAGACTCATGGGTGAGTGGGAGTTGCTGGGTCTGGACTTCGGCGGCGACTGGTCGGGGCAAAAGGTCTTTGAGCAGAACGGCGTCGCGCTCACCAACGATGTGGCCTACCTCTGGTTGAAGCCCCGCCTGACCCTGGCCCTCGAGACCGAGTGGTTCACCCTCAAGCGGTTTGACCTCACCCTGGATGGGGACTTCCGCGCCGCCCTCAAGTCCCGCCTCACCGTGAACTGGGACGGGCAGGACGAACAGGAAACCCCGCTGGGCGAACCCCTGCGCAAGCTGATCTTCGTGGGCTTCCTCGGCCCCGTGCCCGTGTGGCTGGACGCCCAGTTCGCCGTCAGCGCCGGGATGGAATACGAGTGGTCTGCGTTCGGCGAGTTCACCGCCGGAGTGAGCGCCACCGCCGGTCTGGCCCTCGGCGCCAGCTATGTTCAGGGCCGTTCGCCCGCCGTCCAGTGGAAGTGGGAACCGCGCCCTCCCGAGGTCACGCCCGATCCGTTCCACTACGAGATCAACGGCGACGCGGCCACGACCGTCCGGCTCGTGCCCAATCTCGACCTGCGCGTCAACAGCCTCGCCGGGCTGTGGGTGAACGTGGATCCCCGCCTGGAAGCCAGCGGCAGCGCCCGGGTGGTGAACCATGAACGGGAAAGTGCCCAGTGGCGCTTCGCCGCGCTGGCCGATTTCAACGCCGGGTTGAGCGTCATCGGGGTGGACGACAAAGACCTGCCGCGGTTGGATCCTCCCCGCCGGCTCTTCACTTGGGAGAAGACCGAGGTCTATCCGGCCACCGAACTCCGCATCCACCGCCCGCCGCAGAGTCTGACGGTGACCGAAGGTCAGAGCGCCACGTTTTCCGTGGATGCCACGGCCAACCGCCCGCTGACCTACCTGTGGTACCGGGGCGCGGTGCCCGTGTTTAGCCGGCCCGCCCGGCTGGGGGATCCGCGCCGGCTGGTGCTGAACCCGGTGATGCCTGGGGACGCTGGCGAGTACTGGGTGCGCATCTGGGCCGGAGATCAGGTGGTGGACTCGCCGCGAGCGACCCTCACGGTGCGGCCGCGGGAGCCGAGGCCGGTTCCCGGCATGGTGTGGATCCCGCCGGGCACGTTCACGATGGGGAGTCCGCCGAGCG
>CALJWR010000274.1 GCA_937976685.1 uncultured Verrucomicrobiae bacterium
CGTTTCCGTCTCGTGGCCGAGATTCCCGAGGGCACCTCGCCCAGTCTGCATCTTTTCGATCGCCTGCCATCGGGGATGCGATTCATTAACGACGATTCCGTGCGCGTGGCGTTTGTTGCCAACGGCGGCGGCATCACGTCATCCACTGCGGCCGGTGTACCAGGGTTGGGAGGGCCTGCCACGACCGGATTGAACTACACTGGCAGCGGCGACGACGTCAGCGCCTTGAGCCTCCTCCCCGGCAGTGGCAACGGATTCGCCATCGGAGGTACTGGCACCTATGACGCCAACGTTTCGAACAGCCGCACTGCCAACGCCGACAGCTACACCGACGGTACGGACATCTATTTCAAGCTCGGCACCGTGGTGAATGCCGACAACGACGCCGACGCCGAATATGTAATCGTCGAGTTCAACGCCCTCGTCGTGAACGACAACGACACCAACGACGCCAACGGCTCGAATTACCAGGCAGGCATTATTCTCAACAACGAATTCCGGTTTTTGCCGGACGGGGCACGTTCAACGAACTACACCGGGACCTCCGGCCAAAATGACTTCAACCGGGTCATCATCGTCGAGCCGCAGATCAACAACCTCGGCAAGGCGATCACCACCGTGCCCGAACAGGCGAATGACCCGGTGGTGTACGAAATCAAGTTCTCGAACAACACCGCTCACCCGGTCCAGTACGCGCCCCACGTGCGGGCCGCGACCACGGCGGCGTTCACGGCCACGTTCAATCCCTCCGGCGGCGGGGGCGGCACCGGTCGCTTCACGGGCGCGCCCACCACGGTGGATGGCGTCGCGCTGGTCGAGGGCGACCGGGTGCTGGTCAAGAACCAGACCACCGCCGGCGAGAATGGCATCTACAAGGTGCTGGATGTCCTTAACGGCATCTGGGACCGCGCGACTGACTTTGACACCGCTGCCGAGATGAACCTGGGCTACCGCGCGTATGTCACCGCGGGCACCGCCAATGGCGGCAAAACCTTTGCCCTCAATGCCGCCGTGGCCACGATCAATACCAGCCCCGTCACATTCTCTGAAGTCGCGGCCAACCCGGCTGTGCGCGTGGCTACGACCGGCGACATCGGCACGGGCTTCTCGAGCAATCAGATCACGGGCGTTGCCCTGACCAGCGGCGATCTGAAGATCGATGACGTGATCCTGGCCGTCGGTGACCGGGTGTTGGTTCGCTCCCAATCCACCGCCGCCCGAAACGGGGTCTATGTCGTTACGGCCATCAGCGGAACTGCAACGTTGACGCGCGCCACCGACTTCGACACCGCGGCCGAGTTCCCGATCGGGATCCAGGTTTATGTCGCCGAAGGTCTGCGGATGGCCGGCCGGACGTTTGCCCAGACCAGCAATGTCACCACCATCAATAGCAGCGCCAACACTTGGATCCCCGTGGACCAGGTCACCGCCTTTGATCTCGTGCTGACCGATGTGCTCCCGCCGGACGTCTTGTTCCAGAGCGTGACGATTACCACGCCGGAGGAACCGAGCCCATTGACCTTCACCGCCAGCGGGACGTTCACGGGCGGCTCGATCACGGTGCCCGCCGTGGACACCACCGGCACCATCACCGTGAATCTCGACGCGCTCGCGCCGGAGTCCAAGATCACCGGGGCGGTCAAGACCGTCACCCTGCAAGTTACCGGCAAGGTGGCACTTACGGTACCGGTGGGGCAGGAGCTGACCAACACCGCCCGCCTCACCTTCAGCAGCCTGCCGGGACCGAAAGGTACCGCGAGCAACCCCACGGGCACCGACCCCACAACCAGCAGTTCGGTGGACGCCTCCGGCGGCCAATACGGCGAGCGCGATGGCAGCGGCGTCATCGCCACCGACAACACGCGGTACAATTACGGCACGAACATCCGCAACAACTACAGCGTGGCCTCGACGGCCAACGTGACCCTGATCGCGCCGCAGGTGGACAAGTCCTTCAAGAACGGGACCCTGACGGACGACGACACCTCGCTCGCCTCGACCACCGGCAGCGACGTCGCCATCGGCGAACAGGTGACGTTCGACATCCTGGTCACCCTGCCCGAAGGCACCACCAAGGCGCTCAGGGTGAATGACCTGGTGCCGGCGGGGATGCGGCTGGACACCGCCGCGGTGCTGACCACGGCCGGTAGCAGCGGCCTGCTCACCGCCAACTTCAACGGCACCCTGGCCCCGCCGACGGTCACGCCGCCGCTGCCCGTGGCCGGTCCCGCGACCGTGACCTTCGACTTCGGCGACACGCCCACGGCGGCGGACGGCGTTGCGAACAACAACTCCTTTGTGGTTCGCGTCACAGGCACGGTGTTGAATGTTTCCGGCAATCAGGACGGGACCCCGCTGGGCAACCTGGCGCGGCTCCAGTTCGATGGTTCCGTTACCAATCAGCAGGTATTCGATATCAACCCAGCCAATGACCCGGTGGTGACCGTGGTCGAGCCGGATCTCTCGATCAGCAAGACCGTGGACGCCGCCACCGTGGACGCCGGCGACGAGGTCACCTACACGTTCACGGTCAGCAATGCCGGCTCGCAGGCGGCCTACAACGTGACCTTGGAGGACGCCATCCCGAGCATCATCACCAGTCCCATAATTCTGACCGGGCCGGGTGACTTCACGGCCGCGGGCTTCTACGACGCGACCGTGGTCGCCGGCACGACCGCGGACTTGGGGGCGACCTTCTCCGCCGGCACCTTCACCGGTGCGCCCACGACGGTGGACAATGTGACGGTGGTCACCGGCAACCTCGTCCTGGTCAAAGATCAGTCGAATCCCTCGGAAAACGGCATTTACGAAGTCGGCTCTCCCACAACCACGTGGACTCGCTGGGCCAACTTTGACGAGGCGGCCGAGATGCTGGCCGGCTACCGGGTCCACCTGGGCGGCGGTGACACCCAAGCCGGCCAGGTCTGGGTACTGCTGGCCACCGTGACCAACGTGAACACCGACCCGGTGAACTGGGCCTATTACGCTGACATTCAGGCGCCCACAGCGGCCGACTTCGAAATCAGCGGCAGCACGCTGCAGGTGAAGCCGGCCTTCACCCTCAACATCCCGCCGGGAGCCAGCGTGACCCTGAAGGTCAAGGGCACGGTGGCGGACTCGGTGACCCCGGGCCAGAGCATCCCGAACACCGCCGGCCTGGCCTGGACCAGCATTCAGGGCGGCAGCCCCGATGAACGCACCGGCGCCGACGGCGTCGGCGGCCCCTTGGATGATTATGCTGCGGAATCGCAGGCTACCAGCTCCGGCAAGCTGGCCAGCTTCGCCAAGAACCTGTTCGGCACCGATCGGACCGAGACCACCGATCCCGATGTGACCATTGGCGAGGTCATCACCTACGCGCTCAAGGTGACCCTGCCCGAGGGCACCACGCCGGACCTGACGGTCACCGACAACCTGCCGGTCGGACTGGACTACGAGTCCTATACCATCGTCACAACGGTCGTCGGCAGTGGCGGCCTGCTCACCAAGGATTACGCCGGCACCGTGCCGGTGCCTTCGGTCTCGGGCGGCGCGGGCAGCGGTGATGACGTGACGTTCAACTTCGGCGCCATCACGGTGACCGGCAACAACGACCCGGACGACAACGCCTTCCTCATCCTCGTCAGCGCCCGCGTGCTGGATGAGGCCGGCAATGTCGGCTTCGTCCCGGGCCAGACTACGCTGGCCAATACGGCCACCTTTGACATCAGCGGCGACGGGGTCCCGCCATTCACCAGTCCGCCGGTCAACACGCCGGTGGTCGAACCGCGCATGACGATCGCCAAGAACATCGTCCAGGTGGCCGCGGATGCGACGGACCTGCTCGACGTGGTGTTGACGGTCAACAACACCGGCTTGCTCACCGCCTATGACGTGGTCATCGAAGACGCGCTCAACCCGGCGAAGTTCAATCCGGCGTCGGTCCTCTTCGGCACCGCGGGCGTGGATTACCCGGTGGGCTTCACGCCGTCGGTGGTCGGCAACACCGTCACATACACGGGCGGCGATCTCGCCGTGGGTGGGCCGTACACCTTCCAGTTCAAGGTGGCCCTCACCGCCGCCGTGGTGCCGGGTGAGGTGGTTCCGAATACCGCGACCGTCACTCAGGCAACCACGCTCTCCGGTTCCGTGCCCGGTGAACGCAATGAGCCGCCGGTCAGTGCAAACGACACCGTGACGATCTACTCGCACGGCCTCAGTGGGTACGTCTATCACGACGCCAACAACAACGGCGTGAACGACACGGGGGAAAGCCCGATCGGTAGCGTGACCATCACCCTGACCGGCACCGATCACCTGGGCAACGCGGTGTCGGTGACCACCACGACGGATGCGTCCGGTTACTACGAGTTCCTCGGCCTGCGGCCGGGCACGTACACGATCACGGAAACCCAGCCGGTTGCCTATTTGGACGGCAAGGAAACCTCCGGGACGCCGTGGGTGGGCACCGTGGACAACACCACCGACAGCCAGACGATCAGTGCCATCACGATTCCCACCGGAACGCCGTCCACCACGGGCGTGAACTACAACTTCGGCGAACTGCTCCCCGCCAGCCTGGCCGGCGTGGTGTACAACGACGTCAACGACAGCGGCGCCTACAATCCCGGCACCGACCTGGGCATTTACGGCGCCACCGTCACGTTGACCGGCACCGACGACCGCGGCAATCCGGTCAACCTGACCACCACCACCGCCGCCGACGGTAGCTACAGCTTCACGAACCTCCGGCCCGGCACGTACACGCTGACCGAGACCCAGCCGGACGGCTACACCGACAGCGCCGATACGGTCGGATCGCTCGGCGGCGACGGCTCGGTCAACGATGTCGTCTCCAGCATCCCGGTGGTGTCGGGTGACGCGGGTACGGGCTACAACTTCGGCGAGGTGGGCCCCGGCGTGATTGGCGACACGATCTTCCTGGATCTGGACAACAACGGCCTGCCCGACGCGGGCGAAGGCATCAGCGGCGTGACGGTTCAGCTTCAAGGGGATCTCGACGGGGACGGCATTCCGGAGACGATCACCACCGTGACCGACGTGAACGGCAACTACCTCTTCGACCATCTGCCGGCGCCGACCGGCGGCCGCACGTACACGATCACGGTGCTTTCGGGCATCGCGTCCGGTCTGACACAGACCGTGGATCCGGACGGGACGAACGACGGGACCTCGACGGCCACGCTCACGTTTGCGTCGCCCACGAATCTGCTGCAGGATTTCGGCTACCGCGGCAACGGCTCGATTGGGGATACCGTCTTTGCCGACTACAACAACAACGGCGTCTTCGACCCGGGCGAGGGACTACCGAACATCACCGTGACGCTCGTCGGCGACGCGGATGGCGACGGCGTGGACGAGACCTTCACCACCACCACCGACGCCAACGGGCAGTACATCTTCTCCGGCCTGCGCACCACGGCCGGTGGCGTCAGCTACACCGTGACGGTGGACACGACGGACGTGGACTTCCCCACTTGGTTGACCGACAACCACGTGGACCCCGACGGGGGCGGCAACAGCACCTCGACCGTGAGCCTGACCGACGCCACGCCGAATCGGCTGGATCAGGACTTCGGCTACCGGGGCACCGCCCAGATCGGCAACTTCGTCTGGGTGGACACCAACGGCAACGGGCTCCAGGATCCCGGCGAAGTCGGTCTCAACGGTGTGACGGTGGAGTTGTACCGTGTGGGCGACACCTCGCCGCTCATGACCCAGGTCACGGCCGACGATGGCGGCGGCAATCCGGGCTACTACCTGTTCACCGGCCTCGGTCCGGACAACTACTACGTCAAGTTCATCCTGCCGTCGGGCTATGTCTTCACGCTGCCCAACGTCGGGCCCGATGACACCGTGGACAGCGACGCGGATCCGGTGACGGGGCAGACGGCAGCGTTTGCCTTGGGAACCGGCGCCACCGACCTGACACGCGACGCCGGGCTGTACCAGCCGGTTTCCATCGGCAATTACGTCTGGAACGACCTGAACGCTGACGGCCTGCAAAATGAGCCGGCCAGCGCCGGAATGAACGGAGTGACCGTGAAGCTTCTGGATTCCGGAGGCTCGGTCATCGCCACCACCGTCACGGCCGACGATGGCGGCGGCAATCCGGGCTATTACGAATTCAGCAACCTGCCGCCGGGCACGTACTCGGTGCAGTTTGTCCCGCCGACGGGCTTCACCTACACCACGCAAAATGCGGACGGTCTGGGATTGACCGGGACGGTGAACTCGGACGCGAACACGGTGGACGGCAAGACCGCGACGTTCACGCTCGTTTCGGGCGACGCAGTTACGTTCGTGGACGCGGGCCTCAAGAACCTCCCCACGGCCGCACGGCTGGCGTACTTCCGGGCGCTCGTTGCCGGCGGTGGCAACGTGCGGCTGGCTTGGGGGACGTTGGTCGAAAACGGCGTTCTGGGCTTCCGCTTGGATCGCTCGACGACCGACGGCGGCTGGCAGCGGATCACTCCGCAGATCATCCCGGCCACGGGTTGGGACGGCCGCCCGCAAACCTACGGCCTGACGGATACGCCCGCCGGGCTGGATGACGATCTCCGCTACCGGCTGGTGGAAGTGGGCACGGGCGGTGACGAACGAGTTGTTGCCATCGCGTCGGTGGAGACGGGAGTGAGCCTGGCGATCGCCCGGGCGGGGGCCGGGACGGTGCTGATCGTGCGGGGCGTGCCGCAGGCCACCGTGGTCCTGCAATCCGCGCCCGCGGTCGAAGGTCCGTGGTCGGCGGCGCCGTCGGTCACCCTTGACGCCGCCGGTCGGGCCGAGGTGCTCGTCGAATCGGATGCCGACTCAGCCGCGCGGTTCTACCGCGTGCTGAGCGAGTAGGCGGACACCAGCGAAATTGAGTCAGCGGGCGGGTTCCGGCGACGGAGCCCGCCCGTTTTGCCACTGGAGGTTGCCGTTGGGGAAGAGGCGGCGCGGGACTCGATTCTTGCCGCCCACGAGACACTGGCCCGACTGCGGACAGGGCAGGGGACCTCGGTTTGATCTGTTTGGGCGCGAGTCGCAAGATGCGAGTTTGAAGCGCCGGTGAGACTTCAATACCTTGCCGCCGTGAAGGCTGCTGTGCTGTATGGACGGGAAGACGTGCGCATCGAGGACGTGAAGGAACGCGCCCTTCAGTCCGGCGAAATTCGGGTCACCATCCATGCGGCGCTGACCTGTGGCACCGATCTCAAGGTTTATCGGCGCGGGTATCACGCGCGCATGATCGTGCCGCCGGCGGTCTTTGGGCATGAATTCGCGGGGGTGATCAGCGAAGTCGGCCCCAAGGTGTCGGACTGGCGCGTGGGCGAGCGGGTCGTGGCGGCGAATTCGGCGCCCTGCGGCGCGTGCCGTTGGTGTGAGGCGGGCCAGCCGAATCTTTGCGACGATCTGCTGTTTCTGAACGGCGCCTACGCCGAGTCCATCGTCATTCCGGCACGGCTGGTCCAGAAGAACCTCCTGCGTTTGGGGGCGGAAACTTCGTTCTGCGACGCGGCTCTGGTGGAACCGCTCGCGTGCGTGGTGCTGGGCGTGGAGGAGACGGCGCTCAAGGCGGGCGAGCGGGTGCTCGTGCTGGGGGCGGGACCAATTGGCTTGATGTTTGTCGTCCTGGCCCGCGCCTGCGGGTGCGACGTCACGGTGGCGGGGCGGCGGTCTGCGCGACTGGCGGCGGCGCGGCGGCTGGGCGCAAACCACGTGATGGATGTCGGAGCGGCGTCAGACCTGGTCCGTGCCATTCAAGCCGAAAACGGCGAGGCCCCGGACGTGGTTCTCGAAGCCATCGGAAAGCCGGAAGCCTGGGAGGCCGCGGTGCAGCTCGTCCGCAAGGGAGGACGGGTCAACTTCTTCGGCGGTTGTCCGGCGGGAACCACCGTCTCCCTCGACACCGGCAGGATTCACTATTCAGGTCTCGCATTGCTCGCCAGTTTTCACCACACGCCGGCCACCATTCGGCGGGCGCTGGCGCTGGTGGAGCAGGGGACCGTCCGGGCGGTTGATTTTGTGGACGACGAGTGCGAGCTGGACGACCTGCCAGCGTTGCTCAAGTCCATGACCGCCGGAAATCGCGCGGTGAAAACCCACGTGCGCGTCCGGGATTGACGCCGGTGTTCTCAGGCCGGCGGACGCGGCGAGCGACGCAGCCCGTTTTGCAGCCAGAGGCGCCAGACCATCACCAGGGCTTCCCAAACGATCCGGCGGGACATCTTGGAGCTGCCTTGAAAGCGGTCCCGGAAGATGATCGGGACTTCGGCGACGCGCATTCCCTGCCGCCACAGCTTGTGCGTGATTTCGATCTGAAAGCTGTATCCGTTGCTCCGCACCCGATCGAGGTTGAGCGATTCCAGCGCCCGCCGGCGGAAGCACTTGAAGCCGCCAGTGGGATCGGAGAACGGCATTCCGGTCACCAACCGGACGTACTTCGCGGCGGACAAGCTCAGCAGCAGGCGGCTGAGCGGCCAGTTGATGACCCGGATGCCGTCGCGATAGCGCGTGCCGAGCACCAGATCCGCGTTGGCGGCCGCATGGAGAAAGGCCGGGATGTCCTCGGGATCGTGGGAGAAATCGCCATCCATTTCGAAGATAAACTCATAATGCCGGCCCAAGGCCCAGGCGAAGCCGGCACAATACGCTCGTCCGAGGCCCTCCTTGCGTTCACGGTGCAGCACGTGGACGAACGGAAATACCCGGGCCAGTTCATCGGCCAGTTCACCCGTCCCGTCCGGGGAGTTGTCGTCCACGACGAGCAGATCCACCGGGGTTGCCAATCCGTTCAGATGCTCGACCAGCGGACGAAGGTTCTCGCGTTCATTGTACGTTGGAACAATGACGAGCGTGTTGCGCGCCGAGGGTGACAGGGCGTTCATGTCAACGCAGCAGGGCATCGGCCCGGATGAAATCAGCAGTCGGCGGACCAGTCATGGCCGGCAGGGTGGCGCGCGCCACCTGTCCCCGAGGCCGCCGAACCGCGTGACCGGCTTGGGGCCTCCGCGCCTTGGGAAGCAGCGGCCGCAGGGGACAGTCGGCACAGAGCGGTTCCGCCTGGCGACAGCGGAGCTTGCCGATGCGCACCAGTTGCGCGTGGTAATCGCCCCAGTAAGCCGGCAGCTCCTGGGGCGGCCGGTTCTTCAGTGAAGCCTCACACAAGGATTTCAATTCCTCGTATGACGCTTGCGGAGCACACCAGCCGTGGCGGCCAAAAATCCTTCGCGTGTAGGCATCCACAACAAAGCTCGCATGGCCGCCGGCGTACAGGAGCATGCTGTCGGCAGTCTCCGGTCCAATCCCGTGGATGGCGAGCAGGCGATTGCGCACGTCGTGCGTCCGGCCGGCCAATAGCCGGCTGACGCTGCCGCCGAAGTCCTCCCGAAGCACCCGGACGAATTCGCTCAGCCGGCGAGCCTTCACATTGAAGTAGCCCGCCGGCCGGATGAGCTCCGCCAGCGCTGTCGGCGAAAGCGAATAAATGCCGCTCACGCTCAGCCGCCCGGCGGATTTCAAACGGGAAATGGCCCGCTCGACGTTGGTCCAACTGGTGTTCTGCGTGAGAATCGCGCCAACGCAGACCTCAAATGGCGAATCGGCCGGCCACCAGTGCTGAGGCCCATGCGCAGCGAAGAGGAGATCATAGGCCTTGGCCAAAGGGTGGGGGCTGCCCGGCTTCTTGGCACGGCCACCTTGGGAGCGCAGCCTGGGTGAGTCAGCGGGTTTGGCGTGGGCGGTCATGGGAAAGAAGCGACGACTGCGCGAGGCTGGCAGGGCCCCGACCCGTGCGCTTGATTGAATATAACAAACATTGTGCGAAAACAGCTAATTCTGCCCGCGACCAAACCGCTCGCCCACCGGCCAATAGACCGCCCAAAACCGCCCCACCAGACGATTGGCGGGAAAATCACCCCATTGCCGCCCATCCAAGCTGCTGACTGAGTTGTCCCCCATAACGAGGAGGTGCCCAGGACGAACCACGAATTCCGCCCGCGCGTCGGGAAAACGCGGAGCCAGGCTGCGGGGGCGCATTCTCAGCGCTCGAGCGACCCGGTCGTTGAGGTGCCCGGAATAGTGGCTGTCTTTCGGCGGCCCGACGAACGTGTACACCTGTTCGAAGCGCGGTGTTTGCGAATCCAGTCGGCGCCCGTTGATCACCAGATGCCGGTCATCGCCAATGCGAACGCGGTCTCCGCTGAGCCCTACGAGTCGCTTGATGTAGTAAGTGGCTTCCGGGATTCCAGCGATGCCGGCGGTTCGAAACACCACGATTTCTCCCCGTTCCGGCCTCCGGAAGTGATAGCTGAGCCGGTCCACCAATATGTGGTCACCGGAATTGACCGCGAGGCGCATGATGGTTTGGCCAGCCTTGAAGAAATGCTCTTCCGTGACCTGGGCGTACCCGAAGATGAGTTTCGCGGGGTCAATGTTCCACGGGTTCGGTAAGTCCGACGGGTGAAACCAGATCGTGTGCCATTCTGTACCCAGCTTGAATCGCTGGCGCTTCCACTGCGGCAGAATCGGCAGGATGGGTTCCGGATCCCGTATTTCTGAGATGCGTCCGTCGCACTTCGCGGTCACCTCGAAGTAGCGGCGCCCGTGGATCCACCCGTCGAAGAACTGCCCGATCCCGGACGGTACCGGTGAAGCGGATTCCAGTAGATTCTCAACGGTGACGCCATACAGCGTGGGCTGCATGGAACCGGTGGGAATGACCATCGGCTGGACCAGAAAGGAGCGGACGCTCAACGCGACCACGAGTGCCACTAGGCAGAGGTCCACGGCTTCGCGAAGGCGATTGCGGGCGGGGTCAATGACCCAGCGCTCGGTGACCGACCGCAAACGCAGGGTGGCTTCCCGGACGCTGTCCTCCCCTGCCCCACTGCGCCATGCGCCCGACAGCTCCTCGCTGGCGGTCCTGATCTGGGCCACCCCCTCGGGCGGAAGGGTGTCGCGGAAATAGTTGATCAGGCGGCGGCTGATTCGCTGTTCCGCCATGGCCCGCCGGACGGCACGGGAGCGAAACCACCGGAGGATGTGCCGACCCCACCTCACCGATAAACCAGCCCGAAACGCTCGGTGAACGGCCAGAAAACGAAGAAAGCCTTGCCCACGACCTTCTCGCGCGGGAAATCCCCCCAGGCCCGGCCATCGTAGCTGTTCATTGTGTTGTCGCCGAGCGCGAGGTAGTGGTCCGGTCGGACGACCAGTTCGGCGTTTTCATCCGGAAATAGCGGGGCCAGCCGGCCACGTCCGTTCTGCCGGGCGACGAATTCGTTGACGTGCCCCGAATACTGGCTGTCCCGCGGCGGCCCGCGAAACGCGTACACCTTTTCGAAGTACGGGGTGGCCGCGTCCAACCGCTCGCCGTTGACAATCAGATGCCGGTCGTTACCGATTCGGATGCGGTCGCCCGGGAGGCCGACGAGCCGCTTGATGTAGTGGGTGTTTTGGGTGAGGTTGGGGATGCCGGTGGAGGCAAACACGATGGTCTCACCCCGGATGGGCCGGCGGAAGTTGTAGGTCAATCGGTCCACAAACAACCGATCCCCGCTGGAGATTCGGAGCTTGAGGACGATCTCCCCCTTGCGAAAGCGCTGGCCCGGGGAAACGCCACACTTGAGCGTGTCGCTGCCGGGCACGGGGACGAGCAGATCGTCTGGCGGCCACCAAATCGAGTACGAGTGTTTTCCGATGCTGAAGGACTGCGTCTTGACGAAGCGCAGCGTGGTGGATGGTGGATCAATGCTCAACACGCCGTCCTCGGGCGCGGTCCAGACGTGGTAATCCACCCCGCGGAACCAGTCGAAGAACCGGTCCACCAGACCGGGGACCGGCCGCTGGGTCGGCTTCAGGTCGGTGGTGACGTTTCCGTACAAGGTGGGCTGCGCGGATCCGGACGGAATCTTCATCGGCTGTGCGAAGAACGAGAAGATGCTGAGAATCAGCACGGCGCTGACCAGAAACTCGCGGATGTTTTCCCGCGAACTTCCCCCGGGGTAAGGCCGCAACCACTTCGCCGCCACCTCCTCGAGCTTTTTTCCCGCCGCTTGCACCGATTCCAGCTCCTCGGTGTCGCGCACGGTTTCCTTGAACTCTGCCAGCCCGGTGGCCAGTTCCTCGAGCGCGTTGGCGGAGAGCAGATCGCGCTGGGCGTTGCGCTCCCGCTCAACGTGTTTGCGGATTTCGACCGCGTGGCGGTAGCGCCTCGAGACAAACCAATATAACCCGTTCATGCGATGGTGATTCCCCTGCCCTCCCCGGCGGTCGCGTTCACGCTTTCAGGACCTCGATGAAGGCCTCTTGCGGAATGTTCACGGACCCGACGGACTTCATCCGCTTTTTGCCCTCCTTCTGCTTCTCTAACAGCTTCCGTTTCCGGGAGATGTCGCCGCCGTAACATTTGGCGGTCACATCCTTGCGGAAGGCGCTGACGGTTTCCCGGGCCACGATCTTGCCGCCGATCGCCGCCTGGATGGCCACGGCGAATTGCTGCCGCGGAATGACCTCCTTGAGCTTGGCGGCCAGCGCACGGCCACGGGCCTCCGCCTTGTCGCGGTGGACGATGCACGAGAATGCATCCACCGACTCACCGTTGACCAGCAGGTCGAGCTTGACCATGTCCGAGGCCCGGTAACCCGCGTGTTCGTAATCCATCGAGCCAAAGCCGCGGGTGATGCTCTTGATGCGGTCGTGGAAGTCTATGAGGATCTCGTTCAGGGGTACCACGCACGTCAGCATGACGCGCCTGGGATCCAGCGTCTCGGTGTGGTCGAGGGCGCCGCGCTTTTCCGACACGAGGGCCATCATGTCCCCGATGTACTCGTTGGGGCAGATGATGAACGCGCGCACGATCGGTTCCTCGATTTCGGCGATGTAGGTGACCTCCGGCAGGAACGCCGGGTTGTCAATCTCCTTGACGTCTCCGTTGGTCAGCCGGACCCGGTACACCACGCTCGGGTACGTGGCGATGATGTCCATGTTGTATTCCCGGCGGAGCCGCTCCTGCACGATCTCCATGTGCAGCAGCCCTAGAAAGCCGCACCGGAAGCCGAATCCGAGCGCCACGGAACTCTCGGACTGGTACACGAACGCCGAGTCATTCAACTGCAGCTTGGCGAGGTTGGCCTTGAGGTGCTCATAGTCCGCAGTATTGATGGGGTAAATGCCGCTGAACACCATCGGATGGATTTCCTGGAAGCCCGGCAAGGCCGCCGAGGGATTGCGCGCGTCGGTGAACGTGTCGCCCATCTTGACCTCCTTCGGGGTCTTGATGTTGGCCGTCACGTAACCGGTTTCGCCCGTCGCCAGCTTTTCGCGGACATAGGGCTTCGGGTTGAAACTGCCGACCTCCTTGACCTCGTAGGCTTTGCCGCTGTGCAACAGCTTCACCTGCATCCCTGCCCGCAACTGGCCGTTGAAGATGCGGACGTGGGTCACCACTCCTTTGTAGGTGTCAAAGTAAGAGTCGAAGCAGAGGGCCTGGAGGCTCGGCTGGCCGGTGGGTTTCGGCGGCGGAATCCGGGCGACGATCGCCTCCAGGATTTCTTCGATGCCGATGCCCTCTTTGGCGCTGGCCAGGATCGCTGTCTCGGCCGGGATCGCGAGGATGTCCTCGAGTTGCTGTTTGGCCTGCGCGATGTTCGCGTGCGGGAGGTCAATCTTGTTGATCACCGGGATCAGCGTGAGGTTCTGCTTGGTGGCCAGGTGCATGTTGGCGACGGTTTGCGCCTCGACCCCTTGAGCGGCGTCAATCACCAGCAAGGCGCCTTCACAGGCGTTCAGGCTGCGGGACACCTCGTAGGCAAAGTCCACGTGTCCCGGCGTATCAATCAGGTTCAGCTCGTACGTCTCGCCGTTGCGCGCCCGGTACATCATCGTGACCGGGTGCGCCTTGATGGTGATGCCTCGCTCGCGCTCAAGGTCCATCGAGTCGAGCAACTGATCCTGCATCTGCCGGTCCGCAATCGTGCCCGTCCGGTGCAGGAGACGGTCGGAAAGCGTCGTCTTCCCATGGTCCACATGGGCGATGATGCTGAAATTCCGTATGTGAGCTGCGTCCATTGACTCTGACTTGCCGCCTTCGCGCGGCCACCGGGAGCCGGCTTCACCAGACCAGATCACCCGCGGCCCGCCTCCCGTCCCGGCGATTGCGTCTGCGGAAGATAATCCCGCAGCCCTGCCAGAAAAGGCGAAAGTGCGCCGCGCCGTACCCGCCGTCACCCCGCGACGGTGCGGGCCTCCCGGTTCAAACCCCCCGTTCGTCTGGCGGCCAGATGAACTTGTGCATCTGGAGTTGGAAGCGCACCGGCAGCGCGTCGGCGATGATCCGCTCGACCAACTCGCGACGGCTCAGCGGCGTGTGATCGGCCGGCACCGGGCGCAGGGAAGGATCGCGCTGCCCGGGCGTGAGGGGAGACACCCAGGAAAACAACACCGGACAAATGGCCGCGAGGTTTCGCGACGCCACCATCGCTTTGGCCCAGGCGTAGTCTTCGACCGTGCCGATGACGAACTTGACCTCGTCCGTTGCTCGCAGGTCGTCCAGGTTCTCCAGCCGGTTGCGGTCACTCTCGCCGCTGCTCGGGCATTTCAGGTCCATGATGCGCCGGACGCGGCGGTCCAGGCGCGAGATGTCCAGCGCCCCGCTGGTTTCCAGCAGCACCGTGTACCCCGCGTCGCACAAGCGGGTCATCAAAGGTCCTGCGGCGGGCTGCAGCAGCGGCTCGCCCCCAGTCAGTTCCACGAGGGGGAGGCGCGGCTGGCCGGCCCACCTGTCCCCGCCGGCGACGTAAGGCGCGGCCAGTTCACCGACCCGCCGCAGTATCAACTCCGCCGTCATCCGTGTTCCTTCGATGAACGCGTAAGCGGTGTCGCAGTACGAGCACCGCAGGTTGCAGGCGGTCAGGCGCACAAAGACGCAGGGCAGGCCGGCGAAAGTGCTTTCACCCTGCAGACTCAGATAGATCTCGTTGACGACCAGCGAGCCGGACATGGCCAGAAGCTACCGCGCCAACCGCATCCGCCCAATTGCAAACCATCCGGAAACCCGGCGAATTTAGAGTTGTGGATTTCTCCGCCTCATCGCGAGAATCCCGGCGCAGTACAAGCCTATGAAATCCATCCCCGTTTCAACCCGAATTCAGCCCTCCGGTTGCCCGTCGCGCTGTGAGGCCGTGAAGGCTGGCCTGATGGCAACCGTGGCGGCCCTTTGCATGATGACCACTTCCTGCACCAGCATGAGCCCAACCAAGGCTGCGTCTTTTGGCGACGACGTCAGATTCCTCCGCCGGCATACGGACGTCATCGTGCTTTCCGATTCTGCGGGTCAGTCAAAAGTCGCCGTGATCCCCGCCTACCAGGGACGAGTCATGACCAGCAGCGCTCGGGGCGACGGGGGCACGAGTTATGGATGGGTCAACCGCGAACTCATCGCGTCCGGGAAGTTTCAGCCGCACATCAACGTCTTCGGCGGCGAAGACCGTTTTTGGCTCGGGCCGGAGGGCGGGCAGTTCTCCATCTTTTTCGCGAACGATGTTCCGTTCGATCTGGACCACTGGTTCACGCCGGCACCAATTGACACCGAGCCATTTGTGACCGTGGAGAAGACGGCCACCTCGGCCCGCTTCCGGCGTGACATGACGCTGACCAACTACAGCGGCACCACGCTGCAACTCGAAGCGAACCGCGAAATCCGTTTGGTGGACGCGCGTTCGGCCCTGGCACCGCTGGGCATCCGCCTGCCGGCGGACGTCGCCTCGGTGGCCTTCGAATCCATCAATACCATCCGCAACACGGGTGCTGAGGCGTGGCGGAAGGAAACCGGGCTGCTGTCCATCTGGATTCTCGGCATGTTCAACGCCGCGCCAGAAACCACGGTGGTCATTCCCTTCGTACCTGGACCCGAAAGCGCCCTCGGTCCGATCGTCAATGATACCTATTTCGGCAAGGTGCCGGCCGACCGGCTCGTCGTGGGTGACGGCGTGTTGTTCTTCAAGGCCGATGCGAATTATCGCAGCAAGATTGGCATCAGCCCGCGCCGGGCGAAGCCGTGGATGGGCAGCTACGATGCCGCCAACGGCGTCCTGACCCTCGTCGAGTTCACTTTGCCGGCCGGAGTCACTGACTACGTAAACTCCATGTGGGAACTCCAGCAGGACCCGTATGGTGGCGATGCCGCAAACAGCTACAACGACGGGCCGCCGAAGCCCGGCGCCACCGGGCTTGGTCGGTTCTATGAATTGGAAAGCTCCTCCCCTGCCCTCGCGCTCAATCCGGGCGAGTCGGCCACGCATCGCCACCGGACCTTCCACCTTGAGGGGAATCCGGAAGCGCTGGACGCCGTAGCCCGGAAGGTCCTTGGCGTCGGCCTGCCCGAAATCAAGGCCGTGCTCGCGCGGTAGTGTGACCGCTGACCGCGTGCAGCCCGGCCTGGAATCACGGCGCCGGGACGACTCGAACTTGCCCGTTCGCCGGATTGTAGTCGTATCTCATGCCTTGAGGGAGCGGTGGGATGCGTGGCAGGTATCCTTCCTTGACCAGTTCGGCCAAGTCTTTGGGCAAGCGCTCCTCGGCCGCCTGGAACTGGCGGATGGCTAGTTGTACTTGCACGGTGTCCACGACCTTGGCGGCGTGCTTCTGAGCCTGCCCCACCGCGCCGAGGTAGTCTGCCGGCGCCGTCATCGGGTTGCCGGTGGCTGGCTGGTTGGTGCTCGCCGCGCCGGAGGCCCGGTGGTCCTTGCCGCATCCGATAAAAGTGAGGGTGCCTGCCAAAACGGTTATGGCGATTGATTTCATGTCCCAATCATACGGCCGGCAAGGCGATTGGCGAGCGGGTGATTCCGGGTGGAATGGACGGTTAAGGGCAGCCGATTGGCGCCTTCCCGCTTGCGTCGTGGTGAGCGTTCCCCTACACGTTTCCGCCGTCACCTGAAGCATCCGACGCGAATGCCGAACAGCCAGGGTCCAACCGAGAGCCACGCTCACCCAGCGGGAACCGCTCCCCGCCGACTGCTTTCCCTCGACGCCCTCCGCGGGTTGGACATGTTCTGGATCATTGGTGCCGACACCATTCTGAGCAGCCTGCGTCGGTTCGACGACAATCCCGTTACCCGGTTCCTGGCGAATCAGTTCGACCACAAAGACTGGGAAGGCTTCGCCTTCTACGATCTCATCTTCCCCCTGTTCGTCTTCATCGTCGGCATCTCGCTGGTGTTGTCATTGTCGCGCACCATCTCCACGGAAGGGCGGCTGGCGGCGCTCAAGCGGGTGGCCCGGCGAGGCCTGCTGCTGTACCTGCTGGGCGTTTTCTACTACGGCGGTTTGTCCAAGGACTGGGGAGACATCCGCTGGCTGGGCGTGCTGCAGCGGATCGCCCTTTGTTATTTCTTCGCCGCCCTGATCTACTGTTTGGTCAAGCCCCGGACGCTGGCGGCGATTTGCGGCGGCCTGCTGGTCGGATACTGGGCCTTAATGGCTCTGGTACCGTTTCCTGACGTCCGTCCGACCCCGGGAGGCGATCTCGTGATTTGCCGGGAAACCGGTTTCACGAACGTCGCCCAACTGAACCTCGAGAGCTCCGTGATGCTTCGGGGGAGCTATCTGAAGGGCGTCAATCTTGCCCACTACGTGGACCAAAAGTATCTGCCCGGCTACAAGTGGGACGGCACTTGGGACCCGGAAGGGCTATTGAGCACGATCCCGGCGATCGGCACTTGCCTGCTGGGCGTCCTGGTGGGGCTGCTCATCCGCAGCGGCCAGTTCACGGACCAACGCAAGATTCAGGTGCTGCTGGCCGCCGGTTTGGTAGCGGTGTTGTTGGGCTGGCTTTGGCACTGGCAGTTTCCAGTGATCAAGAAGATCTGGACCTCTTCCTACGTGCTCGTGGCGGCGGGCTATAGCGCCTGGTTATTCGCCGCCTTCTACTGGGTCATTGAAGTCCGCGGGTGGCAGCGCTGGGCGATGCCCTTCGTGTGGATCGGCATGAACCCCATCACCGTGTACCTGGCGAACAATCTCGTGAATTTTGATCGCGTCGCCGACCGGCTCGCCGGCGGGAGCGTCCGCGTGTTTCTGAACACGTCCGTAGTGTCCGGCTTGGGTGATCTGGTCCTGGCGCTGACCTCCCTCGGCCTGGCGGTGCTCTTCTGCCGTTACCTTTACCAGCGAAAGATTTTCATTCGCCTGTGAAACCGAAACGGTCCAAGCTTTCCATCCGACGGCGGCGGTTGATTCCAATCAACGCGGCTGTCCCAGTGGCGGCTGAAGCTGACGGCCGTTGATCTTCCGAGACATCTATGCAAGACCTCAAGGCCCTGTACGAAGCGGTACTCAGCGGCGACGCCAAGGCGTCCAAGGAACTCACCGAACAAGCCCTGGCGGCCGGTGTTTCGCCTCTGGCGCTGGTGAACGACTACATGGTTCCGGCCATGGACGAAGTCGGGAAACGGTTCGAATGCAACGAATACTTCGTGCCCGAGTTGTTGATCTCGGCCCGGGCAATGAAGGCGTCGCTCGAACTCATTCGTCCGCTCCTGACCGCCTCCGGTGCCAAGCCGCTGGCCAAAGTGGCGATCGGGACCGTCAAGGGCGACCTCCACGACATTGGCAAGAACCTCGTGGCCGCGATGCTTGAAGGGGGTGGCTTCGAGGTGCTTGACCTCGGAGTCAACGTCGCGCCGGAGCAGTTCGTCAATGCCGTCCGCGAGAAAGGCGCCACCGTTGTGGCCATGTCGGCCCTGTTGACGACCACCATGCCCTCGATGAAGAGCACCATTGAAGCGCTGAAGACGGCAGGCGTCCGCGACAAGGTCAAAGTGATCATCGGCGGAGCGCCCATCACTCAGAAGTACGCCGACGAGATCGGTGCCGACGGCTACAGCGAGAGCGCGCCAGGGGCCGTCACCTTGACGAAAAAGCAGATCGCCGCGTGACCGGGAATTTGGCCGTCGCAGCCCCGGTGCATCATGGCAAATCTGATTTCCGACCTGCTGGGGACAGGGCCGGTCGTCACCGACGGGGCCTGGGGCACGGAACTCCAGGTGCGCGGTCTTCTCAGCGGCGACATTCCGGATTTATGGAATCTGACCCGGCCGGACCTCGTCGGCGAGGTCGCGCACGCTTACGTGGAGGCCGGCAGCCGGGTGATTCTCACCAATACCTTCGGCGCGAACCGCCTGCGGCTTGACGCGCACGGAGCAGCGGGCCAAGTCGAGGAGATCAACCGCCGGGGCGTTGACATCTCGAAAAGCGCGGCCGGCAACCGAGCGCAGGTTTTCGCCTCGATGGGGCCATCGGGCAAACTACTGATGAGCGGGGAGACGACCGTGGCAGAGCTGACCACCGGGTTCGCGGAACAGGCGCAAGCCCTGGCAGACGGTGGTGCCGACGCGATCGTCATCGAGACCATGTCCGATCTCGACGAAGCGAAAGCCGCCCTCGCCGCCGCCAAAGCCACCGGCCTTCCGGTGGTCGCCTGCATGGTCTTCGACGCAGGCAAGGACAAGGACCGGACCATGATGGGAGCGACTCCTGAAGTGGTCGCGCGTGAGCTCACGGCCGCCGGGGCAGACGTGATCGGCGCCAACTGCGGTGTCGGCATCGAACGTTATGTGCCGGTTTGCCAACGACTCCGGGCCGCGACCGACCGCCCCATTTGGATCAAGGCGAACGCTGGCCTTCCGGTGATGGAAGGCGGCCGGGTCGTCTATCGGACAACGCCGGAGGAATTCGCCCGCCACGTGCCCGCCCTGTGGGCCGCGGGCGCGAGCTTTATCGGCGGCTGCTGCGGGACGAGTCCGGCTTTCATCCGCGCGGTCTGCACGAAACTGCCAGGCCGGTGACCGTGGCCTCCGCCGCCACCTCGATCCTCCTCAGTCCTGCCGTTGCCCCGCGCCGGCGGCCCGGTATTCATTCGTCGCATGGGTGACACGCCGCACGCCACGACCGAACTGCGGATTCGAGGCATGACGTGCCAAAACTGTGCGCGTCACGCCGCCGACGCCCTGCGCGCCGTGTCCGGTGTCGCCCACGCGGTCGTTGATCTGCCAACCGAACGCGCCGCCGTCACCTGGCAGCCGGGCGTGACGCCGGCAGTCGAGTCGCTTCTCCTGGCCGTGAAGCGGGCGGGGTTTCAGGCCTCGCTCCTGCCTTCCACGGTTACAGCAAACCGTTGTTCCGAAACAGGCTGCGGATGCGGAAGCGTGGCCGCCAAGGCGGGGCGCGACTGGCTTGAAGGCTGGGGTTTGAATCTCGCGATGGGCGTGCCGGTAACGCTGATTTTGATGGCTGGCGAGTGGGGTTTCGGTTGGGGGACGCAACGCTGGTTTCACTGGCTGGCCTTCCTGCTGGCCCTGCCCGTCCAGTGGATCGCAGGCGGGAGGTTCTATCGCGGCGCATGGGCGCAACTGAAGGCGGGCCGGTCCAACATGGACACGCTGGTGGCACTGGGCTCGACCACGGCTTTCGGTTTCAGCGTTTGGGGACTGTTGGACGGCCGGCAACCGCACCTCTACTTCATGGAGGCGGCGGCCATTCTCACGTTGATCAGCCTCGGTCATTGGCTCGAAGCGCGTGCCTCCGCGCGTGCCGCCAGTTCGCTGCGAAGCCTTCTGGACCTGGCGCCCGCGACCGCCCGCACGTTGACGGCGACCGACGCCGAGGCCGAGGTGCCGGTGGCCCAACTGCGGCCGGGTGATCGCGTCCTGCTCAAGCCCGGCGACCGCGTCCCGGTGGACGGCCAGGTGACGGATGGCCAATCCGCGGTGGATGAGGCGATACTGACAGGTGAATCGCTGCCGGTCGAGAAGGCGCCCGGCAGCCCGCTCTTCGCCGGTACCACGAATCGAAGCGGCCGCCTGGTGATGCGCGTCACCGCAACCGGCGCGGAAACGGCCCTGGCTCAGATCATTGCGGTCGTGCAACGCGCCCAAAGCAGCCGGGCCTCGATCCAACGGCTGGCGGATGCGGTCAGCAGCGTCTTTGTGCCGACGGTCGTGCTCGTGGCCCTCGGCACGGCCCTCTGGTGGGGCCTTGCCCCCGCCCAGGCCCGCGCGTGGCACGAGGCGCTGGCGGGCTGGCTCTGGCACGCGTCACTGCCGGACAGCCTCCTGGCGGCGGCTCTCATTCACGCAGCGGCAGTCCTAATCGTTGCCTGCCCGTGCGCCATGGGGCTGGCCACGCCCGCGGCCATCATGGCCGGCGCCAACGCAGCCGCCCGACGCGGGATTCTCATTCGCGACGGGACCGCGCTCGAAAAAAGCGGGCGAATCACAGCCATCGCGTTCGACAAAACCGGCACACTCACCCGCGGTGAGATTACGGTGGCAGCCGTTGAAGAATGGGAGGCCATCAACGAAGCCGGCTGGTCCGTCCGGCGGTTGGCCGCCACCCTCGCCGCCGGATCCAATCACCCCCTGAGTCGGGCGATTGCCGCCCTGGAGCCCTCGCGAGGGCGCAGCCGGCCGATTTTCTCAGTCTCTCCAAGTGTCCCCGCTGCAGCGGCAGGAATGCCCGCGCTGCCGGCCTGTTGGACACCCCTTCGACCGCTGCGAGAAATGGTTGCCGTCTCGGTCAACTGTGACGACCCGGGGTCGCTGGCGGTTTGCGGCACGCCGAACCGACCGCCGCCTCACCTGGCGGATCTCGCCGCCTGGCAGGAGGTTCGCGGTCGGGGAGTTGAGGCCCGTTGGCAAGGGCACATCGTGCGGCTGGGCGCCCTCGACTGGCTGCTGGGCGAAAACCCGCCGGCCGGCGGCGCTGCGCCTTTCGTTGACGAGTGGAGCGGCCGGGGTGCGACCGTGGTCGGCCTGACGGTGGCGGGCAGGCTGGTGGGCCTCTTTGCGTTGCACGACGAGCCCAAGCCCCAGGCGCGCGACGTGATCGCCCGTCTGCGCGCCAACAGCAAACAGGTCTTCCTCGTCACCGGCGACAGTCCGGCCACGGCGATGGCGGTCGCGAATCAACTCGGTATCCCCGCGGACGCCGTGTTCGCCGCTGTCCGGCCGGAGGGAAAGTCCGGGGTCGTTGCGGACCTGCAACGCCGTGGTTGGCGCGTCGCGTTTGTCGGCGACGGCATCAATGACGCGCCCGCGCTCGAGCAAGCCGACCTTGGTATCGCTGTCAGCCGCGCCAGCGATGTGGCCCGCGAAGCGGCGGACCTCATCCTGTTGCGTTCAGACATCGAGGCGGTTCCAGAGGCATTGGGGCTGGCCCAAGCGACGCGGCGCACGATCAAACAGAATCTGTTCTGGGCCTTCTTCTACAACGCCGCCGCGATTCCCCTGGCGGCCCTCGGTTTTCTGAGTCCGGTGATTTGTGCCGCCGCGATGGGCCTCTCCGACGTGCTGGTGATTGGGAATGCGCTCCGCTTGCTGGGGTGGCGCGCGCGTTAAAAGGTGAGGGCTGCACCCTGTTTACCGAGGCGGTCCCTGCACTCGTGCTTTCACCGCGAGATACGATGCCCACGTCCGAGCCGGCCGCGCTGGCGAGCGCTCTGCGCCACGTCGGGCTTGCTTCCGACTTCGTAACGGGGTTAGTCAGGAGCACTCGGCATGAAACCTCGAAGTCTTTTGGCCCGCTTGGCGCTGGAGCTCGGGCGGTAATCTGACGGCTCGCGCATGGACCTCCGACAACTCGGCTGGGATGACTCTTGGCAGGCAGCGTTTGCCCCGCTTGCCGCCGAAGGACTGCTCCCTGCTCGCGTCGCGCTGGAAGACAAACACAGCTTTCGCGTCGTCGGGGAGGCGGGGGAATACGAGGCCACCGTTCCGGGCCGGTTGCTCAACCTCCGCGCCAGCGAAACCAATCTCCCCAAGGTGGGCGATTGGGTCGCGATCACGCCACCGACGACAGCCGGACCGAGTGTCATCCGCGGCATTCTGCCCAGGCGAACTCAGCTCGCGCGCAAGGTGGCAGGGCGGGAGCTGCGGGAGCAAGTTCTGGTCACCAACATTGACGTCGCGGTCATCGTTCAGGGCCTCGACCAGTCTTACAACTTGCGGCGATTGGAGCGGTTCCTGGTGATGTCGCACGAGGGTGGACTCCAGCCAGTCGTGGTCCTGAACAAGGCAGATTGTTGTGCCCAGGCCGAAGCGAGGTTGAGCGAGTGCGTTGCTCGTGCGGGCACCGCGCCAGTGTTATTGACCAGCGCCCGCACGGGTCAGGGCTTGGCGGAGCTCCGGCGGATGATCCCGCCGGGCAGATCGGCGGTCTTCATCGGGTCATCCGGCGTTGGCAAGTCCAGCCTGATCAACCGGCTCTACGGAGAGGACATTCTCGCTACTCAGGAGGTTCGCGCGCACGACGCCAAGGGGCGGCACACAACGACGTGGCGGGAACTGATTTTGCTGCCAGAGGGCGGGCTGGTGATTGACACGCCGGGAATGCGCGAGTTCCACCTGTGGGTGGCCGGTGAGGGGCTGGAGGCGGCGTTCGCCGATGTGGTGGAGCTCGCAAGCCATTGTCGCTTCCGAGATTGCCGGCATCAGACAGAGGAAGGGTGCGCCGTGCTCGCGGCAGTCCGCGACCAGCGGCTCAGCCCACAGCGACTCGCCAGCTACCAACGCCTGCGCCAGGAACTGGAATACCTCGCGGAAGAGCGTCGGACCCACACGTTTCGCGCGCGAGGTCGGAAGTTTCGTCCGACCGATCGCCGGCACACCGACGGCCGGATTGATTGGGACGATTCTCGCTGACCCACCGCTCGCGCCCCGGGCCGCGAGCGGCGCGGGGAATCAGAAGTAGCGAATGAACGCCTTGGCCTTCAGCCGGGCGATCCACGAGTCATAGAGGCGCTTGTACTCCTCGTCTCCAAGGATCTTTTCAATCTCCGCCCGCACCTCGCTCAGGGGACGGTACCGGCTCGGACGCACCTCCTCCACCAAGACGATCCACGACGCATCGCCCGCCTCGATAATGTCACTGCGCTGCCCAGGTCCGAGGGCGCGGATGGCTTGCTCCAGGGGCTGATGGTACTTCTCCTTCTCCAGTTCGACCCAACCGCGATCTCCCCCCTTGGTTCGAAAGGTGTCCTCGGAGTACACGGTCGCCATCTCGGCGAACGAGGCGCCCTGGTTGAGCTTGGCGATGATCTCGCGAGTCAGACTGCGCGCGACCTCCGGCGAACCCTTGTTCGCGTGGTTGATCATGATGATCCGCAGCTTGTACTCGTCCCCCACCTTGTACTTCTCCATGTTGTCTGCGTAGTACTTCTCGATCTTGAAGGGGGAGACAAAAATCTTCTGCGACGACACCTTCATCATGCGCATGGCCGAAATGATGAAGTCTTCCCGGATCTCCCGGCGGAACGTTTCGTACGACATGCCGCGGCCGGCCAGCGTTTTGGTCAAGGCCACGCGGTCGTTGCCGTAGGTTTCACGGATGCGGCTCTTCACGCGGTCCTCAATCATGCTTTCAGGCAGATTGTAACCGGCGGTTTGGAATTCATGGAGAATCAGCTTGCGCTCGACCAGTTGCTCGAGCCCTTCCTTGAGCAGCTCGTTGAAACGGGCGTTGAACTCGGCCGGCTGATTGCGGTAACGGTCGCGCAGCAGGTCCACGGCGCGCCCGATGTACTGCACGACGTCGCGCCGCGTGATGACGTCCTGATTGACGATCACCATGACGCCGTTCACCACCTGGTCGGCCGCAGCACCCAAAGCCGACCCGGCCGTGGCCATGGTGAACAGCACGCTGAGCCAAAGTGTTTTCATGACCCGACGAATACTACGTGGGGCTTGCGCCGGGTCAAGGAACCGCGGCCCGCTTTGGCCCCACTACTCCGCTCCGTCCACCACCCCGCACACCCACGAATGAATCGAACGCCCGGTGCGCTGCTGAAACCCGGCGACAACGTGCTCGCGGAACGCCTCCGCCTGATCCCGTGCGACGAGATTCACGGTGGCGCCACCGAAACCACCGCCGGTCAACCGCGCGCCCAAGCAGGCCGCATGCGTGCGCGCCAGTTCCACCAAGAGGTCCAGTTCCGGACAACTGTTCAGGAAGTGGGTGCGCGAACTCTCGTGGCTGGCAAACAGCAGTCGGCCGAAGTCTTCGAGCTGACCGGCGCGGAGCAGGGCCGCGCCGGCTCGCACCCGCTCAATTTCGCCGACGACGTGAAGGGCGCACTCGTAATCACGGCGGTCCAGCCGGGACCTCGCGGCTTCCAGGTTTTCCAGCGTCGCATACCGCAGGGCAGGCACTTCCAAAGCGCGGGCCGCGGACTCGCAATGACGCCGGCGGACATTGTACTCCCCTCCCACAAGGGCGTGCTTCACCCCGGAATGGCACACCACCACGGCCAAGTTCCCATCCAGCGGGGACCAACTGATGGCCAGCTTCTCGCAATCAATCTCGATGACCTGCCGGGCGCGGCCGAACAGAGACGAGATGTGGTCCAAGATCCCGCAGTTGACGCCCACGAACTGGTTCTCCGCCGCCTGGCAGGCCTTCGCCAGCAGGAGTCGCTCGGCGTCGCCCGGCGCCGCGACGTTCCCCTCTGCGTCCCGCAACGGAGGCGTCCCGACGCCGGAGGCGGTCAGGGTGAACGGGTAAAGCTTCCGCACCGCCAGGGCCGTGGCGACGAGAAAGGCCGCCGAACTGCTCAAACCGGCGCCCAGCGGAATCGAACTCCGAATCGCCAGGTTGAATCCGCCAAACTCCACCCCGCGCTGCTGGAGCTGCAGCAAGATGCCCTTGGGATAGTCCGCCCAAGGGACGCCGGGATCCTTCGCGATGGCATCCAGCGTAAACCGCACTCGTTCCGGAAAGGCCGTATCGCGGATCTCGACCTCGCGATCCGGGCGCGGGCCGACCGCCACCTCGATGAACTTGTCCACCGCGAGGGCCATGACGAGGCCCTGGTTGTAGTCGGTGTGGTTGCCGAGCAGTTCCACTCTTCCCGGAGCGCGGACGCTGTGCGTCGGCAAGCTGCCAAACTGGCGTCCGAAAAAGTCGCGTAGTTCAGTCATGGCGGATGCGGAAAGCACGGCCGCTGCTCAACCCAGCCGGTCAATGCGCGCGGCCAGGTCGAAGTCGCGACTGGTGAGCCCCCCTTCGTCGTGCGTGGTCAAACTCAGCTTCACCCGATTCCAGCGGATATCAATGTCCGGGTGATGTCCTGTCTTTTCGGCCAACCGCGCCACCGCATTCACGAACTTCATCGCGGCCGCGAAATCGCGAAACGCGAATGTTCGTGAGATAACACCACTCCGACGCGTCCAGTGCGGCACCCGTGCCAGAGACGCCCTGACTTCCTTGGGCTCGAGCTTCGCCATGCGCGTTTATCGCCACCCCCATTTCCGCGGTCACGCGGAAAAGGGCCCGGAGGCGAGTTCTCGTCGCGGGTCAGACACCCAGTTCGCGCTTCACGGCGGCGAAGGCGTCCAGCGCCAACTGCAGGTCATTGGTCGTGTGCGCGGCGGAAATCTGGGTGCGAATGCGCGCCTTGCCCTGCGGCACCACCGGGTAGCTGAAGCCGATGACGTACACGCCGTGCGCCAGCATGGCGTCGGCGAAGCGGGTCGCCAGCGCCGCATCCCCCAGCATCACCGGGCAGATGGGATGGGTCCCCGGCAAGAGCGTGAAGCCCAGCTCCGTCATCCCGTCGCGAAAAAATCTCGTGTTGCTTTCCAACCGATCCCTCAGCGCTGTGGATTCGGTCAGCAACTCGAGGACTTTCAGCGTCGCGCCGGCGATGCTTGGACACAGCGTGTTGCTGAAGAGGTAGGGACGGGAACGCTGGCGCAACAGTTCGACAATCTGGCGGCGACCACTGGTGTACCCGCCGCTGGCACCGCCCAGCGCCTTGCCCAGCGTGCCCGTAATGATGTCCACCCGGCCCATCACGCCGCAGTGCTCGTGCGTGCCCCGCCCCGTGCGCCCGAGGAAGCCCACGGCGTGCGAGTCGTCCACCATCACCAGCGCCTGGTGGCGTTCGGCCAGATCGCTGATCGCGCCAAGGTCCGCGATGTAGCCATCCATCGAAAACACGCCGTCGGTGACAATCAGCCGAAAACGCGCCCCGGCGGCTTCCGTGAGCTTGGCCTCGAGATCCGCCAGATCGCGATTCCGATACCGGAGGCGCTGCGCCTTGCAGAGGCGGATTCCGTCAATGATGGAGGCGTGATTCAGTTCATCGCTGATGATCGCGTCTTCGGGGCCGAGCAACGTCTCGAAGACGCCGCCGTTGGCGTCCCAGCAGGAGGAGTAGAGAATGGTGTCCTCCGTTCCGAGGAACTCGCTCAGCCGCGCTTCAAGCTGTTTGTGGACTCCCTGCGTGCCGCAAATAAAGCGCACGCTGGCCAGGCCGTAGCCCCACTGATCCAGGGCACTCTTCGCCGCCTCCCGTACGGCCGGATGCTGAGCCAGACCGAGATAGTTGTTGGCGCACAGGTTGAGCACCGGCCGGCCGTCGGCGACGCGAATGGTCGTGCCCTGTGGGGTCATGATGACCCGCTCGCGCTTGTAGGTGCCGGCGGCACGGATGGCGTTGAGCTGCCCTTGGATTTGCTGTTGAAATGCGTTGGGGATCATGGCGGCGAGGTCAGGGTCAATTTCCTGGGGGGACTGATGGCCAAACGTCTTCGGCGCGCTCCAACACGACCCGGAAGTTTAGCTCCTCTCCAACGTTGGGGCGGCGCACCCGGAATTCGATCGCTTCTCCCGGGCGATGCCGGCGAACCAGTCGCGGCAGATCGGCGATGCGAAACAGCGGTTGCTGATTGGCCTCGAGCAAGAGATCGCCCGGCCGGATGCCGGCGCGCCCGGCGGGACCGCCCGCCCGAACCACGGCGACCACCAGCCCCTCGGCTCCTGACGGCACGCCGGTCAGATACTCGGCCGGTTGTTGCCATAGCTCGTCCACGCCCAGACCCGGCGTCGGCGTCGCGGCGTTGGTGCGGATCGTCAGCAGCCGACGAACCGCGGCAGCCGGAGCCATGAAGGCGACCCCGACCGGTTTCCCGTCCAGTGAGACCGTGCTCGACTGCATGCCCACCACTTCGCCCCGGCGGTTGAGCCACGGCCCGCCCGACGTCCCTCCTTGCATCATTGCCGCGACGGGCACGGTTTCGGCGTAGTCCGTGATGCTGTCTTGAAATTCAAACCGTATGTGTTCGGCGGCCACCACTCCGTGCTGCAGCATCCCGCTGCGAAAGAAGGGCGCGCCGAATTGAAACACCTCCGCGCCCACAGATGGCGGTCGGCGGGCCAGCCTCAAGGGCCGAATTCTCGGAGCCGGCGCATTCATCGCCAGGAGGGCCAGATCATGACCGCGATCCACCGCCAGCAGACGCGCCGTGACCCGTTGATTGTCCGCGAACAGGAGTTCGATCCGCGCCTGGGGACCTTCGAACAGGTGCGCCGCCGTGATCACCGAACCGTCGTCCGCCGCCACCCAGGCCATCCCCATGTGGCGGCCAGAAACCAGCACTTCCGGGCAGGCGAGCAAGCAGCGCCGCGAAACCGCGGAAAGCGAGCCGGCCGTCGCCGACCCGCGCAAACCGGGCCAGGCCATCAGCACCGCGAGCAGTAGCGCACCGAAAACAGCGGGATGAGGACGAGCGGGTTTCACAGGCGGCTCGTGAGACAATCACCGGGCGCGGAACCGAATTACCCGTGCGGCCTTCAACGCCAGTCCAGCACCACCTTCCCGGAGTCGCCGCTCAGCATGGCGTCGAACCCCTTTTGAAACTCGCTGAAGTGGAAACGGTGCGTAATCACGGGTTGGATGTTCAGACCCGATTCGAGCATGACCGTCATCTTGTACCACGTCTCGTACATCTCGCGGCCGTAGATGCCTTTGATAGTCAGCATGTTGA
>CALJWR010000275.1 GCA_937976685.1 uncultured Verrucomicrobiae bacterium
GTCCGCCTATTATCACGACGCGGCGGCGGCGTTGCTGCGGGGCGGCGAGATCGTGGCGGCGGCGCAGGAGGAGCGGTTTTCGCGGGTCAAGAATGACGAGCGCTTTCCGCGGCACGCGATCGAGTTTTGCCTGCGGCGGGCGGGCATCGGGCCGCAGCAATTGGCGGCGGTGGTCTTCTACGACAAACCCATCCTCAAGTTTGCCCGAATGCTGGAGACCTGGCTGGCGGTGGCGCCGGCGGGCTGGCGACCGTTTGTGCGGGTGCTGCCGGGCTGGTTCGCGGAGAAACTCGACCTCCGCAAGACCATCCGGCGCGAATTGTCCGACCTGCCCTCCGCGTGTCCCGTCTGGTTCACCCAGCACCACGACGCCCACGCGGCCAGCGCGTTCTTCCCCTCGCCGTTCCCCGAGGCCGCGATCCTCACCGTGGACGGCGTGGGTGAATGGGCCACCACCACCCTCGGCGCCGGGCGCGGCAACGAGATCGAACTGCTCAAAGAGATCCGCTTCCCGCACTCCCTCGGGCTGCTCTACTCGGCCTTCACCGCCTACTGCGGATTCCGGATCAATTCGGGCGAGTACAAGCTCATGGGTCTGGCGCCGTACGGCGAGCCGCGCTTCGTGGACGTCATCTGGCGGGAACTATTGGATCTCCGACCGGACGGTTCCTTCTGGCTGAACCTGGATTATTTCAACTTTCTGCGCGGGTTCACCATGACCAACGAGCGCTTCCATGCGCTGTTCGGCGGCCCGCCGCGAACGCCGGAATCGCCGATTGAACCGCGGCACATGGACGTGGCGCGCTCGATCCAGGTGGTGACCGAGGAAGTCATGCTGCGCCTGACACGCCATGCCCGGGAAGTGACCGGCCGGCGGCGCTTGTGCCTCGCCGGCGGCGTGGCGCTGAACTGCGTTGCCAACGGCCGCATCCTGCGCGAGCGGATCTTCGACGACTTGTGGATTCAACCCGCGGCCGGTGACGCCGGCGGGGCGCTGGGCGCGGCACTGTGGGCGTGGCACACGCACTGGCAGGGGCCTCGGCACGGGGGCGTCGCCGAGTCCGGCGGCGCCGATGCCATGCAGGGCGCGCTCCTCGGCCCCGCCTTTCATGACGACGACATTGGCGCGACGCTGCGCGCGCACGGGGCCATCTTTGAGCGGCTGGCGGACGACGAGTTGATCCCGCGCACGGTCGAACTGCTGGCGCAGGAGAAGGTGGTGGGCTGGTTTCAGGGCCGGATGGAGTTCGGCCCGCGCGCACTGGGCAACCGTTCGATCCTCGGCGACCCGCGATCACCCCGGATGCAGTCGGTGATGAACCTCAAGGTCAAGTTCCGCGAGTCGTTCCGGCCCTTTGCGCCGGTGGTGCGCCGCGAGCGCGTGGGCGATTACTTCGAATTGGAGAAGGGCTCCCCGTACATGCTGCTGGTGGCGCCCGTGCGGGTCACGCTGCGGCGGCCGACGGATCCCGGTCTGCGCGGACTGGACCGCCTCAAGGCGGCGCGCTCAACAATTCCCGCGGTGACGCACGTTGATGACTCGGCGCGCATCCAGACCGTGACACGAGAGCAAAACCCGCTGCTGTACGCGCTGCTCGAGGCCTGGGAGGCGGCCACCGGCTGCGGCGTGCTGGTCAACACCTCTTTCAACGTGCGCGGGGAGCCGGTGGTCTGCACGCCGGACGACGCCTATCGCTGCTTCGTGAACACGGAGATGGATTACCTAGTGATCGGCCACTTCCTGCTGGACCGCACCCGGCAACCGCAGCAGCGACCCGCGCGACGGGTCGCGCTCCAACCCGATTGAGTATGAGCGATCCCCACGCCGAGAACCCGCGCGAGTGGGTGAAGTTCACCCTGAGCACGGCGCTCGCGCCGGCCGTGTTGGCCACCGTCCTGTGGTGGCGCGGCGTGTTGCCCGGCGGCTGGTACGGCCTCGTGGTGGGCGGCGTCGCGCTGCTGATTCTGCTGCTGTTCATTCACCCGGGCTGGTTCCGTGGCTACTATCGCGTCGGGATGCGGGTCAGTCGCGCGGGCGGGCGGCTGCTGGGGCGGGTGCTGTTGACGCTGGTGTTTTTCGGGATGGTGGTACCGCTGGGCTGGGTGCTCCGCCTGGCCGGCAAAGACTTTTTGCGGTTGCGGCGGCCTCCGGCCGGAGAGTCCTGTTGGCGGCCCGCGCGGCGCGGCGGGCCCTTGGAGCGGATGTTCTGAACCAAACGCCGCCGCTCCTCCCTCCGGGCGCTGGGCAGGACAAACAGATTGGCGGATGCCGACGCATGCGTTTCCCCGTCCCGCCGTGGGTGCGCCCTCGGGGTGCGCTGTCACTCCGGCTCGGGACCCGGCTGGGACGGACCCTGCCGGGCAGCGGCGCAGAGGGGTCAACTCCGGAAGAACAGCCACCACACCAGCACCAGCACCGGCAGCAAAAACGGGAGGGTAAACTGGGCGACGTAGCCGAGGAAGGTCGGCGTGTGAGCCTTGGCGTGTTCGGCGATGGACTTGACCATGAAATTCGGGCCGTTCCCGATGTAGGTGGCCGCGCCGAAAAAGACCGAGCCGACGCTGATGGCCACCACGAATTGCCGGTAGGCGGGAACCCCCAGCAGTTCAGCCACGCGGATGTGTTCGACCGGCACGTTGCCCGCCACCACCTCGGCTGCGAAGTACTCGTGCAAAGCCGCCAGGGCGCCGCGGATTTCCATCGCGTGGGCACCGGTCACCGCAGTGGGGGCGGTCAATCCGGCGGCGAGCGTGGCCTGAATTTCTCGAACCAGGTCTTTCGGCGCGAACAAGCCGATTTCGGCGCTGAGGAAGCTCAGGTAGGTCGGCGCGTTATCGAGCACGGCGCTCAGGGAGCCGGCCGCCCAATAGAACAGGCCCGGCGTGGGCGTTCCGAATCGGTCGGCATGCCCTTGCAGCCAATCCAGCGCCGGCATCATGGTGGCGAAGATGCCGATGAACAGAATCGCCACCTCTTGGATGGGGTGAAAGTTGAAGTGGTTTGCTTCATGAACCTGTTTGCGCGTCGTCCAGTACGACGCCGCAGCCGCCGCGACCATGATCGTTTCCCGCAGGAAGGTGGGGTGCTCGATGAATACCGCGCCGAGGATGACCGCGAGGAATCCCAGATTGCCCAGGCCTTCGAACCGCCACGTGTCCCCCCCTTCGGTGAAGTGCTCGCGAACGTCCTTGGGTGCCCGGAGATAATTGCGGCGGTCCGCCGCGTAAAAGATGGCCAGGAGTGAGCCGACAGCGACCAGCCACATGGGCCAGCAGTGCTCTGCGACCCACCAGAAGGGGATGCCCTTGAGGTAGCCCAAGAAGAGCGGCGGATCGCCGATGGGGGTCAGGCAGCCGCCCACATTGGCCACGATGAAGATGAAGAAGACGATGTGGTGCGTGGTGAGCCGGTACTTGTTCATCCGCAACCAGGGGCGGATGAGCAGCATGGAGGCGCCAGTGGTGCCCAGCACGTTGGCGATCACTGCCCCGATCAAGAGGAAGACCACGTTGGCGCGCGGCGTGGCCTCGCCTTTGACCGTGATGTGAATGCCGCCCGAGACCACGAACAACGAGCCGATCAGGGCGATAAAGCTGACGTATTCATGGGCCGTGTGCAGGACCTGCTCGCGGGCATGCAGCCCGAAAAAGTAGTACGCGAGGGTGATGGCGCCCAGCGCCAGCGCCACCTTTGGATAGTGCTGGCCCCACCAGTCAGCGAAAAACAACGGCGCCAAAGCGATGGACGCCAGCAAGACGCCAAACGGGATGATCATCCACGGATTGGGCGTCACCACCTCGGTTCCCATGCGCGAAGGCTAGAAACCTAGTCAGGGCGGAGCAAGCTTCCACCGGTGTCGGCGAGAAAAGGCGCGGAGAATTTTCCGAATCGTTTCGGAAAGGGGCCGATCAAAGCGCGCGTTCAGCACTGAGCGCGAGCCTCGGCGAGCGGTCTTGGGCAGACGCTAAAGAACGATCTGACGCTCGAAGATCAGCGTCTGTCCGGCGCCGGTCAGAATCAACTGGTCGTCCTTCATGACTCCATCGTACACGCTCTCGCGCCCCCCTTCGGTCCGGATCCTGATCTTGTAGCGGATGCCCTCCCGCGACCAGGTGCCGGTGCCGGCGACTTGGACATTCGGGATGCCCTCCATGGCCAGGGTCCGGGCCGGCGGGGTCGGACTGCCATCGCTCCCCGGCGGCGGAGTGGCCAGCGCGGGGGCGCGCAGGCCGTAGCGTTGGGCGATAGCGGGATCCATCCGGGGCGATCCGCCCACGCCGCCCTCGGCCGCCGCCTGGGCCGCCTCTGTTGCCGCGCGGATGCGGGCCTCGGCATCTTCGATCATCCTCTTGGCAGCGTCGGTCAGCTCCATGTTGATCACCGCCTGATTGTCCGGGGTGGCCATGAGGGTGACTTTCGGCAGGAAGACGGTGATGAGCGTCTTCAACTGCCGCATCTGGGCAACCGGCATGTCGGGATTCCGGCGTTTGGCGGCGACGAGCGTGGCTGACGGATTGATTTCCCAGCGACCCAGGATTTTCTCCTCCGCATACTTGTCGGAATGGCCCGTGCGGAGGTAGCCGTACAGGTCGCGCAGGTCCACTTCCTTCAACTGACTGACGATGGATTCGTTGTTGATGATCCCAACGATCTTGGGATGCCGGAGGATTTCCACGGCGGGACCACCGGTCTGGAGGAGGTTCTGCAGCTCGGAGTCGGTGGCGATTTCCTTGAACTCCGCCTGTTCGCTCAAGGCCAGGAAAGCGGGATAATTGTACAGCCGCGGTTGCAGCAGGCTGTTGTGGTAGAGCAACCCGAAAATGTCGCTCGCGAGGTAGTAGGTGTCCGACATCGAGTCCAGGGCGGCCAGTGACTTGTCAAGGCCGAGGTCGCGAAGCTCCTGACGGACCTTGGCGAGCATTCGCTGCGGCGCCGGGCTGTCCGGACCGGTCACCTGCACGGCCGGGTAGCCGAAGGAGTACACGATCACGCCAAGGATGACGCAGTAAATCGCAGCCGCCACGAAACCCACGCACAAACCGAGCCGTTGATTCAGCCGCTCCCAACGCAGGCGGGTGTAATCATCGGTGGCGTACTTGTAGTGCAGGCTGACCTTGTGATGAACAAAGAAACCGATCCCGGTGAAGATGATCACCAGCAGGAGAAAAACGATGGCGGGCGGCACCACGACGCTCCAGATCGGGTGTTCGAGCCCAATCTTCGGCATCAACGGCGCCAAGTAGGGGGCGAGCGGCATGGAAACCATTAAGGCCACCCCCAGCCCCACCAGCGAAATCAGGGAACGGATGGCTCCTTTGTAGTAACTCGACACGCCAAGGATGGCGAAGACCAGGATCACGATTACCCAGGTAAGCATACGGCGTTAGGTTTGAACCACTTTCGGACCGAAAGCACGCAAAAAACGGGCCAGTCTTCCCCTCGTTCGAAGATCGGAATCCGCCACGGCCATTCGGAAAACCATCCGCCCCCCGACCAGAGTCTGGTTCGTCCCGCTGACTGGCAAAGCAGACTCACCGCCGCTGCCATCGTCTCCGACGCACCGCCGGCCAAGGACAACCTGTCCCCTACACCCCTCGTAGCGAGGACGGGCCGACTCACGTTCTGGTTGCCTCGAACGGGGCGCCTCAGTAGCCTTCGGCTGCCTTCGGTTCCGAGGAGGACCCCCGGTATATTTCCCAGTCCCGGCATGCCACCCCCCCCCGGGACCGGGCGTGCCAGAATGAAAATGCTTCGGAATCTGTTGGTATTGGGGTTCTGCCTCAAGGGATTCGCGGCGGACCGCACCCCGGAAATCACGAAAACCGCCATCCGCCCCACGCTGTCGGTGACTCTGAGCGAGCGTTACGACAGCAACGTGATGCTCCAAAACCGCGGCGCGCTGGATCACATCGAGTCCTGGGTCACGTCCTTGCAGCCCGCACTTGGCGTCAGTGTACCGTGGAAGGGCGACTGGCCCGGTTCGGTGAGTTTCCAGTACGCACCCGATTTCACCTTCTTCCGCGACCGTGACGAGGAGTCGTACCTCAGGCATACGGGTGTGGTGCGTCTGGAGGCCAAGGGCGACCGGTTCCGCGCCTCGGCCACGATCCGACCTCAGTACACCGACGGCAGCACGGAAGGGCCGATTTGGGGGACGGTCGAGGACCCGGGAACCTTCCCCGCGTTGGGCGCGCCCGAGGTGCGCTACCGCCGGCGCAATTTCTACTGGCAATCGCCTCTCGAGGCCCGCTATGACGGCCAGCGTTGGTATGCCCGCGGCGTCTTCAACGCCCGCATCTGGGACATCATGACCGAGGGACGGGTGGTGCCGGGGGCGGTCTATCAAAACTACATGGACCGCACCGATGTCGTCGGGGGACCGGAGGCGGGCTTCAAGGTGTCGCCCGGCTGGGAGGCGGGTGTCGGGTACCGCTTCGGCCATCAGGACCACGAGCAAAACCCTTACGCGGAGCCCTACACCTACCAGAACGACTACCACCGGGTGGTGGGAGTGCTTTCCGCGAACCTGCTGCCAGGAGTGAAGTTGACCGGCGAGGCGGGGCCGAGTGTCCACCAGTTCAATCCGTCGAGTGTCGCGCCGGGAACCGCGGTGCAGGAGACGCTCCTGTACTACTCAGTGAATCTGAGCGCCCGGCTGGCCACGAACACCCAGCTTCGGGCGCAATCGTATCTGCAGTTCCTGCCTTCGACCGCCGGACGGGCGGGATTTCAGAACTTCGCTTTGACCGGCAGCCTCGAACGGCGATGGACGGCGAAGCTCAAAACGGCGCTGAGTTGCGAGATTCAGGAGTACAACATGATTCGGGGGCTGAAGATCTGGGACCGCGTCTTCAAGACCGAGGCGCGGATGGAATACGTCTTTCATCGGCGCTGCTCGGCGGAGACGTGGTATGCCTGCGAGTGGGCTGACAACCTCGAACCCGGCACCTCCGCCCGCGAATACGATCGCCACATCGCCGGCCTTGGGGTCAAGGTCACCTACTGACCGGCCACGGGCAGGAGGACGGTGAAAACGGCGCCGCCCTCGGGGGCGTCGCTCACCTCGATGCGACCGCGATGTTGCTCGACGATGTCACGGGCGATGGCGAGCCCCAACCCCAGTCCCGGCGCCTCCGGGGCAGCCGCCCGCTTGGTCGAAAACCCGCTTTCGAAGATCTGTTCCCGCAGTTCGAGCGGCACCCCGGGGCCCGAGTCCTGGATGCGCACCCACACCCAACCCGGTTCGCCCGGGCCGCACGCGACGCGCAAGACACCGCTTTCCCCCATCGCCTGGCAGGCGTTGGTGATGAGGTTGGTCCACACCTGGTTGAGTTCGCTCGGCCGGCACCGGACCCGCGGGATGTCCCGGAGGTCCACCTGCACTTCGTATTTCTTGAGCGCATAGCCGAGCAACACCAGCGTATCGCGCAGACCCTCCCGCAGATCCACCTCGTCCACCAGCGCCTTGTCCTGCCGGCTGTAGCCTTTGAGACTGCGGACGATGCCGCTGATGCGGGCCGCGGCCAAGCGGATGGTCCGTACCAGGGTTCCAACCTCAAAGACTTCCACCCAGCGGCGCAACAGGTCTTTGCGTTCCACCGTCGGGTGCGACACCACGTAGAAAACAAGGTCCTCGAACACTGCCGGCTCGACCTGCGCGAGGGTGCGGAGCAAAGGCCGTGGCAGGTCGGGAAAGCGGATGGCGAGTTCCGCGAGCCGTTGGCGCTGAATCTCCGTCTGGAGCGGTTGCCGATTGATCCCCTCCTCGAGCGCCCTCGCGAGCAGGCCGGTGTCGGGTGGCCCAGGAGACCAGGCCAGCCAGGTTCGCAGACCCGGCTCGATCGAATCGGCCGCCCGGGACAGGGAGGCGACCGGGTTGTTGATCTCGTGGGCAATCCCGGCCACGAGCTGGCCCAAGGTGGCCATTTTCTCCTGCTGGATCAGTTGATTCCGGGTGGCCTCCAGTTCGGCGATCGTGGCCTGCAACTGCCGCTTCTCGGCCGCCAGGTCGCGGGTCAGTTCGGCGACCTGGACATGCAATTCCACCACCCGCCGGTATCGGCTGACCAGATTCCCCAATAACAGCGGGCCGACCATCTGGTTGAACCCTGGCAGGTTGTACAGCAGCAGCAGGAACGTATCGCGCGGCATGCGCAACATCCTCCCCGCCGTCCGGGCGCGCGAAGTCAGAAAGGAGGTGGCACCGGAACTGAGCATCAGCACGCCCAGGAACTGGCCGGGACGCAGGGTGCCGACCGGGTATTCGCCGCCGTCTTGCGCCTGTTTGAGCAGTTCGATCTCGCCCTGGATGAGGAGCGCGATCCAATCGTATTTTTCCCCCTCCCGCATGAGTATCTCGCCGGCGGCGAACGAGACATCTTCGCTCTGCGTCTCGGGCATCGAAGCCAGCGCGTCGCGAATCTTCTCCAGCGGACGGATGGGGATCGTGACCACGGCGAATGGGTGCCAAAGCTGGCGCCGTCCGGCCCGCGCCGGGGCTACTCGTCGGCAGGCAGGGGTTGCTGGCGGATGCGTTCGCCCAGGCGCGCGGCGTCCAGCAGGGTCAGATACGGGTACAGGTCGGTTTCGTGCTGCAGGACAAACTCGGTGAGTTGCGCGCGGACCACCGCGTGGAGTTCCTCCCGCCGCCACGGCTTCGCGAGGTAGTGGTTCAGGTCCGCTTGATTCACAGCCTTGACGGTGTCCGACAAACCCGCCTGAGCGGTCAGCAAGACTTTGCGCGTTCCGGCCGTGCGCGGGTCGCGATGCAAGGACACCAAGAAGGACACGCCGTCCTCGCCGGGCAGGATATGATCACAAATGACCAACCCGAGCCGGCCGCGACTCAGAATGTCCTGAACCACCTCGCGCGCTTCCGCGACCGACGACGCAGACTCGATGGGAAACCGGGCCTCGAACGGCGCCAGGTCGCGGACCACGGCCTCGAGCACCTCCGGCTCGTCCTCGATGCACAGGATGAAAATCGGCTTCATGGGCTGCAAGGGGACTCTGGGTCAGCGGGAAAAGAGCGGCCAGAAGAATCGGGTCATGACCAGCACCAGCGCCATCCCGACGATGCCGATCAGCCCGCCGGCCGTGACGAGATGCTGTGTTTGAATCACGCCGGACCCCATGGCGATCGCGTGCGGCGGCGTCGAAATCGGCAGCGTCATGCCGTAGCTGGACGCCACAGCCACGGCGATCAGCGCGGTCGTCAAATCAAAGCCCGTCGCCGTGCCGGCCACCGCGCCCACGCTCACCGCGATCGGAGCCAGCAGCGTCACGGTGACCGTGTGTGACAGGAAGTTGGCCAGCAGAAACGAGAGCAGGGCCAGCCCCGCCATTATGGCGAATCCGCCGAGTGCGCTCCACTCCACCCGCCCGACCATCCATTCAGCGAGTCCGGTCGTCTTGATGGCGGTCCCCAGCGAAATGCCGCCCGCCATCAACCAGAAGACATCCCACGGCAACGCGTGAATCTCCTTTTTGCCCACGATCCCGAACATGGGGAGGGCCACGACGGGCAGGAAAGCGATGATGTTGCTGCTGATCCCGTGCTGATTCTCGGTGAACCACAACAGTGCGGTCAGACCGAAGACGACGTACAGCCCCCAGGCTTTCGGAGAACGATCGAACGCGCCACCGAGTTCGATCTTCAACTCGCGGGTTCGCGGCCGATACAGCTTGAGCAACACCAGCCAGCTCAGCACGAGGGTCACCGCCACGATGGGAAGCGCCATCAGCACCCATTTCACAAACGGCACGCTGAGCCCCTGCTTGGTCAGGGCGGCCAGCGCAATGGCGTTGGGCGGTGTGCCAATGGGCGTCGCGATGCCCCCGATGTTGGCGCCGATTGGAATGGCCAGCACGACCGCCACCTTGAGCGGATCATCCGCGTCGAGGCCAGCCAGCAGGGGCAACACCACGGTCATCATCATCGCCGTGGTCGCCGTGTTGCTCATAAAGGCGGACAGCACCCCGGTGGCCACCAGCAGCCCCAGCACGATGAGCTTGGGATTCGTGCCCACCGGCCGCAAAAACAGCCGCGTCAGCGCCCGGTCCAGCCGGTACTTGACCGAAGCGTCCGCCAGCAGACACCCGCCGAGAAACAGGATGATGATGGGGTCCGCGAGCGAGGCGAAGAAAGTGCGATACGACGCGGGCGAATACCGCGCGAGCCAGTGGTCAGACCGGCTCAACACGGGCGTCGAGGCAGAAACCGCGGGCGACCGCACTTCAACGACGTCGGCCCGCCGCTCGACCACTTCCACCTTCAACTTGTCAAAGTTGCCGGCGGGGCGGACGACGAAAACCTCGCCGGCACTGGTCACTGCGCCGGCCGGTAGGCGAAAGGTTTGCGTCGGGGCAATGACTTCAGGTTGGGCAACCGGCGGCCGGACGAACTGGCACAACGGTCCTTCCGCACTGAGCAGCAGCACCTCAAGGAAGATCACGAGCATCGAGGTGGTGTAGATGGGCACGGGCTCCGTGAGCCAGAACGCCGCCGCCAGCAGGAACACGCCCAGAGTGACGTGGCCCGGGAAGCTCAGCCCGGGGAAGGTGACCAACCAAGGAAGGCAAAAGCCCGCCAAGCCGAGAAGAATGCCAACCGTTTTCCTTGTGTTCATGCGCGTCCGAGGGCTTGGCGCGGACAGCGGTGACCCAGCCGGCCACCGTCCTTGCCACGTGGGGTCCGGTGGCCGCCAAAGCCGGACTCAGTCTCCGGCCTTGAAGTCCGCGCGTCAAGGCGCGCGAACAGCGCCCGGTTTCGCAGCCCATTCCGCAGCTTGCGGCGCGGTACCGCCGCCCGTACGATTGGGCATGATTGATGTTGCCCCGGCCCTCGGTGGAGCCCTGCCCCGCCCGCAGATCCGCTCGCCCCTGCCCAGAGAAAGGCGGGAGGCCCTGACGCGGGAGATTTTCGCCCTAAAGCGCCGCCTCAACGCGGTGCTGCTCGCCCACAACTATCAGGTGCCCGAGATTCAGGATGTGGCGGATTATGTCGGCGATTCGCTGGGACTCGCACAGCAGGCGGCGAAAGCCGACGCGGAAGTGATCGCGTTTTGCGGTGTTCATTTCATGGCGGAAACGGCGAAAATCCTCAACCCGGGCAAGATCGTCGTGTTGCCCGACAAGGAGGCCGGCTGCTCGCTGGAAGAGAGTTGTCCGCCCGACCAACTGCGCGCCTTGCAAGCGACCAACCCGAACTTCTACACGATCGCCTACATCAATTGTTCGGCGGAGGTGAAGGGGCTCAGCGACATCATCTGCACCAGCGGCAATGCCGAAAAGATCGTCCGCGCGGCGCCGGCCGATCGCGACCTGCTCTTCGTGCCCGACGAGAACCTCGGCCAGTGGGTGAGGGAGCAGACGGGACGCCCCATGACGCTGTGGAAGGGCAACTGCTACGCGCACGTCGAGTTTCAAAGCGCCCACGTCCGCCGGCTCAAAGTGGCCTGTCCCGACGCCCCGGTGGTGGTCCATCCAGAGAGCCTGCGCGAGGTGCGGGCGTTGGCGGATGTGGTTTGCTCGACGGAGAAGATGATCACCTTCTGCCGCCAATCGCCGGCGCGGCGGTTTATCATCGTCACGGAGTCAGGCATCATCCACCGCTTGCGGAAAGAATGCCCGGACAAGGAGTTCCTTTGCGCGCCCGTGTTCAATGTCATGCAGATGCCCACGGATAATTGCCGTTGCAGCGAGTGCAAATACATGAAGTTGAATACGCTGGAGAAACTGCGGGACTGCCTCGTGCGGCTCGCCCCGCGCGTGGAATTGAGCCAGGACCTCATCCAGCGCGCGCGACAGCCGATTGAGCGGATGCTCGAAATCTCCGCCCGGCCGTGACACCCCCTCCTTCCGCCCCGCTACCGGGCATTGAAAGCGTCCTCGTCACCGGCGGTGCCGGTTTCATTGGCTCGCACCTGGTGGAACGGCTCCTGGCCGCCGGGCACCGGGTAATCGTGATTGACGATTTCTCCACCGGCAGTCCGGAGAATCTGCGTGGGGCCGAAGGGAATCCCCGGCTCCGAGTAATCGAGGCGAAGGTCTCACGATTTCCCCATCTGTCCGCCGTGGTCGAAGAGGCCGATGCCGTCTTCCACCTCGCGGCCGCGGTGGGCGTTGACTTGGTGGTAAAGTCCCCCATCCAAACGATCCGCACGAATCTCGGCGAAACCGAGGCCGTGCTGGAGGCCGCCAGCCAGCGCGGCCGGCCCGTGCTGGTCACCTCGACCTCCGAGGTGTACGGAAAGAGCGCCAAGGATGACTTCGACGAGGAGGACGATCTGCTCATTGGTCCGCCGCACCTGCAGCGGTGGAGTTATGCCTGCTCAAAGCTGATGGACGAGTTCCTGGCGCTCGCGTACGCGGCGGAACGAGGGCTGCCGGTGATCGTCGTGAGAGTTTTCAACACGGTGGGCCCTCGCCAGACCGGCCGGTACGGGATGGTGCTGCCGAGGTTCATCGCGGCAGCGCAAAGCGGCTCGCCGCTCCGGGTCTTTGGCGATGGACAGCAGACGCGCTGCTTTGCGCACGTGGCCGATACGGTGGAGGCGCTCTGGCGCCTCATGGCGTGTCCGGCGGCACGCGGGCAGGTGTTCAACGTCGGCAGCACGGAGGAAATCACCATTCGCGGGCTGGCGGATCGCGTGGTGCGTCTTCTCAAATCTCCCTCCCCCGTCGAGTTGGTCAGCTACGCCGAGGCGTATGCGCCCGGCTTTGAAGACATGCGCCGCCGGCGTCCCTCCGTGGCCAAGCTTCATCGCTTCACGGGTTTTCAGCCGATGACCACGCTGGATGAAATCATTCTGCGCACGGCCCGAGCCGGCGTAGCGATTTGACTGGTCCATTCCGGCGCGTTGGATCCACGAATGAACGCGGAACCCGCCCATCCGGCCGCAGCAGTGGCCTTGACGGGGGAAGAGATGGCCTGGTTGCTCCGCAAGGCGCGCCGGACCGTCGAGGATGCGGTCGCGGGGCGTAGATCGGAGCCGGAAGCAGAGGGACAGGTTCCGGAGCGGTTGCGGGAGCGGCGTGGCTGCTTCGTGACGCTTTGGAAGGCGGGTGCCCTGCGCGGCTGCATTGGAAACGTATTACCGCGAGACCCGTTGCATCGGATGATCGCGGCTAACGCCCGAGCGGCCGCCCTGGAAGATGTGCGCTTTTCGCCCGTCACGCCCGAGGAGGTGCCGCGCCTGGTCGTGGAGGTCAGCGTTTTGACCCCGCCAAAGCTGCTGGCTCACACCGATGCCAAGGATTTGTTGAATCGCCTCGTTCCGCATCGGGACGGAGTGTTCCTGCAAATCGGTCCGCGCGCCGCGACGTTTCTGCCTCAGGTCTGGGCGAGCTTGCCGGAGCCTCACGTCTTTCTGAGCCGGCTGGCGGAAAAGGCGGGATGCGCGGCGAATGACTGGCAACGTCCGGACGCCCAAGTCTTGGTGTACCAGGCGCAGTGGCAGGAAGAGGCGGCGCCGGCCCACGTCGCGGGCGATTGACCGATGCGGTTTATTCGCTGCCGGGCGGATTTGGCGAGATCGCGTTGGTCATCTGCAGGTACGAGCGCACCGCCGCCTGCAGCCACGTAAGCTGGGGGGGGAACAGTTCTGCGGGGTTGATCTTCGGCAGCAACTCTCTTGCGGGTTCGAGTTCGCGCGCCGCGATCGCCGCGTAGAACCGGAGGTAGTGGTACTGGTTGGCTTCGGGCGGGTCAAGTAGGGCCGGGTCGAGCCGCGCAAGCCACTGACTAGCTTCGGCGACCCGCGAATTCAACAGCAGCGCGCCGGCGTGGTTCAGGGTGGGGATGGCCTTGGCGGGAAGCTGCTGCACCAGATTGGAGGTCAGTTCCAGCGCAAGTTGCGGCTCGCTTCGCTGGATGACCAGGGCCGCTGCGTAGTTGTTCGCCAGGGCGAGGTTGTTGGTCTCCATCTGGAACCCCCGTTCCGTTGCCCGCAACAGGAGGACCGAGTTGCGCTCCGCCGAAGCGGCCCGGGCGCACACCAACCAGTACTGAATCGAAGTTTCGAGCTTGCCCTCGAGGGCGGAGAGAAGCGGCAGGGCCATGGCCGCCTGTCCGATTTCGATCAGCGAGTTGGCCATGTATAGCGCGAACTCCGGTTCGTCGTAGTCAAATTCCCCCAGGCGGGCGAATTCCCGCTGTGCCTGCTCGATCAAGTTTTCACCCAGACTGGCCCGGCCTTCGATCAAATGGCTGTAGGCCCGGAGGGTATTCGAGATTCCCGAGCGCAGCCGGATTTCGATCGCCAGTTGCCGGAGGTCGGCCCAAGCGCTGTTACGGATGAGCGCAGCCGCCTTGCGGGCGCACATCGCCGTGGAGTAGCCAAGATTGGAAAGCGCCCAGTCCACGAGATCATCAGCGCGCCGGGTCTGGCCGGATTTCATGGCCAAGTCGTAGATTTGCGCCGCTTCTGCAGCCGTGGCGGGCAGCCGGTTGAAGGCTTGAATCAAGGCACCGGCCTCTGCCGACCGGTCGGCAGCCATCAGAACTCGCCACAGTGCGAGGTGGTCCGCGGTCGCATCAGCCTTGAGTCCCACCAAGGTGTTAAGAGCGCGTTGCGCTGCCGTCGGGTCGCGGCGTTTCTCCGCCGACCGCAGCAGGAGCCGGTTGGCGATGATCCGATTGGTGCCGCTGAGCGCCGCCCGCTCCAGGATCAACCGGGCAGCGGCGGCTTCCTCCTCCGTGCCGAACAAATCTTGCACGGAAGCGCGACGGAGCACAAGTTCCGGGTCGGTGGCGAGCACCTTTTCGTTGGTCTGCCACTGCGCCTCGAATTCTGCATAATTGCCGGTCTCGTGAAGCGCGCGCGCCAAAATAATCTCTAGCGCGGGCGGCAAATTGTTGGTCAGCCCCCGCAGCAGCGACACCGTCTTCTCCGGTTGGCGAAAACGATCGTACACGCGCGCCGCGAGTTCGATGTCTCTGTGATTGGTCCGGGTCACCTCGAGGAGCGCTCCCGCCAGAACGGGGGCATTCTGCGCCGTCCGATTGTCCACCGGCACGCTGAATACCGCCCCCAAATAGCCGCGGAGATACTCTGGTTTGGTCGGGTAATTGGCAACCGCCGCCGCCCAGGAGATGAGAGCGCCCTGATGGTTGCCCGCCTTGTCGAGCTCGCGCGCCGTCCGGGCCAGCTTCCACGCCTGAGCCATGTCGATCAAGTTGATCCGGACCTCCTTGCCAGAACCAGGCGGAGCTACGTTCCAGATTCTGGGCACAGCCAGCAGGAGCGCAGCCACGATGAGCACCACCGCGATTACAAAGAAGCGGAAGCGAGCGTTGAACAGCAGTAGGCGGATAAGCGGCGAATAGCCAAAGCGATTCGCCAGTTGTCGTTTGCTGAAAAGGCGGCTCATGCGTGCAGGTGGCACCAACTAGGCGGGAGCATTTTCCTCATCGTTCGCCGGTGAATCAACAAACATCCTCGCCAAATTCCGGCACCGACTTGGACTCCATCTTCCGGTCCGCGGCGGAACGCAGCGCGCCGTGTAGCATTGACTCCGCGCACGGGTGGTCTATCTGAGTGCCCAGATGCGGTGGCGCACACCAGGTCCAGCCGAGCAGCATCGCCGGTGCGAGGCGAGGCTCGCGTGTTTTCCGGCAACGTCGCCCGGGGCTGCTGGCAGCAAATGGCCCGCGACCGGGGGCTTCACGCTCATTGAGCTCTTGGTGGTTATCGCGATCATCGCAATTCTCGCCGGTCTGCTGCTGCCGGCCCTTTCGCGCGCGAAGGAAAAAGCCAACCGCATTGCGTGCCTCAACAACCTCAAACAGATGGGCATCGGCGCGGTGATGTACGCCGACGAGGATCGCCTCGGCTATTACACTCCGGCCGTATTCGACGGCGACGACAACCTCAACTGGCTCCACCCGGTTTTTCTGCCGTCGCTCAAGTCTTTTGTCTGCCCCAGCACCCGCAACTTCATCCCGACCAACCAGTCCAAGCACGAGGTCACCGGCGAACCGGGCCTGCGGTACCTGTTTCGGACGGCCGGCGGCAAGGCGAAGCTGCCCGGGTCCAGCTACGAGGTCTTCAGCTTCATGAACTTCAACGGCGGCACCACAACCGACCTGATGATCAACGGCCAGACGCGGACCGTTCCGGGAGTCAAGAAGTCCATCAGCTCGGTGCAGACGCATGCCCACCGTTTCAACGCGTTCGGCCTCCAAGGCCAGATCGCGGGCCCGTCCCGCGTATGGTTGATCCTCGATGCGGACGAAAAGTACAGCGACGACCCCGACGTGCATCAGAACTACCCGGACCCGATTGACAACCACGGCGCGGACGGCGGCAACGTGCAGTTCTGCGACGGCCACGCCGAGTGGATCCCCCGCCCCAAGTACCTGTACAGCTTTGAAATGTCGCAAGACGAAAATCGCACCCGGCCCTGAGCGACAGCTCCAGTGTTTCGCAAAACTCAACCCCAAAAAAACCAAGCAACCATGAAACAACACCTGATCCTGGGATTGGTGGGTACCGTGCTCGGTCTGCCGGTGATCGCCCAGCCGGTCCTGTTTTCCGACAACTTCGACTCGGACACAGCCGCGCATTGGGACGTGCTCAACGGGTCCAACAGCGGCGTTCCCGATTTTACCGCCGAGTTCCACTACGACTACAGTCGCCTGGGCATTCCACCTGCGCCCAACTCGGTGGGCGGCACGACGCGGGGCGTGAAGTTCACCGTGAACAACAACGACGAAATAGCCGACACCGCTGCGGTGAATGCCTACCCCAAGGGCCGCTCCTTCTCCGGCGACTACGCCCTCCGGGTGGACATGTGGATGGGCTACAACGGCCCGGCGTTCGGTGGGTCGGGCTCTACCGAGTTCGGCATCTTCGGCATCAATCACTCCGGCACCGTGGTAACCTGGGACAACGCCAACCTGCCCTCCAGCGACGGCGTCTGGTACGCGGTGGCGGGCGAAGCCGGCGCCGCCGTGGACTACCGCGCCTACGAAGGCTCACCGTTCGGCCGGCCGGTCCTGCTCAACGTCTTCGAGGCTGAGATGCTCGACCGGGACAACAACGGCCAGCGCGAGAACGAGGTCAATCCCACGCAGCCGCTCACCTTTCCGCTCAAGGCGATCTTGCCCGCGCCGCCGGGCGAAACGCCCGGCGCGCCCGGCAAGCAATGGGTGGAGGTGGAAGTGCGTCAACGCGGCGGTGAGCTCACCTGGCTCATCAACGGCTTCGTGATCGCCTCCCGGCAAAACGTCTCTGGCTTCGATGCCGGCAACATCATGATCGGTACGATGGACGTCTTCGCCTCGATCGCGAATCCGCGCGAGGAGAACTTCACCCTCTTCGACAACGTGCGCGTGGTGGACCTGACCGGCGTGCCGCCGCTGCCCGTGGTGGCCATCACCGCGAGCGAGGAGGAATCCACGGCGGTCGAGTCCGGCGGGCAAACCTTGAAGTTCACGGTGACCCGCGCCGGAGGTGACTTTGCGCAGCCGCTGACGGTCAACCTGCGCGTCAGCGGTACCGCCACGCCGGGCGCCGATTACCCGACCCTGCCGGCCAGCGTGACCATCCCCCCCGGCCAGGAATCGGTCAGCACCGTGATTACTCCCAACGATGATCTTTTCGGGGAACCGGATGAGACCATCGTCATCGCGCTGGCACCCGGCATCGGCAGCTACGAGGTGCGGGAAAACGTGGTGGTACAACTCACGATTCAAGACGACGGCGACGTGCCGGTCGCCACCATCCGCGCGGATAAGTCGGTGGCCTACGAGCGCAACCCCGCCCGCATCGGCCGCTTTGCGATCGAATTGAACACCCCGGCTTCAACCCCCATCACCGTGCCGCTCACCACGTCCGGCACGGCTGCCGGCGGCGTTCACTATCAGGCACTGCCCACCGCGGTGACCTTCCCCGCCGGCGAGACCTCGGTGTTGCTGACGGTGGTTCCCCGCGATGACAACGAGATCAATCCGGACCGCACCGTGGAAGTGACCATCGGCGCAGGTACTGGGTACGTGCTGGGCGACAACAAGGCGGCCAGTGTTTTGATTCGGAATGATGACCTGCCACCCGGGCAGGTCTTGTTCACGGAGGATTTCAATTCCAACCCCGCTGCCAACTGGGTGGTCAATCAGGGGCCCAGCGACGGTGTGGCCGATTTCTTCTTCGACTACTCGACGGTTGGCGTGCCACCCGCACCGGGAACCAGCGCGCCCACGCGCGGCCTCAAGCTTCAGGCCAACCTCACCTCCGGCGTGTTCGGTGGCCTGAGTGTTTCCCCGGTCGGTCAGTCGTTCTCCGACAACTACCGGCTCCGGTTCGACCTTTGGCAGAACTTCAACGGACCGTTCCCGGACGGGGGACCCGGCTCGACCCAAATCGCCGGCGCGGGCATCGGAACGGCGGGCACCAGTCCGCAATGGCCGGGGGGCACGCAGGACAGCTTGTGGTTCGCGGCCACGGGGGATGGCGGCTCCGGGGTGGATTACCGGGCTTACTCGCCGGCAGCCCCAACCGGCTACACCGAGGCCAGCGGCATCTTCGCGGCCAACGCTCGCGACAACGGCAATCCGTACTACGCTGAACTGGGCCGGGAAACCGCTCCCGACAATCAATTGGCGCTCTTCCCCTCCCAGACCGGTGCCACTTACCCGGGGACCATGGGCATGCAGTGGCGCGACGTGGTCATCACCAAACAGGGCAACACCGTCACCTGGCACGTGGACGGATTGTTGATCGCGACCGTGGACGTCAGCACCATCAACTTCGGCGGCGGCAACATCCTCTTCATGCACTCGGACATCAACGCCGGCAGTTCGGCCGACCCGCTCGCACCCGACCTTGCCTTCAGTCTGGTGGACAACGTGCGCGTCGAACTACTCCCCGCCGGCCCGGCCGAACCGGCCACGATCACCAACATCGCGGTGAGCGGTGGCACAGTGACCCTCACCTTCACGGCGCCGGGCGGTGCTCCGGGCGACTTCGCGGTCGTTGGCGGCGCAGCGGTGAACGGGCCTTACGCGCCCGAGGTTGCTACCATCGCCAGCACGGGAGCCAACACGTTCCAAGCTGTCCTGCCCGCGGCGGGGGCCACGCGGTTCTACCAGATCACGCGCTAACCAACCCACGAACCCGATCAACCCGCCGGGGCTGGCCGCGCGCTGGCTCCGGCGGTTGGTCTTGGCTCGATCGCTGACGGCCCGCAGACGCGCCGGCGAGTCGAGCCCTGCGCGAATTTTCGCATCCGTCACTTGCTCCCGAACGGTTGGGGGCGACAATGCCCTGACACTAACTGAACCATCCAACCATGCCTGTAATCTTCGACTCCCGCCTGGGCCGCCGCGACTTCCTCAAGCTCTCGTCGCTGGCGAGTGCCGCGCTCGTTTTGAACGCCGGCCGCGCCACTGCTTCCGCGCCGGCCTCCGGACAACCGGAGTTTCATCTGGCGTTGCTGTCCGACACTCACGTCCCCGGCGACCGTTTGAACGGACATCGCGGTTTCAATCCCTGGGAGAACCTCCGCACGGTGGCAACGCAGGTGGTCGCCGCCCGGCCGGAGGGAGTGATCCTTTGCGGTGACGCCGCCCGGCTGGACGGACAAGTGGCGGATTACGAAGAGCTGAAGGCCCTGCTCGAACCCGTGGCCGCCGTCGCGCCGGTGTACATCGCCCTCGGCAACCACGACGATCGGGCAAACTTTCGCAAGGTGTTCACCGCCCACCCCGGGACTCTGGCCGACGTCGGCGGCAAGCACATCACCGTGGTCGAACATCCGGCGGTTCGACTCATCGTTCTCGACTCGTTGATGAACGTAAATCAGACACCCGGCTTGCTCGGGCGCGCTCAGCGGATGTGGCTGACCACCGAATTGCCGAAACTGGCGGACCGCCCGGCGGTTTTGTTCGTTCACCACACGCTCGGGGACGGGGACGGAGAACTGCTCGATGCGGAGCGCCTGTTCACCGTCGTCGCCCCGCACCCGCACGTGAAGGCCATCTTCTTCGGCCACTCGCACGTGTGGGCGACCTTCCGGCGCGACCGCTTGCACCTGATCAACCTGCCGGCGGTGGGCTACAACTTCAGCGACCAACAACCGGTGGGCTGGGTGGACGCCCGGTTCCGGCCCGACGGTGTCGCCCTCACGCTGCGGGCGTTTGCCGGCAACCGGAACGGGGATGGCCAGACCGCTTTCTTTGCCTGGACCTGAGCCGGGCGGTTGACGACGCGCTCCCGCCGAAGGACTTTGCCGGCGTGGACGCCCACAAGCCGGGTTCAACCATCAACGAGCTGCGCGATCTGTTCGACCGCCAGCGCGCGGCGTTCGAGCGCGAGCCCTTCCCCGACCTCCGCACGCGGCGTGACCGGGTCGGGCGAATCCTCGCGCTGACACTTGAACACGAATCCGACCTGGTGGCCGCCATCTCGCGGGATTTCGGGCATCGCTGCGCCCAGGAGACGCGGCTGGCGGAGTTGTTTATCGTCATTACGGCGGCGCGGACCGCGCTGCGGCGTCTCCCACGCTGGATGCACCCCACGCGCGTGGCCACTCCCGTGAACCTGCTGCCGGGGCGCAGCGAGCTGCGGCCGCAACCGCTCGGCGTGGTGGGCATTATCAGCCCGTGGAACTATCCGTACCAACTCGCCATGCTCCCCGCGCTGGGCGCGCTCGCCGCGGGCGACCGCGCGCTCCTGAAGCCCTCCGAGTTGACGCCGACCTTCTCCGCCCTGCTGCGCGAGTTGGTCGCCCGGCGCTTCAGTGAGGAGGAGTTTGCCGTCGTGCTGGGCGACGCGGCGGTGGGCCGGGCCTTCGCCGAATTGCCCTGGGACCACCTGTTCTTCACCGGCTCCACGGCGGTTGGCCGGCAAGTGGCGCTCGCCGCCGCCGCGAATCTCACGCCCGTCACCCTCGAACTCGGCGGCAAATCGCCTGCCCTCTTCGCGCCGAATGCGGACTTCGCGCTGACCTTGCCCCGTCTGGCGGCCGGCAAACTGCTCAACGCGGGCCAGACGTGCATCGCGCCTGATTACGCGCTGGTGCCGGCGGCGCGGCGCGAAGCATGGGTGGCCGGACTCAAAGCGGCGGTGGCCTCGCTCTATCCGACCATCGCGGGCAACCCGGATTACACGGCCATCATCAGCGAGCGCCATTTTCAGCGGCTCACGGGACTGGTGGAGGACGCCCGCGAGCGCGGCGCGACGGTCGTGGACTTGCGTCCCCCCGGTGACGCCCCCGACGCGGGCCGGCGCCGCTTTGCGCCAACACTGCTGCTCAATGTCAGCGCCGAGATGGCCGTCATGCGGGAGGAGATCTTCGGCCCGCTGTTGCCGGTGGAGACCTACGAATCCCTTGAGGAAGCCATCCGGCGGGTCAACTCGCGCCCGCGCCCGCTGGCCCTGTATTTCTTCGGTGAACGCCCGGCGGACCGGGAGCGGGTGTTGCGGGAAACGATCGCGGGCGGGGTGACGGTCAACGACACGCTCTGGCACGTCGTGAACGAGGAATTGCCGTTCGGCGGGGTGGGACCATCTGGCCAGGGTTGGTACCACGGCGAGCATTCGTTCCGCCGTTTCAGCCACTTCAAACCCGTCTTTTACCAGTCGCGCTGGGCAACCGGAAAATTCCTTTGGCCGCCCTACGGCGCGCGCTTCGACCGGATTTTCGGCTGGATCAAACGTCTCAGCCGCTAAAATCCGCCCACGTTCCAGCCCGCGCGGTACTGCCGGCTTACGAGCTTGGTCGCCTCGGCGTGATTCGGAAACTTCAGGGCGTGGCCGTCCCACTCGAGCTTGGTCCCGGGCACCCGCATGGCGATGGTGCCAACCAGGATCGCTTCGGTCATGGGCCCCGCTTGGGCGAAATGCGATTCCGTCCTCGGCCCGCCCAGGCAGGCATCGGCGAAATGATGGTAGTGATTGCGGTTCTCGAACTTGGGCCGGGTGACACTTTTGAACTTTTCCTCGGGCAGCAGCAGCGGCGTGCTGCCCAAAGGATTGAGTAACGCGCCCTCCTCGCCGACCACCATCGCCGACTCGGTGGGATAGTCTTCCAGCGAATACAGCGCGCGGATTTCCCGGGGTGCCCAGAACTCGCCATCAAACCACTCGACCGGTAATTCCGGGCCCGCGGTCAATTCGTTCCCAGGAAAGACCCACGTGATGTGGTTGGCCTGCGGCCACGTGTCAGCGCGGCGTTCCGCCGAAGCCGTCCAACTCTCGTCTGCGCGGCCAATCACCGACTTCGGAGTGCCCAGTCCCAGCCCCTTCCACACGGCATCGAAAATGTGGCACCCAATGTCGCCCGACCAGCCGGTGCCGAAGTCGAGCCACGCCCGCCACTTCACGGGGTGGTAAATGTCCGGCGCGTAGCCGCGCGTCGGCGCGGTGCCGAGCCAGCGCTCCCAGTCGAGCCACTCTGGGGGCGGCTGCGACTGCGCCGGGCGCGGACCTTTCAACCGGTACGCTTCCACCGCGCCGGGGCGATTGGCACTCAGGTACAGGTGTTTGACTTTGCCGATCACCCCCGCGCGCAACCACTGCACCACCGTGCGGTCACCGGCGCCGGACGCGAGCTGGGTTCCGAGTTGCGTCACAACCTTTTTTTCCGCGGCCGCCGTGGTGAGCGCGCGAACCTCGGCGACGTCGTGACACATTGGCTTCTGGCAATACACATGTTTGCCGCGCTGGATTGCCGACCACGAAATCGCGAAGTGCATGTGGTCGGGCACGGTGACGTTGACCGAGTCAATCCGGTCACTCTCCTGCTTCAGCAACTCACGCCAGTCACGGTAGGTGCGCGCGCCGGGAACGGCCTCAGCGGCCTTTTTGAGTGCGTTCGCGTCCACATCGCAGAGGGCGACTACCTGCGTACGCGGGTGTTGTTGGAAGTTCTGCAGGTCCACCCAGCCCATGCCACCGACACCAATGCACGCGTGATTCAGCTTGCCATTGGGTGACACCGCCGCCCAGCCGCTCCGGCCGAGGAACGGCCCGGCAGCGGCGGCGAACCCCAGGGATTGCAAGAAACGCCGTCGCGGCAAGATGGCGCGCTGTCGCGACGCGAGCACTGGAACTGCCTGTGGGATGCGGGGATCGGAAGGAATGGACATGAGTGCTCTCGTAACAGAGGCCGTGCGCGTGACAAGGACAAACCACCGGCCAGCGGACCCGTGATCTACCGGCTCAAGGCAGCCCAAGGCGCATTTGGGCAGGGCTGGCCGGCCTCGATCCGGACACGCTGGCCGCCGCCCCGGCGCAGGAGCTCCTCCGCGTGGAGGAACGCGCCGTGCCGCGTGACTGGCTGAGCCGCTGGACCGCCGCCGGTGGGCGGCTGTACGCCGGCCGCATGGTGGCCCTCAAGGGCGATCCCATCTGGACGAGGATCTCGCGCTTCGGCGTGCCTTGGCCGCCCTACGACTTCGGCAGTGGCATGGGCGTGGAGGATGTCCTCCGCGAGGAGGCCGAAGCGCTGGGCGTGTTACGCCCAGGCCAGGAGGTGCCCCCCACGTCCGCGGAAGACTTCAACGCGCGGGCGGAGGCGGAACTCGCCGGCCTCGGACCGGAACTCCGGGACGCTCTCAAGAGCCTGTTCGGTCCCCAGATCCACGTTGACGGGGACCGCGTGCGGTGGAACGTTGCCGCGTCATCCTATGAATCCGAATACCATGATCTCCGGCAAATGGCTCGATCCGTCTTCGCCCGAAGCGAAAGCATCCTGGGAGGATTGGGACGACGAGTACTGCTGCCCGAAGTGGACCGCGGCGCGGCTGCAGCGATTGGCGAGCGCGAAATCCGGGAAGCTGCCGTCCAGATCGCCGCTGTTGCCACCGGGCGAAAGCCCCTCTACCACGAACACTACGGCCTGAGCCAAGCGGCGGCCGAGCAGGTCGCCCGAGAATTGCAGCGGGGCCTGCCACCGCGCGTGCTGGCTCGCGCGGACCACGGACACCTGTTCGTCTATCACCCGCGGGCGCCGATCATGGCGACCGCCCTGCCGCCGCCAACGGACGGTCTTCTGCTGCCAGCTCAGAACCCGATGCTAGGCCGGCGCCCCTGTTTCACGATGGTCTTCTCGTCCTCCCAGACCGCAATGCCGTCGCGGGAACTGAGCGAAAGTTGAAACACAAAGGCCGACTGGCGCTTGTTCCCCTCGGTGATCCGGTCCTCGATGATCTTGCCCGCGAGGGTGTAGTCCGGCGCGCGGTTGCCGACCTGGTACCGGGCGGCCAGCGGATCTTCCGGTTCGTCTGCGAGGCTGATGGTGGTGGAGGTCACCACCTTGCCCGTTTTCAGTAGAGCGACCCGCATCTTCTTGACGAGCAGATCGGTGTCAATCTGGCTGCCGGTGCTGTTTTGAATCCGGCTGATGGCCAGCAATGCCGGGGTGCCGGGCACGCCGCTGCGGAGCAGGCCTGGGTTGATCTGGGCCTCGATCAACGAGTTGACCATCGTGTCCGCCGCATTGGCGAAATCCTGGATGTTGATCTGGGAGGTCGTCGTCATGAGCCGGGAACTGCTCGGCTCGACGTACGTGGTTTTGCTGGCGCAACCGGCGGTCAAAAAGACCGCCAGCACGGCGAGGGAGGGCAACAGGGATCGTTTCATGATGGAGCAGCTTGGTCAGTTCAGGGCTTCCAAAAAGGTCAGGCGGTAATCCTTGGCCTCGGCGGTGGGGGCCACGATGGTGATGTAACCGGTTTCCCGCCCCTCCAGCGAGCGAGCGATGGCGGAGGCCTGGGGTTGGCGGATCAACATGCCGTGGGCGTCAAACCACTCCACCCGGTAGGTGAATCGCTGGCGCTTGTTGGTCAGGTTGCGCACCTCGACCTGCACCTTGAGATGGCCGTTCTCCGCCGCAAGGGCGTTGACGGCCGCAACGTTAACCTTCCTGTCCAGGCTTCGGTCAGTGACCACCTTTTTGAAGGACACCATTCGCCCGTCGCTGCCGGGCGCGGACGGCTCCACGGTGTTCACCGTTCGGGTGGCGCAGCCGGCGAGCATCGCCGCCAGGGCGGCTCCCGCGGCCACGCGGATAATCAAGTTGGCGAGTTTCATCGGAGTTTGAACTGGCTGACCAGCAGGGGGGTGCCCGCGGACACAGACTTCACGTAAACCACATTCACGACGCCGTCAATGAGCGCCACATTCAGCGATTGCCCGCCCGGGGCCGCCACCGTGAGTTGCCGGCTCGCGGGCGTGTTGATCCGGGCGACTTGAAATTCCTTCGGCAAGGTCGTCCAGGAACGGGTGTCGGCGATGTTCACGGCCATCTGAGCCACCGCGGTCGCGATCCGCACCAACATGCCCAATTCACCGCTTTGTTGCCAGGCGGCCCGGTTCGCCGCGTACGCCGCCGCCCCTTTCGCCAGCGTCGCGATGACCGTACGGGTGACGATCGCGGGCAGTTCGTTCTTGAAGTCTTGGGCGATCACCGCGTCCATGCTGCTGACCGTCCGGGTGGTTTCCTGCACGCCGTCGGCCGTAACCGTGATCGCTGGCAACTGGCCTTCGTGGAAGACCAATTTGGGAAACGCTGCCCCGACGTACGACACATCCGCGAAGATGATCGGGATGTCTATCCGCACTTGGTCACGGCTCGCGCCGCGGCCGTTCTCGAAGATCACGTACGTCAGCGGCGGCGGGCGCTGGCCGCGCAGCAGGTCGCTGGCAGCACGCACGTCCGCGGCGACGAATCGGTTTTCGCCCGCCACCTCGATCACGCGATTCAGCGACTTGATCGCCCGCTCCAGATCGGAAGCGCCGCCACCGGCGTGGAGGAAGTACAGACCATCCAGATACACCGAGAACGGGTTCACATAGTCCGCGTACGCCCGGAAGCCCACGAGGTTCTGAGAGAGTCCGTTCACGGCCTGGTTGAACGTGGGATCGGCCTTGGTCCGAGCGATCGCCTCCGGGTCTTTGCTCGCCCGTTCCGCCGCCTGCGCCTGCTCGATGCGCCGGCGGTTCTCCGCCACCGCGTCCTGCTGGCGCTGATACATGCGGATGACTTCCGGCCGCGCCCGGTCCACATCCCCCACGGCGAGGAAGTTCAAGGCCTTGTAGGTGTGCAGCATGATCTTGTCGTAGGGCCGACCTTCGTAGGGGAGATTCTGCTGGTTGGAGAAAGTGGCGAGCGTCTCCTGCCCCACCCGCACCTTCGCCGCCTGCTCGTAGCGGTCAATGGCAGCGGCCGCGATGTCGAAGTGGCGGTTGCTGTTCGTGTAATCTCCGATGGCGCGCAAGGCCGCCCCCGCCTCCAAATTCCAGATCACTGCATCCTTGCCAGTGGCCTGCTTGCGGGCACGGCTGGAGAAGTCCCGCGCCGCGGCAGCGTAGTTCCCCGAGGCCCACGCCGTACCCATGGTCGAGGCCTGGTCCTTGTACGTGGCACAGCCGCTGGCCAGCATCAGCCAGCCAGCGCACGCCAGTGCGACCAAACCGCACCACTGGTTGTCCCGTGAATTCATCTCACCCAGTCACCTAGGCGGAATTTGGGGGAGGCAGGCCGAATTTACAAGCCCGGCAGCAAATGGGTCGGGCGCGTGGCACTCTCACGCGGGACCCGCCCGCCGGGCGGGGAATTCGCCCGCAGCGGATCGAGCCTCGCTGGCGTGACGACCGCAAGGCATCGAGCCACAAGCGGATTCACTCCCAATGGAGCGCGATTCGAGCAGGCGCTGATCCTCGGCGCGACGCCGACCCCGGGGACGGTATGCCTTGCAATCGCCCCCAGCGGCTCCCATGCTGCTCCCGGCAAACACAAATGCCGATAGACCGAACACGGCCCGCGACGAAGCGGCGCCCTTTGAATCAATGAGTAATTCGTCCGACTTCGAGCTCGATCTCGACCTGCAGTTGCTTCCGGCGTGGGCGAGGGAACCCGTCCAACAAAACAAATACGCCCGCTTTGAGGGCGAAAGCGATGACGGTCCGCGCGGCGGGAAGGGCCGCCGCCCGTGGACAGACCGCGAGCGCGAATCGCGCCGCGACCGGGGTCCGCGGCCCGATCGGCGGGACCGTCCGCCGCGAGCAGGTTCGGGTCCCGGGTCGGGAGGGCCAGGCGGTGAGCGGCGGCCGTTTCCGGGCGGTCGGGACAACCGGGACCGGGGGCCGCGACGCGATTTCAAGGCCGCGCCGCGCCCGGAGGACATCAAGCCGCTGGTGCCGGTGGAGATCAACTTCCTGCCCGATCCGAAGGGCGTGGACTCCCTGGCCCGCCAAATTAAGCTGACGGGGCGTTCGTACCCCTTGTTTGAGATCGCCACCCTGATCATGGGCAAACCGGAGCGATTCAATCAGGAATTCAAGATCCGCCGCGGGCCGGACGGCCAGCCGCTGCAGCGCCTTTTTGTCTGCTCGCTGGATGAATCGCTCTGGTTGAACGAGAACGAGGTCGCCCAGCACGTGCTCAAGCACCATCTGGCCACCTTTTACCAGGTGCAGCGCGTCCCGACCGACCCGCCCAAGGGCACCTACACGTTCGTGGCGCAATGCGGTGTGACGGGGGCTCTGCTGGGGCCGCCGAATCTGCACGGCTACCAGGAGAAGCTGCGAAAAATCCACGCCGAACGTTGTCCGCACATGCCATTCGAGACGTACAAGTCCCGCGTCAAGATCGTGAAGGACGAAGCCGTGGTGAAGCAGTGGGTCGAGGAGCAAAGCTTCCGCAGCGAGTACGTCTGCCTGAACGTGCCGGAACCAGTCACCCTCGCAAGCCGGGAGGATATGGAGGCGCACTTCCGCGCCACTCACCTGCCCAACTTGGTCCGCGAGGTCGAGACCTTTGTCATCCCGGCGGCCGGCCCGCGCCGCGTGTTGTCGTCCGAACTGGGACGCGCGTTGCGGGTGACGCTCGAGCAGCAACGCCGCTTTCCGATCAAGGTGGCAACCGTGCTAAGCCAGCAGTTTGCCGCGCATGGCCTGCACTTCTTCAAGGTCAACAAAACGGTCACGCACGTGTGCGTGTCGCGGCCGCATTACCTCGATCTGGAAAACACGGTGGTGTCCGAGGGCGTGCGCCGCATCGTGGAATTCATCGCGGCCAAACCGGGTTGCACGCGCAAGGCATTGATCCAAGCGCTTGCCCCGGACCGGCCGGTTGCGGTATCAGAACCGTCCCTCACCGCCCCGGCGGAACCGGTACCTGCGCCCAAGCCGACCGAAGCGCCTAGCGCGGGGCCCACTCCCGAAGCGCCGGCGCCAGAGGCTGCAGCCCCGGCTCCAGCCGAGCCACCCGCAGCGCCCGCACCCACTCCTGCCGCGCCCGCCGGTCCCGAACCGACGCCGGAACAGCGAGCCGTAATCTCGGATCTGCACTGGTTGATTCACCAAGGGCATGTGATCGAGTTCAGCAACGGGCGCATGGAACTGGCCAAGAAGCCGCTTCCCAAGCCGCCCCCGCCACCTAAAGCGCCCAAACCGGCGCCGACCACTGTCGCCCCTGCCGCTGACCAGTCGGCAGAGACTCCGGCCCCAGAGACGACTCCGACGCCAGAGACGCAAGCTGCCGCGGGCACAGGCGAATCGGGAGGAACTGAGCCCGCCCCGGAATCCAGCGCCGCCAGTTCCGCCCCGGTGGAATCCGCCGTGCCAGGCGAGGCGGAGGCCCCTCCGGCAGAGTCTGCACCGGCACCGATCGAGCCTCAGGCGGTGACCGAAACGCCACCCGCTGCTGCGTCTGCTGTGGAGACAGGCGAGCCGAAACCAGAACTGCCCGCCGCGCCGGCAGCCTGACGCGCGTTTCCGGGACGTTCGGTTTGCGCGCCGGCCCTGCGCGGCTAGCTTGGCAGGCGATGAAACGTTGTTGCCTCTCTGCTTTCCTGGCTGCGTGCGTTTTGATTGGAAGCGCAGCCGCCGCCGAGGGCTCCGCATCTTCCATGGACACTTCTCCCTCTTCTTCCGCGAACCAAACCGAGACGTTGACGGTCGGCGGCGGTTGCTTCTGGTGTGTCGAGGCCGTGTTCGAACTGGTCGAGGGGGTGAAGTCGGTCGTCAGCGGCTATGCGGGCGGCCACGTGGAGAACCCGACCTACAAGCAGGTGTGCGAGGGTCGGACCGGCCATGCGGAAGTCGTCCGCATCGAGTTTGATCCCGCGAAGGTCACGGTGGAGCGCCTGCTGGAGATCTTTTGGGACTGCCATGATCCCACCACGCTCAACCGGCAGGGGGCGGATGTCGGCCCTCAATACCGTTCCATCATCCTCTACACAAACGAAGCCCAGCGGGATGCAGCCGAGAAATCGAAGGCGGCGGCCCAGAAAAGGTTTTCCCGCCCGATCGTCACCGAGATCGTTCCACTGAGGAAGTTCTACGAGGCGGAGCTGTACCACCAGGACTACTTCCGTAACAACCCGAACCAGGGGTATTGCGCCGTCGTCATCGCTCCGAAGGTCGAGAAGATGAAGAAGAAGCTGGCGCCCAAGTGACGCCGCTGGCCCACTGCAGTCGCGTTGACGCGCAAGGGCGATGGTCATCTTCGGCGTCGCCGGAAACTGCCGACGCCTGGCTGGCTTTGCATTTCAAACTGGCTGGGAACCACCGGCGGATGGGAACCTGTCGAACTAGCTTGCAAGGCGGGGGCACGCCGGTACCTTGCGGCGCGGTCTGAAGGCAGGAGGCCAGACGCACCCCGGTGACGACCGCCTCTGACGGGCAATTCCACGCCCGCCCGGACCGCTACGATCAATGCCTATGACGACGACGGGAACCTGCAACACCAAGAACGCCGCCCTGCTTGCCTGGGTCAAGGAAATGGCCGAACTCTGCAAACCCGATTCCATTCACTGGTGCGACGGTTCGCAGAGGGAATATGACGAGTTGTGCGAAGTCATGGTCCAAACCGGCACCTTCAAACGCCTCAATCCGGAGAAACGCCCGGGCAGTTTCCTCGCCCTCTCGGATCCGAGCGACGTCGCCCGCGTTGAGGATCGCACCTTCATCTGCTCGCGCCGGGAGGAAGACGCGGGGCCGACCAACAACTGGGTGGACCCGCGCGAGATGCGGGCAACCCTCCGGCCACTCTTCGACGGCTGCATGCGCGGGCGGACAATGTACGTGATCCCCTTCAGCATGGGGCCGCTGGGTTCGCACATCGCGCACATCGGCGTCGAGATCAGCGACTCCCCCTACGTAGTGGTCAACATGCGAATCATGACCCGCATGGGGTCAAAAGTGCTCGATGTGCTGGGGGACGGCGAATTTGTTCGCTGCGTTCACACGGTAGGCGCACCGCTGGCACCGGGGCAGAAGGACGTGCCGTGGCCCTGCAACCCCAAGGTGAAATACATCGTGCATTACCCGGAGACGCTCGAGATCTGGTCCTACGGGTCGGGGTACGGCGGCAACGCGCTGCTCGGCAAGAAATGCTTCGCCCTGCGCATTGCATCCTGCATGGCGCGCGACGAGGGCTGGATGGCGGAACACATGCTCATCCTTGGCGTGGAAGCGCCCGATGGCGAGAAGACCTACGTGGCGGCGGCGTTCCCCAGCGCGTGCGGCAAGACCAACTTCGCCATGCTCATCCCGCCCAAGCACTATCGCGACGCCGGCTGGAAAGTGTGGACGGTCGGGGACGACATCGCCTGGATCAAACCGGGCAAGGACGGCCGTCTGTATGCCATCAATCCCGAGGCTGGCTACTTCGGCGTGGCGCCGGGCACTTCCGCCAAGTCAAACCCCAACGCGTTGGCGACCATATCGAAGAACACCATCTTCACCAACGTGGCCCTGACCCCGGACGGCGATGTGTGGTGGGAAGATCTCACGGACACGCCGCCGCCCAAACTGATTGACTGGCAGGGGCAGGAATGGACCCCGGGCTGCGGCCGCAAGGCGGCCCATCCGAACGCCCGTTTCACCGTGCCGGCCAGCCAGTGCCCTTCGATTGATCCAGCCTGGGAGGATCCGGCCGGCGTGCCCATCAGCGGTTTGATCTTCGGCGGCCGCCGCGCCGGCACCATGCCGCTGGTGTTTCAGGCCTTCAACTGGATCCACGGCGTGTTCGTGGCGGCCACCATCGGCTCCGAGATGACCGCCGCCGCCATCGGCGGCATGGGTCAGGTGCGGCGCGATCCCATGGCCATGCTGCCGTTCGTCGGCTACAACATGGGCCAGTACTTCCAGCACTGGCTGCGGATGCGCAAGCGCATCAAGTACCCGCCCCGCATTTTCCACGTGAACTGGTTCCGCAAAGATGCCGAGGGCCGTTTCCTGTGGCCCGGCTTCGGGGAGAACATGCGCGTGCTCAAGTGGATCGTGGACCGCTGCCGGGGCCGTGCCAATGCCCACGAATCCCCGCTGGGCTGGGTGCCCGACGCCGCCGACATTGACCTCGCCGGTCTGCCGAACTTCGACGCCGCCGCGCTGGAGAAGGTGCTCCGGATTGATATCGAAGAATGGCGCCGTGAACTGCTTATGCAGGAGGAGCTGTTCCTCAAGCTCCACTCCGAACTGCCGCATGAGATGATCCTCCAGCGCGAACTGCTGGTGTCCCGGCTGTAATCGGTTCTCATCACTCTCGGATCGACGGCCGCGTCCGACCAGGCGCGGCCGTTCGCTTTGCCAAGGGTGGGCGCTGGGGAAGCCGTGCGGCGCCTTGGCGGCTTCGCCCTCCCGGCCGGACCGCCTTCTGCGGAAAAAGAAAACGAGCGCGAACCCCGAAGGATCCGCGCTCGCTGCGGGAGAATCACCGTCGGTCGCGTGCGCGAGCGCCTTACTGAAGGGCTTCGAACACCTTGCCCACCAGCTTTTCGCTCGGCTTCAAGGTCTTGCCGCCCTGCTGCCATTTCGCCGGGCAGGCCTCGTCCGGATGCTTCGCGAGATACACGTTCGCCTGCATCTTGCGGACGAGTTCGTCTGCGTTCCGGCCCACGTTGTAGAAATTGACTTCCGAGGACACCAGCACGCCGTCGGGGTTGATGATGAACGTGCCCCGCAGCGCGAGACCGCTCTTGGGGTCATAGACACCGAACAGCCGGCTGACCGCGCCGGTGACGTCCGCGGCCATCGGGTACTTCACGCCCGCCAGGAGCTTCTCCGTATCCTTCCACGCCAGATGCGAGAACTTGGTGTCCGTGGACACGGAGATGACCTCGGCGCCGAGCTTCTTCAGCAGCTCGTACTTCTCGGCAAGATCCGCGAGCTCGGTGGGGCAGACGAAGGTGAAGTCGGCCGGATAGAAAACGAGGATCGTCCACTTCTTCTTCTTGCGCAGTTCGGCCAGGGAAATCCGCCCGAATTCGCGATCTTCGGGATTGTAGGTCTCCAGTTCAAAATCCGGCACCACCGTGCCGACGCTTGCCACAGTTTGTTCGCTCATGCTTTGGGATGTCTTCTTCGTTCAGGTTTCAATCGTTCCTGTTTCAGGAGTCCTGCCGTGACGGAAGGCACTTCCTTGAATCGGATGCGGCGGAAGGGAAGCGCAACGTGCCGCCTTGTCAACGCGGGTTTCGCGGGCGCGAACGGCCGGTGGGGAGAATCGGCCAACGCGCCCTTCGCCCTTCGCCCGGGATCGGCCGGTCAAACCCTTCACCGCCACGGCGTGAGGTGAACGCGCAGCCCCCGCGCCAGTGCTGGTTCGAGCAGCTCCCGGAGATCGCTCCACCGAACCCCGTCCCGCGCGAGAACCAGCAGAACCGCCGCCGGGCGCGGGGCCAGCAACTCAGCGAGACCGCCGGCTGGCAGCGGCGCAAATGGCGCCTGGTCCAGTTCTTCCGGCCAGAACAGCCCCGGCGTGGCCCCCACCTCGCGGGCTGCAAACTCGACTCCCACACCGGACGAGGTCGCCTTCACCCGCAGTGCCACGGCCGTCGGAACGGGCGCCGGGGCGAAGGCGACCGCACCTGACGCCGGTCGGTTGGTCGGCGAGCCGGACGGCGCGACGTGCTGAACCAGATCGGCGAGTTCTGTCCGCAAAGCGCCGAACTCCTCGGCCAGCGTGAACAGTTGTCCGAGGGTGACGGTATCGGCCGGTTCCACCGCCAAGACCACCTCCCAACCCAGATGCCGGCGCAAAGCCAGCAAACCGGCCAGTTGTTGCAGGGGTTCGGACGCCGCTGCCCGGGCGGCAGCAGCGAGCCGGGGATCCGCCCAGCTCCAGCTTGCGTCCGGATGAATCTTAAGGCCCCAGTTCACCCGGCCGGGCGTGGGCGCGACCGGTTTGAGGGCGGCTGCCTGAGCCAGTTGCGCACGGAGGGCTTGCGCCTCGGCGGACAGCGGGGCAGCCGCCAGCGCGTCGAGCACTGGCCCCAACTCGCCCACGTACACGCGCAGCAGCCGCAACGGGGCGTTGCGCGTGCCGGGCCGTTGCGGGACCGCCGCGGCAGTCAACAGGGCGGACACTTCCTCCCGCCCGAGTTGCCAGCCGATGGCGAGCGCGTTTGAGGGCACACGAGGCTCAGCGTTGGTTCCCGCCGCCAGATCCACGAACAAGCGGTACGAACCCAGGGCCTCCCCCTCCAACTGCTCTGCGCGAAGAGGAATCTCGCGCTCGAAGCTCCCGCCGGCCGGCAGGCGGATGGCTTCATAGTTGCCCTCGATCGCCGCGCTGCTCAGCGCCACCCGTTCGCCAGTGGCCGCCACAAACCACAATTGAAAGTCGTCCGGCCAGGCAAAGCCGGCCGCCGCGGAGCCGCGATTCACCACGCGCAGCGTCAACGGGGCCGTGCCAAGCGCCGGAACCGCTGCCGGCCCGGAGATCGTCAATTCGAGGCCCCTTGCCCTCGCCTGCCGTTCGCGGCGCGCGAGGTAGTCATCCACGCTGATCACGGCCACGGAAATCGGTCCCGTCTCCGCCGCCTCGCGCCACAGACGGGTTCCCCGGGGCACCTGGGGCTGCTGGTCGGGCAGCATGCCGGTGTACCGCCCCCGCAGATGATAGGTACCCGTCCGCGGCAGCCGCACCCAGTCGCTCAGGCGCGTGTCGAAATCGCGCGCCGCGCCGGGCTCGAGGCGTTCCGCCTTGGCGAACATGTGGGCCAGCGCCTGCCCGGGCGGAATGGGTTCAATCTCCCGGCCATCCAAGGTGACCGTGAGCCGCCCGTTCAGGCGGCAGCAGCCCTCCCACATGAATCCCAGCGGTTCGGATGAGACGTTTCGGAACCGCCAATACAATGGAATCGTGTCGCCGATGACGTACGTTTCGGCGGGCGGAATGACCAACTCCGCCTCGACCGGCAAGGCGGCCTGCGCCCGGGACACGGTGCCGGTCACAAGCAGGAGACTGAGGCACAGCCTCGCGAGCGTTCCGCCGGGCAACGGCCGGGTTAATGGGAACTGGGCTGGCATGGACGATGGGAACTCAGGGTAACGAGCCTATCTCTCAGCGGCGAGCGTCACCGTCAGATCGTCGTAGGCGATCGGTGTGCCGGCGAACGGACTGCCGAAGATGCCCGCCTGCCCGTTCCGCGGCTCCTCCTTCACCTCCAGCGAGATCAGCCATCCGTCGGGCGCTGTGCTTCCCTCTGCCCAGGCGCGGCCTTCGATCTTCCAACGGCCGTCCTCGACCTTGCGCGCCTGCAGTTGCAGGTGCGTCCATCGGCCCGATTGCCAGTCGAAGGGCACACCGGCTTGACGTTCCTCGCCGCGCCACAACTCGAGTTCCTTTTTGCCCGGGCTCACCTGGAGGCGGTAGCCGCTCACGCCGCCCAACCCGATGGCAAAGGTCGGGAACCGCCGGCCCTTCGCCGTGCCGAGAACCCGCGCACTGACCCGCACGCCGTCCCGTTGCGCCGGACCGAACAGCGCGCCGTACGATTCCAGCGGCGCGCCGGGCAGTTCGAGAAACCGGTTGCCGCCGTCCTCCCGGACGGCGAACCCGCCGTCCAACACGCGCAAGCCGGCGGGCGCCTTGCCGACCTCGGCGTTGCTGAAGTCCGTTTGAAACAGCGGCGCTTCGGCCGCGAGGAATTGCACGGCGACCACGCCGCCCATGATCCATTGCCACGTCGTCTTCATCGAAAAGTCAGTCATTCCGCAGCGCGTCCACCAATCTTCCTCGCATGGCCGCCTCCGTGGCGAGCCACGTCCACAGCGCGCCGTTCAGCAGCACCGCTGCCAGCGTCAGCGCCAGAGACGCTCCCGGTGGCTGGGCCCCCGGAGCGAGCAGCGACGGCAGCACGGCCACCAGCGCCGCCAACACGCCCAGACCCAGGCCCACCCCCAACAGCGCCCCGTGCTCCGCCAGCACCAGCTTCTTCAGTGCCGGCCGGCGCAACCCCAAGGCCAGCAGGACGGCGAGTTCGCCGCGCCGTTCCATCACGTTGCGCAACACGACCACGCCCAGCCCCACGCTGCCGAGAACCAGTCCCAGGCCACCCAGAATCTGGAAAGTGCCCAGATAAGTGTTCTGCACCGCGTTGAAGGCCGCCAGCCGCTCCACCGTCCGCGTCGCCTCAAAGCCGAGGTCTTTCAGGGCCCGCGTCAACTCGGCCGCCACTGCATCCAACCGTTCGGCCGGCGCGTCAATCAGGAACATCTGGTAGCCGGTCGCCGACGGAAATCGTGCGATGAACTCGTCCTCCGCGATCAGCAAATTGCCTTGCAGAATCGAGTTCGCCACCGCCCCCACCAGCCGCAGCTTGAACTCGCGCCCCCGCTCGTCGGTGTAAGGGATGACGTCGCCCACTTTCTTGCCCAAAGCCCACTGGATGGACGCCGCATCCCCGATCGCCGCCACTTCATCGTCAGCCAGCGGCGCTCCGCGTGTGGGATAAAACTCGCCCCGTAGCAAGGCCTTCCAGGGCGCTTGCGGATCGGCCCCGTCCGCCAGCTTGGTGAAGGTGAACCGCCCGGCAAGCGCTTCCGGCCGCACGCCCAGCAAACGCGGCTTCTGCGCGCGGTTCAGATTCAGGCAACTGGCGTCATCCCCGGCACGGACACGCAGTTGCACGAACCCCACCCCGGCGAGGGTGTTGGTGTCCACATTGTACTCCTCGCGGCCTTTGGCGCTGTTGAGGTCCTCGACTACCGGCTGGGTCGCCTCGCCGAGAAGCGCAAAGCCGCCCGTTCCCGAGGTTCGCGAGCCAGCGTCACGCACCGCCTCGAGCCGGAAAACGCTGATCGAAGCAATGAGGAAACTGCCGCACGCCAGCAGACCAATCACGGCCAGGCTGCGCCGACGACGCCGCGTGGCGCTGCGAACACCCAGCCCGCCAATCGTCAGTCGCGCCGCCTCGGCCGCCGAGCCCAGGTGCGTCAACCACGCCGAGGCCGCCGCCAACCCCCCCGCCAACAACAGCGCGCCCGACCCGAAGAACAGCCCCGCCGCCCCCGCGCCCGGATTCATCATGCCCCACACCAGCAGGGCCAGTGCGCCCGCGGCGCCCGCAATCGCCAGCCACTTTGCGCGCGAGTGGACGGGCGCATCTCCCGACAACGGGCCCGCGACCGACTCGAGTTCACCCTCGCTGGCCAGCAATTCGCGGGCGGGCCGCGCCACCTGCCGCCGCAGGGCCAGCCACATCGTCACCACAGTGACCACCACCGCCACCACGGCGCCGGCGATGACCGTGCGAGTTTCCAACGCGTACAGAAGGCTCGCGCCCGCGACCCCGTCCCGCCATACCGTGTTGAGCCCGCGCACCATCGCTTGGGCATACCACGCGCCGCCCCACGCGCCCAGGGCGGCGCCCAGCACCGCCAGCGCCGCGCCTTCGGTCAGCAACAATCGTTTGACCTTCCCCGGCGTGAAGCCCACCGCCAGCAGCGTCCCCACCTCGCCGGCGCGTCGTTCGATTCCGAACTGGAACAACACCGACATCAAGAGCAGCGCCGCCGCGATCAGGAAGAAGCTGAAGCCCAGAAACAACTGGCCGAAGTCCTGCGCCTGAGTACTGGCGGCCAGCGCCTGCGCCCGCACCGGCTCGAACTTCAACCCAAACCACGCCGGGTCGAGCGCCTGCATCAGCAGCGGCCGCACGTTTTGCAGAACGGACGCCAGGAGGCGGTCCTGACCCGGAGCAGGATGGGAGGCGACGGCCGCGTGCGAAGGCGGCGCGGCATAGAAACGGACCGCCGTGAGATTGCCGAAGCGGTTCTCCCACAGCTTTTGTCCGGCCGCGAGCGTGATGATCGCCTTCGGCGTGCCGCGATAGGTGTCCCAGTACTGTTCGTCCTTGTCCCGAATCGCGTCCGCGCTGATGGGCAGGCCGGTATCCCAGTCGCGGCAGTTGTCCGCGTCGGTCATGCCGGGGAAGTCGGGCATCAGATCCCGATCCAGCGCGCCGGCGTTCATCGGGAGGACGGCCCGGACGCGAAAGGTCGCCGACCGTTCATCGAGAGCGCGCGAAGGTCCCACCACGAAGTACTTCAAGGACAGTTCATCGCCCGCCTTGGCCCCGAGATCCTCCGCCAGCCATTCGGTGATCAGAATCTCATCATCGGCCATGTCAGGCGGCGTCACGGGCGCGCCGGCCGCGGTGACCATCGAGTATGGGGTGGCGCGCTCGCCCACTCGCAACTCGTTCACGAAGTAGGTCAACACTCCCACCGGCCGGACAAACGGCATCATCCGCGAGAGCCGGGCCGCGACTGAATTGGTCTGCGAACCAAACACCGCTTCCGCCACCGGGCTGTCCAGGAACACGCGCGGCGTGCGCAGCTCGACTGCCCGTGCGGCCGGCACCTCGCGCAATTCCAGTTCGGCGTCCGCAAGATTGGCGCGTTGGGCGAGCGCGGCGGACGCCGTTGGCAGCAGCGCAGCCGGCGCCTGGGCTTGGCTGACCATAACCACCGGCCCGGAGGGGCCCGTCGTCACCGTGCGCCCGGGAACCGGCGCGGCCGACTGGCCGCCCACCAGCATCAGGTTGGCCCGGTTGGTCGCCCCAACGCGCTGCCCGAGGAAGGCAAGCGAGACGAACGCGTTCAGCGGCGGCAGTTGATTCGCCGCCAGGCTGAACCGTCCGCCATGCGCGTCCGGCACGATGTCCGCCACGCGCAGGCGCAGCGCCACCGAGGTGTTTTCCTGGGGCGCGAGCGGCGCGTCCCGGGAGAGCGCGGTAGGCCTCTGCACGCGGAACAAAACGCTGTCGCCGGCCTTGACCCGCAACTGCCGCGCCAGGGCTTCATTCACCCGCACCGCGTCGGGCGGGATTTCGGCAACGCCCGCCGGTTCGCTCGCCAACTGCCAGAAACGCCCGTCCACGCCGTAGATGGTGACACCGTTGGCGCGAGCGGTGCCGTCGCCGGCGGTCGCCACGGCCGGCAGTTGCAGCGCCGGGGCCACGACCGGCGGTTGCGGAACGCCCTGCCCACGAAGGCCCATCTGGACTTCGCCCGCCAGCGCCGCGCGGAACATCCGGTCGCCGGTGGCCAGCGCCAATTCCGTCTTGCCCAGCCGTAGCAGGGCGAGGCGCTGGAGCGACGCCCGGACGGAATCCCCGACCACGAGCGCCCCGATCAAGACCGCGCTCGCCACCGTCGCCCCCAGCAGCGCGCCCAAGTGCGCCCGGGCGTGGAAACCGAGGCTCCGGCGAATGAGATGCAGCGTGCTCACAGCGGCGAGAGCCGGCCATCGCGCATCTCGAGCACGCGCTCGAGGCGATGCGCCAGTTCGAGGGAGTGAGTGACAACGATCAACGTCAGGCGCAGTTCCCGGTTCAACTCGACCAGCAGTTGACCGAGGTTGTCCGCGCTGACGCGATCCAGCGCGCCCGTGGGTTCATCCGCCAGCAGCAGGCGCGGCTCGTTAATCAGCGCGCGCACCACCGCCACCCGTTGGCGCTCGCCCCCAGAAAGCTGGCCCGGCCGATGCCGCAACCGCCCACCGAGCCCGACACGCTCCAGCAGCCGTTTTGCCCGCTCCGGCGCGCCGTCGCGCACCACTTCGTTGCGGGTCGCCAGCGTGGGCACGAGCACGTTCTCCAGCACCGTGCATTGCGGCAGCAGATGATGCGCCTGAAAGACAAAACCGATCCGACGGTTCCGGACCTCGGCGAGTTGTACCTCGTTCAGACGCGTCAATTCCTCGCCCTCCAGGAGCACGCTGCCGCGGGTCGGCAGGTCCAGCGTGCCGATGACGTTCAGCAACGTGGTCTTGCCCGAGCCCGACGGCCCGATGATCGCCAGCGCCTCGCCCCGGGCAACATCGAGACTGACGTCGCGCAACACGGGGAGCGCCTCGCCCACCGGCGAAGCAAAGTATTTGCTGACCTCCTTCAACCGGAGCATCGGTTCGGACTCTGCCATGCGCGCAACCTAGGTTAGAAAGCCCGCCGGACAAACCGCAAATTCCCGGTGCGGATCGAGCTTGATTTGGGAAAGAAGGCCGACGCCAAGGGGGCGATCCCGTCGCCACGGGAAAACGGAATCCGAACCGCCGCTTGGGACCCGGCTCGCCCGTTACCAGCCGCTTGGGCCGCCGGAATGACGCCGCTCCGGAAAAGCGTGTCAACGCGACGATCACCTTGCCTGATGTTGCTTCGCGTCATTCGCTGAGGATGACTAGGGGTATTTACCCCTATTGGCAATTCTGTTGGTCCTGATAAGGGTGTGAGTGCGGCCGGCGGTGGCAGCCTGCCCCGCCGCCCGGAAACGAACCAAGCGAACAACTAAGCAACATGCAACGAGCCATCAACCTTCGACGCGCCGCGCCTTGCGCCGCGGAGCCCTTCTCTCACCGCTGGCCCAGGCTCCCGCTCAGGTCCCGGCCCAGGGTGTACGTCACCAAGGGCAGGTTGCCGCCACTCCCCGCCGGGTAGGCGTAGGTGAAGGTGCCGGCGGTG
>CALJWR010000276.1 GCA_937976685.1 uncultured Verrucomicrobiae bacterium
CGGCGGTGGTCTTCAGAAAGTCGCGTCGGGTAACCCGAATGTGAACGTTGTTCATTCCCGGATTTCAGGGCCGTGCCGTCCGGCCGTCAATTCTGTTTCGAGGCCGACCGGCGCGCACTGACCGGTTTCCGGCTTGCTCCGTCGAGCCCCGCTCCACAGGCTGCCGCCGCAACGTGACCCGGAGAGTTCCATGACACTGAAAACCAAGACATCTCCGATCGCGGTGGTTCGGTCGTTCACGGTGAGCCCGATGCTCCCGCCCGAAAACGCGACACCGTTTCGAGAGAACGCCGCAGTCACCACCGACGCGGACCCAGGCCGCCCAGCCCGGGCGTTTCAGGTTCGGACAGGTGCGACGACCAGCGTTTGCCCGTGACAACCCATCCGAAGCCGGTTTCGCCTGTTCCCGTTCCCGCATCATGAGCGATCAGGACAACTCAACGCTGGCCGCCCTGCCCCGCATGATCCGCGTGCGGCAGCGGTTTCCCGAGACGCCCTCGGTGGACATCGCCGCGTCGCTGGCGCGCGACCTGCCGTCCTTGCTCAAGCCCCTGCGGCCGGGCCAGTCGGTCGCCATCGCGGTTGGAAGTCGGGGTATCGCCAACCTCCATGAAATCGTTCGCCAGACGATCGCTCTCATCCGACAAGCGGGCGGAGTGCCTTTCATTGTGCCCGCGATGGGAAGCCACGGTGGCGCCACAGCGGCCGGCCAGGAGGAATTGTTGGCCGGGTACGGTATCACGGCTGAGAGCCTGGGCGTGGAACTCCGTTCCAGTATGGCAGTTCGGCGGATCGGGGCGACCGCAGGCGGCGGCGACGTGGTATGCAGCGAGGCTGCGCTCACGGCAGATCACGTCCTGCTGGTGAACCGCATCAAGCCGCACACGGATTTCGGCGGAGCGCTGGGCAGTGGACTGCTCAAGATGCTGGTGGTCGGCCTGGGCAAGCACGCGGGCGCGGCGGCATTTCATCGGCAGGCCAGCCGTCACGGTTACGAGCGGGTGCTGCGCGAATCGGCGCGCGTTCTGATGTCCTTCCTCCCACTGCTGGGCGGCGTGGCGGTGATCGAAAACCAACGCCACCAAATCGCGCGGATTGAGGTGGTGCCCGCAGCCGAGCTGGTGCGACGGGAAGAGACGTTGTGCGCGCTGGCGCGGGACCTCATGCCGCGACTGCCGTTCCCGGAAGTGGACTTGTTGATCGTGGATTGGATGGGCAAGAACATCAGCGGCACGGGCATGGACCCCACCGTGATCGGACGAATGATCCACGGCTACTCGCTGGCCGACGACGACCCGCCGCAACGCCCGTGGGTGCGGCGTTTGTTCGTGCGCGACCTCACGCCGGAGAGTCATGGCAACGCGATTGGCATCGGTCTGGCGGACTTCACCACCGCGCGGCTCGTGCGGACGATGGATCGGAAGGTCACGATGACCAACGCGCTGACCGCACTGTCGCTCCAGGGTGCCAAGGTCCCGTTGTACTTCGAGTGCGATCGCGAAGCCATCGCGGCTGCGCGGGGCACGCTGGCGGATGACGACCCGCAGGAACTGCGGGTGGCCCGGATTCGGGATACGCTCCATCTCGAGGAGCTGGCGATTTCGGAGCGCCTCTGGCGCGAGCACGGCGGGACCGGCGGCCTCGAGGCGATTGGCACGCTGGCCGTGGTGCGCTTCGACGCCGCCGGGAACCTGCGGGACTGAGCCGGCGCTTGTCAGGGCTGGCGGCGTCTCCGTAAGGTGCGGTCACGCAATTCGCATCCAAACCGATGAGTGTACGAGTTCGCTTTGCCCCCAGTCCCACCGGCTTCCTGCATATCGGCGGGGCCCGCACCGCCCTGTTCAACTGGCTGTACGCGCGTCACACCGGCGGGCAGTTCATCCTGCGGATCGAGGACACCGACACCGCGCGCAACACCCAGGCGGCCGTGGACGTGATCCTCAACGGTCTGCGCTGGCTGGGGCTGGACTGGGACGAGGGCCCGTTGACCAGCGACGCCACCGGCCCGTCGCACGGCGGGCGCGGGCCGTACTTTCAATCGCAGCGCAAAGACATCTACCAACGACGGGTTGAGGCGCTGCTGTCCCGCGGCCTTGCTTACGAGCACGACGGGGCGGTCAAGTTCAAGATGACCCGCGAGCCGGTGCTGATGGACGACCTGATCGTGGGGCACGTGCGGCGGGAGCTGACCGATCGCGAGGCGGTGGACCCGGACTTCGTCATCGTGCGGTCCGACGGCCAGCCGGTGTTTCATTTCGTCAACGTGGTGGATGACCTTGAGATGGGCATCACGCATGTGATTCGCGGGGAGGACCACCTTTCGAACACGGCCAAGCACATTGCGCTGTTCCGCGCCTTTGACGTGTCGCCCCCGAAGTACGCCCACATCCCCCTCATCTTGAACGCCGACGGCAGCAAGATGAGCAAGCGCGACCAAGGCGCCTCGCTGGCGACCTACGTGGACGAGGGCTATCTGCCCGAGGCGGTGGTCAACTACCTCGTGCTCCTCGGGTGGTCGCCCAAGGACAACCGCGAAATCCTGTCCATTCCGGAACTGATCGAGCGCTTCGATTTGCCCCAGGTGCTCCGCCACAACGCGCGTTTCGACATGGCCAAGCTCCAATGGATGAACGGCGAATACATGCGAACGCTGCCGGACGATCGCTTCTACGAACTCTGCGTGCATACGTTCGCGCGGGCCGGCGTGGACACCAACCGCTTCCCGCTTCCCTACGTCAAAGCCGCGCTCGACACCTGCAAGGGCAAGCTCAAGACCTTGAGCGAACTGCCCGGCTACGCGGGGTTTTACTTCAACGAAGTCACGCAGTTCGACGCGGCGGCCGCGCAGAAGGACTTCACGCCCGAGAACAAGCCGAGGCTTCAGCGGCTGCGGGAAGTTTATGCGGCGTTGCCGGAATTCAACGCCGCGCCCCTCGAGGCGTGTCTGAAGTCAGTCGCGGCCGAACTGGGCGTCAAGGCCGGGGTGCTGGTGCATCCGGTGCGACTCGCCTGCACGGGCAAAACGGCGGGCCCCAGCCTCTACCACCTGCTCGAAGTCCTTGGTCGGGAGAAATCCCTGGCCCGGCTGGATGCCGCGCTGGCCCGAATGTAACGCGCGCCTCGCTCCCCGGCGGTCCCCGGGCCGAAGTGTAACCAGAATGCCGCGACGCGAGTCTTCGCCCTCGTGAAGAACGCACTTGCGATTACCCGGCACCGGAAGGTGGCAGCCATCGGATACCGCGCGCGCCGGACCGCCGAACGTGGCCTCCTGCTCTGCGGTCTGGCGCTCCTACTGGCACAGCCCGGGATGGCCGCCGCCGAGAGCGAACCGCCAAGGAACTCGGACGATCTGTTTACGCTGACGAAGGTCTGGACCGTTCATCTCACCTTCACCCCGGACCAATGGCACGCGATGGAGCCCCAGGGCGGGCCCGGAGCTTTCGGTCCCGGTCGCGGGGAGCGCGGTCCCGGAAGACCGGGTGGCCCGGGCAGATTCGGCCCTCCGGGCGGCCTGCCGCCGCGCGGAATGGGGCCGGGCGGCGGACCGGGACAAGGGGCCGGATTCGGTCCGGGAATGTTCATTGCCCCGCTGGTTCTCACCGCCGGCGATGCCGACGGGGACGGGCAACTCACCGCCCGCGAATTCACCATGCTCGCGGACAAATGGTTCGCGGCTTGGGACACCAATCGCAGCGGTGGGTTGAGTGTGGAAGAGACGCGATCCGGCTTGGATGCCTCCGCGCCCGCGCCCGGCCCGGCGGGTGGCCCGGGTGGTCCGCCGGAGGGCCTGAATCTGCGCGGTGCCGACGGCCGCCGAAACGGTCTTGCCGCCGCGTTGGGCATCGAGTTCCCCACCGTCATGGCTGACCTCGACTTCGATGGCCAGAAGTTCCCCGCCGTCTCTGTGCGCTACAAGGGCAACGGCACCTTCCTCCAGTCCCGCAACACCTTGAAGCGATCCTTGAAGATTGACCTCAACGACGCTTTCCCCGGACGCAAGCTGGCGGGGGTCACCAAGTTGAACCTGCACAACTGCGTGACCGACGCGAGTTGGATGAACGAAGTGCTGTCGCACCGGCTGTTCCGCGACGCGGGCGTGCCGGCCCCACGCACCGCCTACGCTCGGGTGTACCTGACGGTCCCGGGCGAGTTCGACCGCAAATACCTCGGCCTTTACTCGCTGGTCGAAAACGTGGACGGCCCATTCCTTGAGCACCGGTTTGGGAACAAGCGCGGAGTGCTGTTCAAACCCGTGACGCCGAACCTCTTCGAGTACCTCGGCGATGACTGGGCGGCCTACCGCCAAACGTACGATCCCAAGACGCCACCCGGCACCGAGGAAATCTCGCGCGTGATCACGTTCGCGAAACTGGTCTCCGCGGCTGACGACGCCACTTTCGCCGACCGACTCGGCAGCTTCTTGGACCTCGATGAGTTCGCGCGCTTCATGGCGGTGACCGTCTGGCTCAGCACCTTGGACAGCCTCCTCGGCCCCGGGCAGAACTTCCTCGTGCACCTCGAGCCGACGACGCGGCGGTTTCAATTCATCCCGTGGGACCTCGACCACTCGTTCGGCCAGTTCCCGCTGCTCGGCACGCAAACCCAGCGCGAGAACCTCAGCATCCATCAGCCCTGGCAGGGGGAGCGACGCTTTCTGCAACGGGTCTTCGCCGTGCCCGCGTTCAAGGAGCGCTATCTCGCCCGCCTGAAGGAACTCAACGAAACGCTGGGCCGTCCGGAACGAATCGCGACCCAAGTGGACGAGGTGGCGGCGGCCATTCGTCCCGCCGTCGCCGAGGAATCGGCCCGGAAACTCGCGCGCTTCGATCAGGTCGTCGCCGGCCAGCCCGTCGGCCCCGAGGGACCGGGAGGGTTTATGGGTGGCACGCGGCCGCGTGGCCGCCTTGCCGAAAGGAACACCGGCGACCGCGGCGACGACCTCCGGTCGCCGGGCGGACCCAATCGCGGCTTCCAGCCTCCGCGCGACTTCGGAGGCCCTCCAGGAGGCCCGATGTTCGGCGAGCCGGTCAAACCCATCAAAAGCTTCGTAACCGCCCGTGCCCGGTCCGTGGCCGACCAGTTGGCCGGGCGTTCTGAGGGCGAGACCTTGGGCGGCGGGTTCGGCCCCGGGGGACGACCGCCCGGGGGCCCCGCTGGACCGCCGCCCGGCCCGGGTCTTTTCCTTGGCGCCCCGCTGCACTCCGCGCTGGACGCGGACAAGGATGGGACTGTGACCCGCGCGGAATTCACCACCGGCATGGCCCGGTGGTTCTCCAGTTGGGACACCGACCAGAGCGGCAGCCTGACGGTCGAGCAACTGCGTGCCGGGATCGAGAAAGACCTTCTGCGCCTGCCCGCTGGCTTTCCCGGCTTCGGACCGCCAGAAGGGAACTTCCCGCCGGAACCTTGAAGCCGGCGCAGTCCAGTCGTCGCGCCCCTCGCACCTGGCCACCGGGTTGTCCCGGTTACGGCTGGTGGCTGCGCGCGTACTCGGTCAGCGCCAGCACGTTTTCATTCGGTGCACCCCGCGGGATTTCGCAGCCGGCGCCCACGATGAACCGGCTGCCCGCTTCGCGGTGGCACTGCGCAATCGCCTCCGTGATCAGATCCGGGGAGCCGTTGCGGACGACCTTCACCGGATTCAGGTTGCCCAACAGCACCTGTCCGGGCCCCATCGCCGCGCGGCCTTCGCTGACCGGCGACGGGTAGTCGAGGTCCACGATCTCGCAACCGAGCCGCCCCATGCCGGCGAGGATGCGCCGGGTGTTGCCGCAGATGTGGAGCCGGACCTTGGTTCCGAGCGCGTGGAGGCCATCCACCAATTTCTTCTCGTAAGGCCACACGAACTCCTCGTAAAGCTCCGGACCCACGAGGGACGCCGCCGCATCGCCCACGCCCATCAGGTCAACGCCGGCCTCGACCTGCGCTCGGGCGAATCGCAGTTCCATCTCGATCACAAACTCGAACAGCTCCCGCACGAACTGGGGATCGTCGAAGAAGTCCGTCATCAGGTTGTTGATGCCGCGCAGATCCGCCGCCTCGGCGCACGGCCCTTCGATCCATCCCTCGATCAGCTTCTGCCCCGCGGTGCGCTCCTTCAACAGCGCCACGCCCTGAATGCGATCCATCATCCGGCCGCCGCCCAGCGGGTCGGGGATGATCAGCCGCGTCAGTTCGACCTTGTCCGCCAGCCGGGCCTCTGACTCGACGATCGCCGGCGGTTGATCCTCGAAGAACTGAACCTGGGCGCCGCAATCGTACGCCTCCCGCGCCGGATCGGAGATCACGGACACGTAGTCGAAATCAAAGACCTCCGCGACGCAGAGTTGCGCCTGGACGAGCACGCGATAATCCCGCGCGTAGGCGCCGTAGGGCACTGCCGCCTGATCGGCCGCAAACATCATGGTGATGGGCATCAAGGGCAGCCGGTCCACGGGCTGTCCTGCCAGGTGGGCGAGAACTCGTTCGCGTCCATTCATGGGTTGAAGCCTGGGTTGTTCACGGCCGGCCACCGTTGACCGGGGTCACCGGCCCGCGAGCGGCGGGAAGGGCGGAGCGGCGAACGCTTGCCTCGACGGTCGCTCGGGCTGGCTGCCGGCACCTACTGCACGCGGGGCGCTCCGGCGGGTGGAGACAAGTCAAGGTTCGTTGGGGCGGCGCCTTCGGTGGTCGGAATGACGACGGCGGGCGCGGGGTTCGTTTTGACCAACTGGGGATGACGCTGGAGCAACTGCTGCTTGCGCTGGGCGGCTTCCATCGCGCCGGCACTCGAGGCACCCGGTCGGGACAGCTCCTCCAGCAGCCGGAGCGCCTGTTCCGGCTGGCCCTTCGCCTCGTGGAGCGCTGCGGCGGCGATCTTGGCGCGGGACACCAGCGCGTCATCGGGGAACCGGCTGACCAGTTGCTGGTAAGCCGCCAACGCTTCCTCCTTCTGGTCCAGGGCGTCCAGGCAGGTCGCCAAGCCGAACTGACCCAAGGCCGCCACGGGACCTTCCCGCGTCTCGCGCAGCACTTCCTCGAACTCGTGGCGGGCCTCGGCGTATTTGCCCTCGCCGTAGAGCGCCACCGCCCCCATCACTCGCGCGCGTGCGCCCGCTGCCGTGCCCGCGTGCTCCCGGGCCACCCGCAGCAAATCCGCCGGGCTGGCGGCCTTTTGACCGGATTCCGGGCGCGCCTCGGTCGGCAACGCCAGCAACGCGGCGCTGGCCGTGGCTTCCGCCCGATCCCGGCTCCAAGTGTACACATAGACGGCCACCACCACCGCAAGGATCCCCACCGCCGACCAGATTACGGGCTTCTTGTTGACCTCGAACCAAGCCAGCACGTCGTAGGCGGAAAGCGCTGGGGACTGGGTTGTTTCGGCATCTGGCTTCTGCATAAAGGGGGCGAGATTCTTTTGGCGACCAGCCAAAACGCAAGCGGGAAATCCCCGGGCCGGCGGGCAAAATGAACCAACCGCGAGATCCGCGTCAGCCGCATCGCCGGTCGGGAGACCGGCGTTACCGGCACCGAGCCGGCTCTTAAGCCGGCGCGACTGTAGCGCCGGCATTCCTATCGGCCCGTACCGCTTGACCTCCCGGTCGGCACCGAGGTCGGTTGGTCTTGGGGCTGGCTGGAAAGCCGGCGCGACGAGCCGGTCGGGAGACTGGCGTTACCGTACCGCCGATCTCCAAGCCAGAGCGGTTGACGCCCCGTGGAAGCGCACCTAGCTTGCCGCCACAGTAGAAGCAGCTTTTCTGGCATGAATGGTTCCAATTCCTTCGAAGGCTCCAGCGGAACGCCTCCGCGGCCGGTCGGCCGAGTCGCCACCGCGACGTGGCTGGTCGTCCTCGGCTGCCTGGCGTTTGCGCCTGCCGGCACGCCCCAATCCCCCGCCGCCACGCCCCCGCCAGCCCGCGTCCAACTGGCCACCTTCGAGTCCCTCGACGCCGGCGGTCCTGCGCTCGTGCGCTGGGAAACCTCGCTCGAGTGGGGCGTCCTGCTCTACCACCTTTACCGCCAGACCGACGGCCAATGGCAGCGCGTCAACGCGGACGCCGTCATCGCCGAAAGCCAGTTGAGCGGCGGCCGGTATCAGGTGGTGGACTCCGGCGCTGCGCCGGGCGGCCCGGTTCTCTACCGGCTGGAGGCGATCAACCTCTCGGGACAGCCCCAGGAGATCGCCGTGCGGTCGTTGGCCATTACCGGTCGCGCCAGCGAGGCGGAACTTGCCGCTCCGGCCAGCCGTCCGCGGGTGACCCCGCAGCGCGAGCCCGAGGTGACCCGGCCTGCCCGCCAGGTCGCGCTCGCGTCGCCGCCCACGCCGATCAACCTGCCGGCCGGGCCACAGCGGGTCAAAATCCGGACCACCGCGCAAGGGATGCACTTCCTGAGTACCGCCACGCTGGCCACCCTGCTCAACCAGCCCGTGGCCACGGTTCAGGGGTGGATTGACGCTGGGACGATCACGCTGTCGAACCAAGGCCAGCCGGTGAATTACGTCCCCGGGCTGGGGTACGCCTCCGCCACCACTCTTCAGCCCGGGCTGTACTTCTACGCGGAGTCTCTGTCGTACCCCCACAGCAGCTTTACCCTGAACAACATTTACTGGCTCCAAGCCGGACTTAACGCCGCGCACAATCAAAGCGTGGACGGCGGCAATCCCAGCCATGTGGTTCCGGGAACCTACACCGCCCAGATCAAAAGGGAGACCAACGATAAACAGGCGGTGGCGGTGGTGCAGGATCCGGACGACGACCTTTACTTGTGGACTTTTCTCACGGCGGATTCTGTGGCCGACACCTTCAATACCAGTTTTTCGGTGGACCGACTGGAGCGGACGGCTGGAACCGAGGCCACACTGGCCATCCGTCTGTACGGCGCCAGTGTCACTCCGCACCGGGTGCGGGCGTGGCTGAACGACAATCTGTTGGGCGAAACCACCTTCTCAGGCATGGGGCCGCATTGGGCGGAATTCACCTTCAACGCCGAAACCTCAGCCGCCCTGAAGGACAGTGCGGCCGGCCAGGGGGCCAACACCTTGAAGCTGACGGCACTGCTGCCTTCAGGTGCCTCCGGCAGCCGGGTCGGTATGGACAAATACCAATTGTCCTACCGCCGGACGTGCTTTGCCGACACCACCTCCCGCTCGCTTGAGGCCGCGGCGGAAGGCAGCGCGTCTGTCACCGTGGCCAATGTTGCTTCCTCGAACCAGTCTGCCGCTCAGACCATCCTGGCCTTCGACATCACCAATCCACGCCAGATCCGGGCGATCACGAATGTGCGGGTCGAGCGCGCCAACATTCCAGCAACCACCACCCTCAGTTGGTTGGCGAGTTTCAACCCTCCGGCCAGCAATGCCCGGTTTGTAGTCATCCGTCCCATGACCCCATCGTCCGCCCGGGTGGTGGCTGCCACCGAGGTTTCCGTCGAGACCCCTGCCAACCTTAACTCACCCACCAACCAAGGCAGTTATGTCGTAGTGGCCCACCCCAGCCTGATGGCGCAAGCGGCCCAGCTTGCCGCTCACCGCTCCTCCGAGTTCCGGGTTAAACTCGTTTCCGTGGACGACGTGTTCAACGATTTCGCCCACGGATTGGCCACGCCCCATGCGCTGCGCTCCTTCGCCCAAACGGCCCAATCGTCATGGGCCATTCCGCTCCGATATCTCCTCCTGGTCGGCGAGGGCACTTACGACTACCGCGACCACACGACCGTCGGGGACAACCTGATCCCGCCTTTGATGGTGAACACTCTCTTTGGATTAGCGGGTTCTGACACCCTCTTCGGCAATGTCCTGGGCGACGGGCAGATGCGGGTGCGCGTGGGCCGTCTGCCGGTGAAGAACGCCGCGCAATTTCAGGCCGTGTACGACAAAATCCTTGCTTACGAGGCGCAGTCTCCACTCGTCCCGCGCAAGGCGTTGCTCGTGGCAGACCAGCCGGACGCTGCCGGCGATTTCATCGCCGGCATCCAAGAGGTCGAGCATTACCTTGCCCCCACGTACAGCAGTCAGTTGGTCCACCCTCCCTACGGCCCGGCCCCCATCAACGCGCCCGCCCTCCGCTCCCAGATCCAGACCGCAATCAACGCCGGCGTGGACACCCTCAACTATATCGGCCACGGGGCGGAAGATCACTTCGGTGCCAACAGTGTGGACTACTACATGAAGGTGGACCAGCCCCAGACGCTGACGCCGAGCCTCAATCCCGGGATGCGGTTGCCAATCGTCGTCACCATGACGTGTGTGGCCGCCAATTTCGCCAATCCCGGTTGGACCACCCTCGTGGAGGGTCTGCTCCGGCAACCCTTGGCGGGCGCGGCGGGCGCCATCGGGCCGACCGGGCTTTCCTTGGACGCCGAGGCGGCCTACATCAACCGATTTGTCATGGAGCAGCTTGCTTGTACGATCAACGGCCGGTTGGGGGACATTTTCGCGCAATCGGCTTCCCTGTACGGCACGGGCGGCCCACGGTTAACCCCCGTCTGGATTTACAACCTCTTGGGTGATCCCGCGATGCCCGTTGTCAGCCATTAAAATTCCCAGAAAAAGAATTCCATTGACGGTTCCCGCGCCAGCTTCCAAGCTCCTGATGAGTTACTCGCGGAAGGTGATGCGAGTCCAATATCAAATCAATGAACCGTTCATTTCCTACTATTGCCGGACTTTTAACCGGATTTCTCTGCGGCACCGTCGGTGCCTCGGCACAACTGGCCTTTGGTCCGCTGAGTAACGTTGGTGACAGTAATCTTGGAAGCTTGTCCATTCCGACCGATCCTTATGCCATCGCTGTCTTGGCTACCTTCGGGATCAGCGGAACGCTGACTCCGGCAACAGGAACTGCGGCCGGGCCAACGACCTACACCGTGGTTTTCAATACGGTCACGCTCTCGATCACCGCCGCCGACCCAATCGTCGTACCACCGCGTTCCTCCCCTATCAGCCCCAATCCATTTAACTACGGTCCCGTTTCGTTCAACGTCACCGTCACTGTGCCGCCTGGAGGCGGGCCTTTCTCACCCATTCCAATCGTGCCGCAGACGGTCAGTTTGCCAACGCAATCGTTCAGCGTTAATTCGACTCTCGACGGAGGCTACTCGCTGCCTTACGATGAAGATTTTACAGTAACCTTGGCGGCCCGTTCGGCGCCGGTTGAAGGCGGCGGCAAAGGGGTGACGTTCAATATCACTCCGGAAATTAATGGCACATTGGTTCCTGAGCCCGGTACCTACGCGCTGATTGCCGGCCTGGGATTGATCGGTTTCGCCGGTTATCGGCGGCTGCAGGCGCGCAAGGCCGCTTGAGCGTGCCTGCGTCACGGACTTCCCATTCGGCCGGCCTCTTGAGGCCGGCCTTTTTGTTGAGCAGATTTGGCGGCGGAGCGGTTGCGGGCGGGATGGCCCATGGCAATTTGGCGGCAAGCGAACAGAATGAACTCGTCTCTCACACGGTGGCTGTTGTGTCTGGCGGCGGCAGGCAGTCTGCGGGCCGCGGAAATCACTTTTTCCGTGCCATTCAACCTCGGCCCCGGCGAAACCGCCTTCGGGCTCAGCCTGCCCCAGTTTGATCCGGCCAGCCATCCCACGACGCCCAATCTGAACCAGGTGACCGTCACCCTGGAGGCGTCGTTCGGCGGGGGCTTGACGTTCTTCAATGACACCCTCACGCCCCTCTCCGCCTCCGGCACCCTGACCGGCGCGCGGGTGCTGGCCACCCCCATCACGTCCGGGATTCTGGCGCCGGGGCCGGTAAACCTTGGCCTCTCCGGATCCGCCTCGGTGCCCGCCGACGGCGAGGCCTCGCTGTCGCTGCTCAGTTCCGGCTCGGCCGCCAGCTCCTCGACGGCGGCCGGGGTCCTGGACCTGTTCAAAGGGACGGGCTCGGTCGGTTACGACGTGGATTTCACGGCCCTGTATCCGCCCAAGGTCACCACCACGCCCTCCTCGGTGACCTGCATCGTCTGCAACGACCAGGTCACCGGAACGCTGAAGGTCACTTACAGCGCCTCGTCCCCGCCGCCGACCGGTTCGGTGCTGCTCGCGTTTGGCGCCGGCGCCACCGGCCCTGTGTCGGTGGCCCTCAACTGGCGCACGGGCGTGGAGTCCAACCTGATCGGCTTCCTGCTGGAGCGTCAGGTGGCCGGCGGGGACTGGGGTCGGATCATCCCCACGCTCATCCCGGCCCTGGGCGGTGGTCGGCCCAATGCCTACGGCCTGGTGGACACCCTGCCCGTCCCGACGCAGGAAGTTCGTTACCGCCTGCTGGGGGTGGACCTCGAAGGCCGGTCGGCAGTCCTCGGGGAAACGGCGCTCGCGGTGGCACCGACTCTAGAGGCTGCGCAGGTGGGCGCGAACCTCGCGCTGAACCTCGCCGCTGAACCCGGGGGCAAGGTGGCCATTGAGACGGCCTTGGACGTTGCGGCAGGCCCGTGGCTGCCGGTGGCGACCATACCCTTGGACGCCGCCGGCAAGGGTAGCCACCTCCTGCCCGTCAGCGGCGATGAGCCGGCGCGCTTTTATCGGCTGATCGCGGTCGAGTAATCCCCGCTGCCCGCGCGTCAGGAGCGCGGGCGCTCACGTCCGCGACGGCGGGCGCGACCGAGCGACGCTCGAGGGGTTTCATGGAAACGGTTGCCGTAATGGCGGCAGAAGCCGCTGACTCCTTCCCTCTCGCCATCCGATGGGGAGAGGGTCGCCGGAAACTGGGTGACGGGGCGGGGAGAAATCCGCCGGCGACAACATTCTTCAAACCGCCCGCGCCCCGGCGATTTAGAGCGTTTCCGGCAATCATGTGGCGCCGGCGTCCTCGCCGGCAGGTTGGGGCGGCGTGCGGCCACCCGACCGAGCGCAGCAACGGAACGTGGCGACGACTCGCAGCCCGGACGGACCGCCGTACATGCGAGGTAGAAACGCTCTAGCGCAACTGTGCCGCGTTGGCCGCCACCTTGGCCACCGCATCGGCGATTTGCCGCACCTGCGTTTCGCCAGCCAGCAACGCCGGGTGCGCGATCCAGACCGCATCCCGGCAGACCTGTTCGCAGACCGGGCAGGACACCGTATCGTACCGGACGCCTTTCGCCGCAAGCGGTGATTTAATGCCGTGCGCCGGCCCCCGGTGCGCCTCTTGAAACACGCGGTTGCGGTAGAGCGGCTGG
>CALJWR010000277.1 GCA_937976685.1 uncultured Verrucomicrobiae bacterium
GCGGCGGCTTTTTCGGGTGGGGCGACGGCCACCTTCATGCCAGGGCCGATCTTCTGGTGGCCCTCGGCGACGACCAGTTCGCCGCCCTGCAAGCCCTCCAGGATTTCCGCCCAACGGGGCAGCCGTTGGCCCAACTTGACCGGCCGGAGCTGGACCACCTGCTCGGGGCCGACCACGTACACGAAGGTCAGGTCGCCGTTGCTCATCAGCGCGGCCTCCGGCACCACCACGGCGTTCTCGCGAATCACGAGCTTCAATTCGAGATTGGCCACCATGCCGGCCTTCAACACGCCGTCCGGATTGGGAATCCGCGTCTTCACCTGCGCGGTGCGTGTGCGTTCATCCAGCCGCGGCGCGATGAAGTAGATCTCGCCCTCAAACTGGCGCCCCGGATACGCCGTGACCTCGAACTGCACCTTCTGGCCGGGATGCAACTGCCCGAGAAATCGCTCGGGCACTTCCATCTCCACCTTCATCGGGTCCAGGTCCACCAGCCAGGTGATGGGCGTGGCGCGCGTAATGACCTGCCCCGGGCTGACCAGCCGGGCGCCGGTGACGCCGTCAAAGGGCGCGACCACCTTGGCATCGCGGAGCTGGCGGCGCCGGAGTTCGACCGTTGCTTTGCTCACGGCCAGCGTGGAGGCGGCCTGGTCGTACTCCTGTTCCGAGATCAGGCGGGCCGCGCGCAGTTCCTTGGCGCGCGCATGGCTGGCCTCGGCCAACTGCAGCCGGGCCTCCGCGTCGGCCAGCTCGGCCGTCAGCTTGGTTTCGTCCAGGCGCAGCAGCAAAGCTCCTTTCGCGACGGGTTGCCCCTCCTCGAAAAGAACTTCCTGAATGATGCCGTCGGTCTCGGCCTTGATTTCCACCGCCTCATTGGCAGCGAGATTGCCGACGAGGGAAACGGTCTCGACAACGGCCTGACGCCTCGCCTCCACGGCCACCACGGGCATGCTCATCCCCATGCCGCCCGGGCCCCCAGGCCCCCCCGGTCCGCCGGGACCTCCGGCCGCGCCGGGCCGTTTGCAGCCGGTCAGAAAACCACCGAGCGCCACGACGAGCGCCACCAAAAAAAATCGGTTTATCATCATAGGTGAAAATGCTTTCTAGGGCCTGCGCGGAACGGCCCCGTCGAGAAACAGACGAACCACCTGCCGTGCCGTCGGCCGATCAAGCTGGCAGTCAGGCAGAACCACGTGCGCCATGACGTACGTGTTCAACTGGCCATACAGGCCAAAAGCAAGCTGCTCGCTGTCAAACCTCCGGCTCAGTTCGCCTGCCGCCTGACCGGCCTCCACGAGTTGGCGCACGAACTCGAAATTCCGGCGGGCCTTGGCCAGGCACCGGGCTTCCGGCGGCATTTCATCCGCACCCGCGAAGGCGGAGGCGAACGCCAGCCGCATGAGGTCTGCGTTGCCGCGGGCGAACTCAAAGACGGCGGCGACCACCTCCTCGAGCCGTTCCGCGGTGGAACCGCCCCGCGCCGCAGCCGCTTCCATCAGGCGCAGTCGCTCATCCAGGGCGAAATCCAGCAGGGCCCGAAAGAGACCGGTCTTGCTCCCGAAATGGTAATACAACGCCGGCTTGGTCACGCGGGCGGAGATGACGATCTGCTGCACCGAGGTGCCGGCGTAACCGCGTCGCGCGAAGTGCTTCAACGCGGCATCCAACAAGCGCTGGCGGGTTTTCGAGGAGTGCGCCCCCATTTGCGTACCGAACGGTAGGTAGACTGAACCGACCCGGTCAACCTCGAAAAGCCGCCCCCCGGCGCTGGCGCGAGATCCACCGCAGCGTCCCACCAACCGGGTGGCGGACACCGTCTGCCATTGCGGACGCGCAAGGTTGGCTTTTGCTGAGGGAAACTTGCCGATACGCTGCCCACCCATGCCCGGTCACTTGGAACGTCTGCTTGCCGAAGTTCGTGCCTGCACCGTCTGCGCCGCGCATCTCCCCTGCCCGCCCCGGCCGGTCTTGCGGGCGAGTCGGACAGCGCGACTGCTGATCGTCGGACAGGCGCCGGGGCTTCGCGTTCATCAGACCGGCATCCCGTGGAACGACCCGTCCGGGGATCGTTTGCGGCAGTGGTTGGGGATGACCCGCGAGGTGTTCTACGACCAGGAGCGGATTGCGATCATCCCGACCGGCCTGTGCTACCCTGGCAAGGGCAAGCGCGGCGACCTGCCCCCGCGGCCCGAGTGCGCTCCCCGCTGGCACCCGCGCCTGCGCGCGGCGCTGCCCCGGGTGCGCCTGACCCTCCTCGTGGGCCGTCACGCTCAAACCTATTATCTCGGAGCCCGTCGGCGGCGGACTCTGGCGGAAACCGTGCGCGCGTGGCGGGATTACCTGCCGGAGTACGTGCCGCTCCCGCACCCGAGTCCCCGCAACCTGCTCTGGCTGCGGGAACACCCGTGGGTGGGAAGCGAGGTGATCCCCGCCGTGCGCCGGCTCGTTCACGAAGTCCTCGGGCACACTTAAGCCGCCCCTTCCCGGCGACCGACTCGAGAAGCCGCGCGGCTAGTGCCGGAAGTGCCGCACGCCGGTGAACGCCATTGCCAGGCCGCGTTCATTGGCCGCAGCGATGATCTCGGCATCGCGCACGGAGCCGCCCGGTTGAATGGAAGCCGTGGCCCCGGCCTCGGCCGCCGCCACCAACCCGTCCGGAAACGGGAAGAACGCATCGCTGCACACCACGCTGCCGGCAAGCGAAAGCCCTGCCTCCCGGGCCTTCCACACCGCGATGCGGCTGGCGTCCACGCGACTCATCTGACCAGCCCCGATGCCCAGAGTCCGGTCGGCTGCGGCGTACACGATCGCGTTCGACTTCACGTGCTTGACCACGCGCCAGCCAAAGAGCATGGCCCGCCTCTCGGCTTCCGTGGGTTTCCGTTCCGTGACGAATTGCAGGCCACCCGCCGCGACCGACTTGAGATCGGGCTGCTGCCAGAGGAACGAATCGGCCCCCACGCTGCGAACCTCCCAGCGCGCTGCCAATTGGGGATCTTTGAGCGTTTCGATCAGGCGGAGGTTTTTCTTCTCTTGCAGGATTTCCAGGGCCTCCGGAGAAAAGCCGGGCGCTACGATCACCTCGCTGAAGATCTCGGCGATGGCCTCCGCGCACGCCGCGTCCAGCGGCTGATTCACCGCGATAATGCCGCCAAACGGTGCCTGGCGGTCCGTGGCGAAGGCCTTGTCCCAGGCCTCGCGCAGACTCGCGCCCTGGCCGACGCCGCAGGGGTTGGTGTGCTTGAGGATCGCCAGCGTCGGCGGATCGCCGGCGAATTCGGCGATCAGCGCCGCCGCCGCCGTCAGGTCGAGGATGTTGTTGTACGACAGCGCCTTGCCGTGCCGTTGACGGAAGTAGTCGTCGAAGCGCCCGTATAACGCCGCCGCCTGATGCGGGTTCTCGCCGTAGCGCAAAGTCTGCACGAGGGGGGCTTGGAGGCTGAGAGCGCCGGGCGCTTTCTCCGGCTCGGGCTCACATTCGGTCGTCGGGAAGAATCGCGGCAGGTGCGCGGCGATCGTCGCATCGTAGGCAGCGGTACGCGCGTACACTTTTGCGGCAAGCCGGCGCCGCAGGGTCAGGGTGGTCTCGCCAGTCGCCAGGATCTGGTCCGCAACCTCCGCATAATCCAGCGGATCGCTGACGACCGTGACGAACTCGTGATTCTTGGCCGCGCTTCGGAGCATGGCCGGACCGCCAATGTCAATGTTCTCGATGACCTCGTGCAGGACCGCACCAGGTTTCGCCACGGTGGCCTCGAACGGGTAGAGGTTCACCGCCACGAGATCAATCGGCCGGAGGCCATGCTCGGCCACCGCGGCCTCGTGATGGGGATTGCCACGGAGGTAGAGCAAGCCGCCATGCACCTTCGGGTGCAGGGTCTTCACCCGGCCATCCAGCATCTCGGGGAACCCGGTGAAGTCGCCAAGCTCAATGACCCTCAGACCGGCTTCCCGCACAGCGCGGGCGGTCCCCCCGGTGGAGAGCAATTCAATCCCGCGCGAGGCGAGGGCTTGGGCGAACGGCACGAGGCCGGTCTTGTCGAAAACGGAGAGCAGTGCGCGCTGAATGGTCGGCATGGCGGGCGAAGGATGTTTGGGCACGCGCCGGAGCGTCAACGGGGAACTGCCCGTGCGGCCCGCCTCACCGCCGGCCGTCGTACCAAATCGCGCACTCCTCGCGCCGCCGGTGGGTCTGGCCGCCGGAAAACACCGACCGCAGGACGAATCGTCGGAACTCGGCTGGCGAATACAGGTGCAGCTTGCGCGCGGAGGTCAGCAACCGGTGGCGCCGCAGGATGACGACGCGCCGGCCCCGCTCCCGCGCCAGCCGTTTGAGCCGACGGCTGAACTCGATTTCCTCGGACACGTAAAGGTCGTAACTGAAACCGCCAAGCTGACGAAAGGCCGCTGCTTCGCAGAACAAGAACCCGCCCGGTGCCCAGCCGGTCCAGCGGCTGAGCCGGTTCCACAGGCTGGCGAGGTGTCGCCCGCGTCCCGCGTAGTTCTCCAACTCCACGTTGGCGCCGCCGCCGAGGCACTCACCGGTGGCGACGGTCGCGGCAAGTTCGTCGAACAAGCCGGGGGTGGGAAACGAATCCGCGTCGAGAAACAGCAGCCACTGCCCGCGGGCCGCGGCGGCCGCCCGGTTACGGGCGCGGGCGATCTGATTGACCGGTTCCGCGACCACGAGAGCCCCGTTCGCGCAGGCAATTTCGGCCGTGCGGTCGGTGGAGTTGTTGTCGCAAACGATGACCTCATGCCGCCAGCCCCGAGGGCGCAGTGCCTCCGCCGCTGCCGCCACGGAAGCCAGGCATCGGCCGAGCAGCTTCTCCTCATTAAACGCTGGAATCAGGACCGAGAGTTGAATGGCGTCGGCAGGAGCAGTCACGCGGCCGTCAACTTGAAGCCGGTTCCGCTCGAAGCAACTCGCGGCTCCGGGGCGGAGAACCAGACGTGCAGGCCTCAAGGAGCCGGAAGCTGATCCAGCCGCGCTAGGGCCGCGCGTCAAACAACGTCCGCGGGTTACTTCAGCTCCAGATGCGCCGGTTTGACACCCTTGATGAATTTTCCGAAGCCGAAAAAGGTGGGTCGGTACTCACCGATCGGTGTGGCATCGGCCTTCGCCGGAACCTCGAGCCCGGTCAGCCAGTAGGCCGCGTTCACGATGAGGCGGCGGAGATCCTCGCTCTCAAAATCCACCGCCGCCCCGATGGTCGAGGTCAGCGCGCGGGTCGTCTTGCCGTTGGGCCAGGTGTAATCACGCAGCCACACCAGGGGCATGAGCGACTTGCGCCAGTTGGGCGGCGAGTCGGCGGCCATGCCTTTCAACACCAAGCCATGCATGAGGACGGTGTCGGTCGGTTTGAGGTGAATCACCCCATAGACGTCGCTCGGGCCGAAGACGTCCTCCACGCCACGCAGCACGGGGTGTTTGGCGTGCGTGCCGTCCACAAGACCGCGCGTCGCCGCCGTACCGTGGTCGCCGTGATGATTGATCCACGTCTCGCCCAGCACCTGCTGTCCGAAGCCTCCCGGCCACTCCTTGCTGGCAAAGTCCCATTTGGCGAACGGACTCTGTTTATTGCGGGTGTAATTGAAGGCGTGAGTCGCGGTGCGGAGGGCAATGATCGGCTTGCCGGCCTGCAGATAATCCGCGAAGTGCTGCATGTCGCGGTCGGGCAGTTCCCGAAAGCGAAACGCCGTGATCACGAGGTCGGCCGTGTCCAGCAGGTGCATCCCCGGGACGTTGGTCTGGTTGTTCGGGTCTATCGTGCCATCGGCCGGGTTGATGGAGAACAGCACCGTGCATTTGAACCCGTGGCGCTGGCTCAACAGCTTGCCGAACATCGGCAGGGATTCCTCGGACCGGTACTCCTCGTCGCCCGCGAGCAGCACCGCGTGCTTGCCGTTGGCGCGATCAGCCGGGGGAGAGTAGGTGACCCAGTCGGCGGCGGTGG
>CALJWR010000278.1 GCA_937976685.1 uncultured Verrucomicrobiae bacterium
GAAACAACGCTGTCCCGAGGCCGACAACGGCGTCGGTTGTCCCCCGCGAACGCAGCCCGTTGCGGGTTTCGACCTCCCCGCACGTCCATTCGCCCGCTCAAACCGTCAAGCCCATTCACATCGTAATGATTGGGGAGGAACCCCGCTCTTGCTCCTTGCGGCTGGCAGGTGAACGCGGAAACATACACGCCATGGTCAGACCTGTTGTCCGCCAGCTCTCATGGATCGCCGCGTCAAGAGTTGTCAAGCAGGGGCGCTTGCGCGCCACCTTTTGCGGTTTGACCCAATTCCTCCTGCTGGCGACTTCAGTGGAGATGCTTGTGAAACCAGTGATGGTTGCCGCCGCCGGGTTCACCATTGACATGACCCAGCCCAATAGCCACGCGCCCCGCGAAGCCGTCTTGTTCCCTTTCGATCGTCACAGCGTCCCCTTTCGTCACGGCCTGCAACTCGAACTCATTCCGGCGCAGCGCGACGCGGCCAATCCCGTGCTCCGGCCCGGCGAGCCTAACGCGCCGGACAGCGAGTCCATGAGCTACTACGGCACGGTGCTCCAGATCGGCGACGAGTTGTGCCTTTGGTATCTCGGCCGCGGCAAACCCGAGCACGGCCCGTTGCGCGTCTGCTATGCGACCAGCAAGGACGGCTTCCGCTGGGAAAAGCCCGCGCTCGGTCTCGTGGAGTATGCGGGTTCAAAGAGCAACAACCTCGTGGACCTGGATTTCGGTGGCCGGGTGATGTCGTGCAACGTGCTCTACGAACCCGACGACCCCGACCCCGCGCGGCGCTTCAAAATGTTTTGCGAAGTGGAATCCGAACGCAGCCGCAATCAGGGCTGCGTGGCGTTCAGCGCCGATGGCCTGCGCTGGAACCCTTCGCTGCGGAATCCGATCACCTACACGCGTATCGAAAACACCGGCCTCGTCAAACGCGGCGGCTGCTACTACATCAACGGCCAGAACGCCGGACTGGACCGCGCCTTCCAAAAGCGCGTCCTGCTCACGCTGGCGTCCTACGACTTCGAGCACTGGACCGACGCGGGCGCGTTGGGCTTCCGCCGCGACGAAGTGCCGCCGCGAGCGGCGCATCTCAACTACCAAGTCGGCCCGCAGGTACATCTGGGCGCGGGCTTGTGGGATCGCGGTAACGTCATCCTCGGCTTCTATGGGCAGTGGAACGCGCCACTCCACTCGGACGACCGCCGGGACATGCGCATGGACATCGGCCTGCTCGTCAGCCACGACGGTCTGTTCTATCACGAGCCGATCCCCGACTTCCGCATCATCGAATCGCGTGAGGAAGGCTGGCGCAGCGTCAGCCCGCAAGGCGATCCGCCACGGCTGGCCCAAGGCCAGGGCGTCGCCAACCTCGGCGACAAGACCATCACGTGGTATTCGATCTGGGGCGGCCAAGGTGGTGAAGGCATTCGCGCCGCGTGGTGGCGACGCGACCGGCTGGGCCACTTCCACGCTACGCGCACGCCCATCGAGGGACAGACCTGGTTGGAGGACGTCAAACCACACTTCATCAGCGCGCCGATCCGCCTGCCCGCCGGCGGCGGCAAAGTCTTCCTCAATGCCAGCCACCTCTCCGAGCACGCGCGCCTTGCCGTCGAGATTCTCGACGAACAATTCCGCCCGCTGCCGGGCCGCACCGCCGCTGAATGCGAACCGTTCCGTGACCATTCAGCCTTTCGCCTGCCCGTTCGTTGGCGGAGCGGTGATGTCGTAAATTCCGCTCACCCGATTCGCGTCCGCGTGAACTTCGACGGCCTCCGCCTCGAAGACGCGCGGGTGTATGCGGTGTATGTCAGCGAGTTGCGATGAAGCTCAACTGTGTCTAGGCGCTCGCGCCGGTGTGTGAAGGCGGCCAAGTGCCGCGGCCCCTCGGTCTCGCGGTCCATGATGCTAGGCTTTTCGGTCTCACTTACTCCGGCTCTTGGAACGGCTTTGAAGCTGAAGCGCTCTGCTACCTTTTGCCCCGATCCGAGGGCATGATTACGCTCCCGCCGAATGATGGCGCAACGCATTCTTTTGAGGGACAAGGTTTGGCGTGTGGAATCGGCGACGAAAGTCGCCGAGGACAAGACCCTTTTCCGGCTTTTTGACCCGAGCAGCGCGGAGCGGCTGGAAGCCCTGTGCCCACCCGAAATCTACGAGCCGCTGCCGGAGGAGTCGCCGGTCTTCTCCAAGAACGCGGTCGCCCCGTTTGAAACCTGGCAGTCGGCCAATCTTGCCCTGAAGATGTCCGGCGTGGACTCTGGCGAGTTCGCCGCATTCTACGGTGGGCGCATCTCGCCCGAGCACTACCAGTTCGCGCCCGTGGCCAGGATGCTCCAGATCCCGCGCCCGAGCCTGCTGATCGCGGATGATGTTGGCCTTGGCAAAACCATCGAGGCGGGCATCTGCCTTCTGGAGCTGCTCGCCCGAGGGCGTGGCAAACGCATCCTCCTGGTCGTGCCGCCTGGTTTGATCCCGCAGTGGCAGGAGGAGATGCTGACCAAATTCTGCCTGAAGTTCGAGGCCATCGAAAACGCAGCGGCGCTCGAACGGGCGCAGACCCGGCTTTCCGAGGGAATCAAACCCTGGGTCTTCTTGAACCGGGTCATCACATCCATCGAGTACCTGAAAAAGCGGGAGGTTCTGGCCAGCGCCCTTGAGCCACGCTGGGACGTGATCGTCGTGGACGAAGCGCACTACCTTGCGGAATCCGGCACGCCGCGCAGCCCGTACCTCACCGCACGCGCTCGGCTCGGCCCGAAACTGCGCGACCACACCAAGTCGTTGATCCTGTTGTCAGCAACGCCGCACAACGGCTACAGCCACAGCTTCCGGTCGCTGCTCGAAATCATCGAACCCACGGATGCCAGCTTCACCGGTGACAAGACCGTGGTCGCCCGTCGCGTGGGCCGGAGCATGATACGCCGCCTCAAAGGCGACATCTCCAAGTCCGGGGCGGACGGCAGCAAAATCCCCGCGTTCAAGGTTCGCGAACCGGTGAAGGCTATCAGCGTGTCGGCGCTGGCCGACGCCGAGAAGGCCATCTTCAAGAAGGTCTCCTCCTACTGCGCGAAGACGACCGCAGCCGCCCGGCAGACCGACGACGCCGAGCTGGTGTCGTTCGCCATGCAGATCATCAAGAAGCGGATGTTGTCCAGCCGGACGGCCCTGGCCAACACGGTGGAGAAGCGTCTGGAGGCCCTGGCTAGTCGCACACGGCCGGAAGAAGCTCCCACGCGATCCGAAGTCCGGGAGTTACAGAGTGACCTGCCGTTGAACGAAAAGACGCACGAACGCATCGCCAGCCGGATCGTGAAGGCGGCAGTGTCGAAGGACGCCAAGCGCCGCAGCGCCGAAAAGAAGCAGCTCCAGGAAATCAAGAAGTTGATCGACCAGGTCAAGACTCTTCCCGATCCCAAGATTGGGGCGCTCTTCGCCGATCTGGAGGCAGATGTTCTCTCCCAGCCCGGCGAAAAGGCGATCATCTTCACCGAATATCTGGACACGCTGGGCGCGATCAAGGCGGCTCTCGATGCACGACCGGAATTCAAGGACTGCTACGTTGAGCTGACCGGCGGGCTGTCCTCGAAAAAACGCCAAGGGCGACTGGCCGATTTCGAGAAGCCAGAAAAAAAGCTGCTGCTGGCGACCGACGCCGCGTCCGAAGGACTGAACCTCCAGCGGTTCTGCCGCCGCGTTTACCATTTCGAGCTGAGCTGGAATCCCAACCGGATGGAGCAGCGCAACGGGCGCGTGGATCGCCACGGACAGACCCGGAATCCGGTCATCCGCTATCTTTTTTATCCCGATTCGCCAGAAGACAATGTCCTGGACCGCCTCGTGAAACGGATCGCCCAGATGCAGTCCGACAAGGTTTCCACGCCGGACATCCTAGGCATCTTGGCTGGCCAACGCATCGAGGAAGCACTGACGGAACTGGATGCCGAAACCGACACGACGGCGGCAGCCGACAGGATTTTTAGCAGGCTCGATGAAGGCCGCGATCTGTTCCTGCGCGAGGTTGCCCCTCTGCTGATGAGTGGCAGGCCGGGCTACGGCGCGAAGATTGATCCCAATAGCCTGTCTGCCGACCGGGTGATGCAGGATGA
>CALJWR010000279.1 GCA_937976685.1 uncultured Verrucomicrobiae bacterium
CCGCTTTGACATGCAGAAACTGCGGCCCAAGGCGGTGACGCTGGCGTGGTCTCACCACCCGGCCATCACCGGGGCCATTCCAGACCTGCAAGCGGCCTTCGATGCGGGCGCCGCCCTGCTGGCGCGGGATGACGACGGACCGGGCAATGCTGGGGTGGACGATGACGTTCCTATCCACCTGGAGTTCTTCATTGTGAAGGCACGGAGCGCTACGTTCCCTCAACCTTACGACGCAGTAAGGTACCATACCATCACTGATCTTGACAACCTCCAAGAGCTCAGAGGTGCCAGATTTTCCAATATCAAGATCGTGTCGTATATTAGTATTGCGATACCTGGATTGGCCAGTTGGGAGCCGATAGGATACGGTACACCTTGCCAGCCTGGCATTGTCTTGCTGGCCAGTGCTGCCGGCGATGCTGGCGTGGTCACGCACGAGTACGGCCATACTTCTGGTTTGCCCCACCGTGGAGACAACCGGTCCGGTGTGTTTGATTGCGAAATCGACAACCCGGGGAATCCAGGGGATCCGCGGGTGCTCATGCGCAATAGTGCCCCGGCAGGTCCCGAGATTAACGAAAGAGAGCGGAGTTGTTTGACAAACTGGGCGCCCGAAACGTGGTCCGAATAAGACGTGCCCTATGAAAAAAGCAACTGTCGCTGTGCTAGTCTGTAGTGCCGCTGTGTTGGTGTCCTGGCTGTCTCACATGCGAGCACCAGGAGAACTGCTAACCCGTGACTCTAATGGTGCCTCCCAGACGGAAGAGGCTGACGGACTTGTACCCTTGGATGCGATGCCGCACCCGGTTTCTCGGGAATCGATCCGATCTACCGGCGTCGGCCAGTTGGATTCTATGATCGTTTCTCCAGCCCTGGCAAAATTACTCGAAGAACCCTGGCGGCCAGTGTTTTGGAACCAAGCAGCTTCATTTGGTCCTTTAAGCCCGGCGCTCGAAATGAATCTGATCGAACGATGCAGACGTGACCTGAATCCAACCAACGTCGCCGGTCTCTTTACCGTGCTGGCGTACCACGGGAGCCATGCGGCCTTTCATTTCTTGACGGATACCCTCACTAACCGTTTTCGAGGCCAGCGCCTCATTCACAAAGAGGAGTCGGTCTTGCTACATCTGCCCATCGAAATAGGCTTGCTCGCTAGATGGAATGACCGGGCTTTTGATTTTCTATGCAAGGGGTTAGAGACGAACTTCTGGAGCGAACACCTTGTGTGGCTCTCCGACGATCGAGACAATGCTATTTCGACACTGACGGCCATGACGCTGAGAGGCTTGGGGACGAGCGGAAGGACTGAAGCAGCCGGTGTTCTGAACGAGCAGAAAATGCTGGACAGTGTGGTGATGCATCTTGGTTTGCAGGGGGCGCTGATCGACGCTGCATTCTGGCTACGGCTGGCACTGGACGAGGGAGAACAGTTTTACCGTGGAGAGTCGTTTGAGACTGGAGAGCAGATGATGCGGCGGTTCTCAGCTTGGCGCGCACAGACCGCCGAAGGCCAAGACTGGAGTCGGTGGAAGGAATCGGTGCTGGGCATGGGCCGGAAACGGGTCACCCATTAGAGGTTCCGTCAAGACACGCTCATGTGCACCACCGCTCCGGCGGGACCTGAGATCAATAGCACTGAGCGGAATCCGCTTTTGAACTGGTCCCCGGAAACTTGGACCGAACGGAAACGGGTCAGTTCTTGATAATGGCTACTCGAGCTGGAAACGGGTCAGTCCCACACAATGACACCATCGGTTGATGTGATCGGTCGCCCAGGCGTCGCAGGCATGTCCGGCAATCCGGCTCCGTGCGCGGCGTGGCGGAGCCGGAACCCGCGCGCCAGCGGGGGCAGCGCGGCTCGCTTCGGGCGGTTCACCGCGCCGGCGGGAGCCCGCACGCTGAGCGGCCCTGCCCGCGCCGCTCAGCCTGCCCGCCGGCGCCGACCAAAGCTCCGCCGAACATGTCGGCGAAGCCATCCAACGCCGCTCCTTCGGTCGCCAGATTTGGGAGTGGGCCCGCCCTGGCCCTGGGGCCTCTCCGGAACGTGCGCGCCACGCCAAAAAAGGGTGCGTTTTGGCCAAAATCCGCGTAGCGGCCAACGGGTGGTTGCTGCAGCCTGCCACCGTCATGAAAAAGTCGCGCCCCCTCCCTGGCCAGGTTTTCTTGGCGTTCTCTCTCTCTCTCTGTCTGAGTCCGCTGGAGGCGCCGAATCACCGCCGTGGGTTGCCGCCGGGGCCGGCGCCGGTTGGCGACTGATCGCCCGCAGCCCGCACGAGGACGTCTGGCAATCCCCCGACGCCATGAAGGCCTTGCCGGTTTCGCCCACTGTCGGAGGGGTGCGCGTTCTGGGCACGGGACTCAATCGTTGGGACGACTCCGCCGGAACGTGGGTGCCGGCCGAGGCCGGCTTCGAAGGCACACCTGATGGTGAGTACGTGGCCCGGCACACGGCCCATCAGGTGATCCTGGCGCGCAACCTGAACACCGACGGCGCCGTGGACCTGCTGACTCCGGATGGTCAGCGCCTCCGGTCCACGCCGGTGGGGCTGGCCTACCGGGAATCCGGCAGTGATCGCACCGCACTTCTGGCCGAAGTTCGGGATTGCCGCGGGAAATGGGTGTCCCCAACGGAGATTCTCTACCCCGACGCCTTCGACGGGCTGGCGGCGGACGTGCGATTCACGATCGGTTTGGACCGCTTCGAGCAGGACGTGATTTTCCGCGCCGCCCCGCCGGGACCGCAGCGCTTTGGGTTGGACCCGAGCCGGACCCAATTGGTGGTGCTCACGGAGTTCCATGAAGCGCCGTCTCCCGCCCAGGCCGAGGACGAAGCGCCGGGCTGGCTGCGGTTCGGCGCGATGGCAATGGCGCCGGGACGCGCGTTCCTGACCGGCACGCCGACCGGCCGTGTCGGGGCGGACGATCAGGGGCTGGCCGTCGCGGCGGGTCCGTCACCTGCGGACAGCGTGCCGGTGGTCAAGAGTTGGGAAGTGATGGAAGGCCGGGCGTTCCTGGTGGAAGCGGTCGAGTATTCCGCCGTGGCGGCAGCCCTGACCGGTTTGCCATCGGCCCGGCAGGCCGCGGCCGAACCCAAAGCCGCCTCCGCGGGCTGCGTCCTGCCCGCGCCGCGGCCCGGCCGGGTGGCCTCCCGCGGGGTTTGGCCGGACCGCATCCAAGAAATGCCCGCCACCGAGGCCCCTTGCTTGGCCGCGTCGCCGCCGGACCGCGTGGGTGCAGAAAGGCCGGGCTTGGTGCTCGACTACGTCCTGCTCACCAGCCAGACCAGCCTGACACTGGCCGGCGACACCACCTACTACGTGACCGGCTCAGTGAACGTGCAAAACCTGACCATCGAGGGTGGCACGGTAGTGAAGTATGACACGCCCTCGTCGGCGCGAATCTCCGTCAGCAGCAGTGTGACGTGCCGCACGGGGCCGTACCGGCCGGCGTTCTTCACCCACAAGTTCGACAGCACCGTGGGCGAACCGGTGGCCACCGGCGATCCCACCGCGAGCTATGTGGGCTACCCGATGCTCAGTCTGTCGCCCTACGTGGTCACGCTCGATCATTTGCGGTTCCGGCACGCCCAGACGGCGCTCACCTTCAACAGCCAGCAAGCGCCCTACGTCCAGACTGCGCGGCATCTGCAATGGGTTCGTTGCGCCCAGGCAATTTCGGCGTACGGCACGTCGTACACCACGCCACTGAAACTCAGCGTGGGCAATGCGTTGGCGGCGAACGTGGGCATGTTTCTGAACGGATCCTACTTCAACGCCAGTTGCGAGCACCTGACCGCCGACGGGGTGAACCTGCTGGTCAATGCCGCATCCGCGTACAGCGCGCTGGCGGTGACGAACAGTATCCTGGCCAATGTGACGAACCTGAGCAGCGGAACGCCCGCCCTCTCCGGCACCCACAACGGCTTCTGGAACTGCCAGCAATTCGGCAGCAACCCAATCTTCCCGGCTCCAGGCAATCCTTTTCAGATCGTGGGTGGTGGCAGCCGGTATCTGACCTCGACCGCGCCGTTTCGGGGAGCGGGCACGCAAAACATCAACAGCACCCTGCTTGGGCATCTCCGTGCGTGGGGCACCACCCAGCCACCGTCAGAGTGGACGATCCCCATCGTGGCCGAGACGCTGTGGGCGCCGCGGGCTACCCGCAGCCAGGGTGCGCCCGACCTGGGCTACCACTACGAGGCGCTCGATTACGCGCTCACCGATCTAGCGATCAATGATGCCTCGCTCACCCTCACCAACGGCGTGGCAGTCGCGACCCACGGCTGGCGCGGCCTGAAGCCCGGGACCGGCGGGCAACTCGTTTCAATTGGAGAGCCTGATCGCTTGAACGTCATCACCCGCTACAACACCGTCCAGGAACAATACGGATCAAGTTGGGACTACGCCGGCTGGACGACCCTTCTCTATCCGCCGCAGACCGCCGCCACGCCGGCGCCGCAAGTCACTTGCCGTTTCACCCGCCTGACCGCGCCCGCCTATGGCCGGGCGATCAATGGGCCGGGCGTGGGAACGTACTGGTTCACCGACTGCCAGTTCGCGGGCGGCGAACTCTCGCTGGACACGCTGGCCACCGGCACCAGTGGCATGAGCCTCACGCTCAAGAATTGCCTGCTGGAGGGCGTGAGTGGCTCCTTCACCGACCACCACGATCCCGTGTCGCTCACCGTCCGCAACTGCACCTTCTGGCGCGGCCACGCCTGGTTCAGCCCCGGCGAGGTCAACACCTTCCTGGTGCGGGATACCTTCTTCGACGCGACGGTCATTGCTCAAAGCACGGTGGCGGTGGACCACGACTACAACGGCTACGTGACCGGCCAATCACGCCTGACCCCGGCGGCGCCCCACGACGTGCCACCCTTGGCAGCCAGTCCGGCCTATGCCACCGGGCCGCTGGGCAACCGCTACCTGCCGACCACCTGCGCCCTGCGCGACGCCG
>CALJWR010000280.1 GCA_937976685.1 uncultured Verrucomicrobiae bacterium
CGCTCAACACCGCCGGCACGCGCGACCTGCGACTGCACCCCGCCGGCGCGGTGCTCGCCACCGACCACCGCGGCGTGAGCTGGTGGCCGCTCACGGACGCCGCGCCGGGCGTGCTCGAAGTCGGCGAACGCTGGACCCTCATCCCGGGCGAAACGCTGCACGGCCTGGCGCTGGACGCCGCCGGTCGCCACCTCGCGGTGGCAGACGCCCGAGCGGGCCGGGCCACCCTCTACGACGCCACCCTCACCAACCGGGTGACGGACCTCGGCCCGCATCCGGGCGTGGAACGGGTGGCCCTCAGTCCGGACGCGCGCTGGGCCGCCACGGTCGGGCCCGAGGACCGGCAGGTGCGCGTCTGGGAAACCGCTTCCGGAAGCCAGGTGTTCGCCACGCCGGCCGGACCGCAGCCGGCCGCGGCCTTCAGCCCGGATGGCCGCTGGCTGGTGGTGACCGGGCGAGACTGCCGGCTTTTCACGGCGGGCGCCTGGCGACCGGCCCCGCTGCCCGGCCTGAACGGAGCCGAGGACACCGGCGTTGCCGCATTTAGCGCGGACAGCCGCATGCTGGCGGTGGTGGTGGACCGGCACGACGTGCGCCTGCTGGCGCTGCCGGACGGCCGCGAACGACTCACCCTGCACGGCACGTTTCCCGGGCGCATCACGGCGCTGGCACTGGCGCCAGACTCGGCCAGCCTCCTAGTTGGCGGGACCGAAGGCTCGCTGCGCGCCTGGCGGCTGGACCGCCTGCGCGCGGCGCTGCAGGGGCTGCGGCTGGACTGGGACGCCGAGCCGCCGGCAGCGGGTGAGGACCATGCCGGTCTGTCCGCCCGCATCGTCCACCAGCCACGGTGAGAAGAGCCCGCGCACGCCGCGGGTGAGCGGGTTTCCGCCGCGCGACTTCCGGAGCGTAACCTTCGGCCGGGGCTTACCGTAACTCCTTACGCACTGATATGCACAGTAGCCAGAACTTAACTTTGTACCGGCCCGGCTTGGAGAACTCTGTTCCTTCACGCGCCGGGGTTTCAGCCAACCTCAACCTCCGGCCCCTGCGACGTGTTGCCAGCGCGCTGACCGTCGCCAGCGGAGCTTTCCTGCTGCTGACCATTCCGTTGTCGGCCGCGCAGATCGCCGTCGAGCGTTCCCACAACCTTCAGACGTGGCAGCCGCATCCGGTGGCGTCCGACCAATTGCTGCCGGACGGCAGCCTCGTGGTGCCGGCAGACCAGGCAATGGCCGCCTTCCGCCTCCGGATCGCCGCCGGCAGCGGTCCGGTCATCGCTACCGCCGATGCCCCGGCCGAGGTCCGCGCCCTGGCTGAGGATTTCGTGCGGACAGTGAACGCCCGCCCCGCGCCCGAGGACCTGGCCGATTTCGAATCGGGTCTCGTCGAGCTCGGCGAAATCGCCGCCTTGTTCTTCGATCCCGCGTATGCCGACGGCACCATGCCGGCCTACGTGGAGTTCAAGCTGCGCCGCGCGCCCGAACCGCCGCGCCCGCCCACGGAGCCCACCCCCGTCTTCACCCACAATCAGGCGGGGCCGGATCCGAGGCCGGACGCCGGCTCGGTGACCGTATGCCTGCACCGCGGCGACGTGCCGATCCCGGCGTCGGGAGAGGCCGGCGTGGCCCGGTTTGAAAAACTGCTGGCCCGGGTGCCCGCAGGTGTGCGGGTGCGTCTGGTGCGCTACGACGACTCGTTCATGGTGGCCGAAAACGAGGCCGGCCAGCCCGTGGCCAGCCTGGGCTCCGCGCCCTATCTCCTCGACCCGGAAATCCTTCAGATCCCGCCCGATGGCCTGACTTACGAGACGGACGGATCCACACCGCCGACCGGCCCGCTCGGGCCGCGCATCCAGGGGCGCGCCGCGGCGACCTACGCGGAATTTGTCAGTGCCTGGCGGACCCATCCGGTTTTCAGCGCCATTCGCCAGGCGCGCGTCGCCGTGGCCGCCGACGCCTGGGACTTCGCCGGCGCCGGGCCGAAGACGGTTGAAGTCCCGCTGCGCCAGACCGTGGCGGTGGGCTCCCGGCCGGGCCCGGTCCAGCGTGCCGAGAGTGCCGACCCGGCCATCGCGCGCGTGGCGGTGAATCCGGCCTCGGGTCGCGCGGAGGCGACCGCCGTGGCCGTGGGCGAGACACTGCTCACGCTTTGGTACGCGGACGGCTTCCGCGAACGCTGCATCGTGGACGTGCCCGCCGCCGCCGGAGGCCGGGTGGCGGCCCATGGGGTGACACCGCATGAGTACATCCCCGGCAAGCAGGCCGGCTGGACCATCACGGTCGAAAAACTCGTCTCGAGCTGGGCCGAGCAACGCAAGTACAACCAAGTCTTGAACGATCCGCAGATGTGCCCCACAACCGTCAGCGGCTGCGGCCCCACCGCGTGGGCGATGTTCTACGGCCACTGGGACCGCAAGGGATATCCCCGGCTGTTCGGCGACACGGCCCTGGCCGACTCGCCCGAGTTCATGCGACTGGCCAAGGACGCCGACATCTTTCCCTCGATCCTGGCCTGCCTGCGCTCGGTCTTCGCCTCCGTGGATGAGAAGTGCTTTCCCAAGCTGGACCGCGCCGCGACACTGCCGGGCATGATGCACCTGGGCGAGCAGTGGGCCATGGCCCGGAACGTCAAGCTCAAGGGCAGCTACCAGTTCGGGGTGCCCTACTCCGCGCCGTTCTGCCGGCAACGTGTGCGCGACTCCATCAACCAGGGCAAAATCAGCATCGTCGGCACCGGCTTTTACGCCCATTACCCGGTTGCTTACGGTTATCGCAAATGGGAGTGGAAGACCAAGAAGGGCAAGACGCTCAACACCGACTACGACCTCCGCTTAAACATGGGCTGGGGTTCCGGCCACAGTCCGGAATGGCAGGGCATCGCGCAGGTCTGGTACGCGACGAACCTGCGACCGGAGTAGCCGCCGGTCGAACGCCCGTTCTCCAAGGCGCGGAGTCCGCCACGGCTCCGCGCCTCTGCATTTACGGGAGGAATCCGGCCAGCTCGATCCGGTGCCGCTCCGGAGAGAGGCGGGGAATTGTCCGGAGGAATTGGCGGCGGCAGCCCTGTGACACTAAAATGGCTGGTCGCGAACTGGGAGATGCCCGCGCTCACCGCCAACGCCAGCCGCCACGAATCGCTTCCACCCACCGCCTTCAAACGGGCGGCAGGCCGTGCGATGCTTTTGGCCATGGTGTGGTTGGGGTTCACGGGCCGGGACGTCAGTTCGTGGATCGCGGGCGCCCCGGCGGTGTTGGTGGCGGCATGGATCAGCGCCCGACTTTGGCCCGGCGTCAGGTGGCGGTGGTCGCCGGGGGGTGCTCTCGCCTTCGCCGCTTACTTTGTTCGCGAATCCTGCCGGGGCGGGTGGGACGTGGCGCGACGCGCCTTGTCGCCGCGACCGGACCTTTCTCCCGGCCTCATCAGTCACCCTCTGCGCCTGCCGGTCGGCCCGGCGCGGCACCTGTTTTGCGGCACGGTGAGCCTGCTGCCCGGAACGGCGGTGGTCGGAATCACGCCGGACAGAATTCAGGTGCATGTGCTGGATCAGTCGGCGCGGGTCCAGGCCGACCTGCGGGAGCTCGAGCGGCGTGTGGCAGCGGTGTTCGGCATCACGCTGCCGGCGGAAGGAGGTGCACCGTGATGAGCACGGTATTCCTGACCGCCGCGTTGGCCTTGTTGCTCACGATTGTGCTGGGCCTCGCACAAGTCTTTCGCCAAGCAGGGCGCGCGGACAGCCTGCTGGCGGCCATCTTGTTCGGCACCACTGGCGTCGCGGTGGTGTTGCTGCTGGGCAAAGCCCTCGGGATTCCCGGCGCGGTGGACGTCGCCCTGGTCTTCGCCTCGCTCGCGGCGGTACTGGGCGTGGCCTTTGTGCTGCGCGGCTGGCCGCCCGACGACTTCCCAACGGACCATCGGCCATGAGTTTCCTCGACTTTCTCTCCGCCCTGCTGCTGGTGCCGGCGTTGTTCTTCTTTGTGGCCGGCACGGTGGCCCTGCTGCGTTTTCCGGACCTCTACTCGCGGCTGCATGCGCTCACCAAGGCGGACAACGTCGGCCTCGGGTTCGCGGTGCTGGCGCTGATGCTGCGGGCGGAGAACGGCGTCGAGGTGTTCAAGCTGGCTCTGATTTGGGGGCTCGTTCTCGCGGCGAGCTCCACGGTATGCTTCCTGATTGGCCAGGAGGCCGTCCGGCGCGGGCTCAAGCCCTGGACGCGGCAGTCGCCATGATCCCGCAACTGCTCGACGGGACGCTGGTCCTCGTGGTGGTGGTGCTGGCCTGGCGCGCGCTGAACGACCGCGATCTGTTTCGGGGCGTGATCGAGTTCATCGCGCTGGGACTGCTGCTCGCGATGGCCTGGCTGCGATTGCGGGCGCCAGATTTGGCGCTGGCCGAGGCGGCGGTGGGCTCGGGGCTGACCGGGGCTTTGATCCTTTCAGCCTTGGTACGGATGCGGCGGCGGGAACAGGCGGCAGCCGGACAAACTGCTGGCGGGGCCACCGGGCCTCGGGGAGAGGCCCGAGGCAAGAATCATTCACGAATGGTTTTGGGCGCTCTGTCCCTGGCCATGCTGGGCATACTCGCCTGGGCTGCGCTCTCACTGCCCGCGAAGTCGCCCGGGCTGACGGCGGAAGCCCTTGCGCGTCTGCCGGACAGCGGCGTTACCAACCCCGTGACGGCTGTCCTGTTGAACTTCCGCGCGTACGACACGTTGCTGGAAATCGGCGTGTTGCTGCTGGCCATCGTCGGGGTGTGGGCGCTGCGCCGCGGGGATTGGCCGGCTGCCGATTTGCGCGAGCGACTGCTGCTGCTGTCGCTGCTCCGCTGGGTGCTTCCACTGCTGGCGGTCGGGGCGGGCTATCTTCTGTGGATCGGCGCGTCGGCTCCGGGCGGCGCGTTTCAAGGCGGAGCGCTGCTCGCTGGCGCCCTGCTGCTCGCCCTGCTGAGCGGCCTGGGAAAACGCCTGCTCTGGCGGGAACGGCTCATTCGGACCGGATTGACGCTCGGGGTGCTGGTATTCGGGGTGGCGGGTGCCGTCGCCCTCGGATGGACCGGCGGTCTGCTGCAATACCCGACCGGCCAGGCCGGCGCGTGGATTCTTGTCATCGAAGCAGCGGCGCTGGTTTCGATCGGATTGACCTTGGGACTCCTTTACCTCGGAGGAAGGCCGGAGGAGAAATGAACGCGGGAGGGCGAAAGCTTCAATCAGGAGGATCGAGCTGCCGGCCGGCTAGGAGTCGGGAGTGTTTTCGCCTGACGGTTTCTCAGTCGTGGCGTTCTCGCCCCGGAAGCTCGCGCGCTTTTCGTCAGTTCGACTTGCGGTCCACCCGTTGCCCCACGCGCCATCCCTGACGCCGATCCTCATCTTTATCTGCTCGCCGGGCTGGCCTTGTTTGCCATCGGGTTCTACTCGCTGGTGGTGCAGACGCATTTGCTGCGGCGGATCATGGCGTTGAACGTGATGGGCAGCGGCGTCTTCCTTGCGTTCCTGGCGCTCGCCCTGAAAGCCGCGGCGCCGATGCCCGATCCCGTGCCCCACGCGATGGTGCTCACGGGCATCGTCGTCGCCGTCTGCGCGACGGGGCTGGCGCTGGCCCTGGCGGATCGCGTCCAAGCGCTCGAAGCCAAGGAGGAAACTCCCGCGCCCGAAACGCCGCCGCCCGGTGCGACCGGTTCCGAACCAGAGGACGTCGGATGACTCCCGCGTGGTTCATGGGCGGTTTGATTCTCGGTCCGCTGGTGGCCGCCGCGCTGGCGTTCACGTTTCCCAAACGCGGGCGGGGGATGGCCTGCGCCGCGGCGGGAGTAGTGGGGATCGCGGTGACGGCGCTGATCCGGGCGGTGCTGGGAGGCGGCGTGTCGAGCCATCGCGTGAGCGGCTGGGGCGCGCCGCTGGGGATTGACCTACGCGCGGATGGGCTCGCGGTCCTGCTGTTGGCGCTCACGGCCCTGATCGCTGTGGCGGTCACGGGGTATGCGGCGCCGTATCTTCGCGCCACGGACAGCCCCGAGGCGCGCCATCGCGAACGATACTTCTGGCCGCTGTTGCTGTTCCTGTGGACGGCGCTGAACGCGCTGTTTTTGACCCGGGACTTGTTCAACCTGTACGTCGCGCTCGAGTTGCTGGGATTCGCGGCGGTGGCCTTGGTGGCGCTGGAGGGCAAGGGCGACGCGCTGCGGGCGGCCCTGCGCTACCTGTTTGTCAGCCTGTCGGCGTCCCTGTTTTACCTCCTGGGGGTGGCGCTGGTTTATGGCCAGTGCGCGACGGTGGACCTCGCCTTGGTGGCCGGGAGGGCGCAACCGGGGCCGGCGCTCACGGTGGCACTGGCGTTGATGACCGGCGGCTTGATCGCAAAGGCCGCGTTGTTCCCGCTGCACTTCTGGCTGCCCCCGGCTCACGCCAACGCGCCCGCGCCGGTCAGCGCGCTCCTCTCGGCCCTGGTCGTGAAAGGAGCGTTTTACCTGCTGCTGCGACTGTGGTTCGAGGCGTTGCCCGTGTTCCACACGCCGGCGGCGGCGCGGCTGTTCGGAATGCTGGGCGCGGCCGCCATCCTGTGGGGCTCAATCAACGCCCTGACGCAATCTCGGCTCAAGCTGCTGATCGCCTACTCGACCGTGGCGCAACTCGGCTATCTGTTCCTGATGTTTTCCCTGATGACGGGCCGTGACGGGGGCTTTGGCGCCTGGTGCGGCGCACTGCTCCTGCTCGGAGCGCGCGCGTGCGCGAAGACGGCGATGTTCCTTGCAGCGGGCAACATCCTGCGAGCAGCGGGCCACGACCGGATCAACGACCTGGCCGGCATCGCCCAGGTGCTGCCGGTCTCAGCGTTTGCGCTGGGCCTGGCGGGAGTGAGCCTCGTCGGGCTGCCGCCGAGCGGCGGGTTCGCGGGCAAATGGCTGTTGTTGAGTGCGGGCTTGCGGGAGGGCCAGTGGTGGGGGGGGGCGGTGATCCTCGTCGGCAGCCTGCTCGCCGCCGCCTACATCATGCGGGTGATGACGCGTGCTTTCACTCCGGCGGCCCCGGGCACAGCGGTTCGCCCCGTGCCGCCGATCATGGAGTGGACGGCGCTGGCGCTGGCATTGGTGGCAGTGGGAATGGGTCTGGCGGGAAGCTGGTTGGCAGAGTTGCTCCGGGTGGGAGGGCCGTGGCCATGAACGTGCTCAGCCTCACGCTGCTGGGAGTGCTGTTCAGTTCCTTGCTGACCGGGCTGATCATCTTCTTCCTCAAGGAGGAGAGCCATCGATTGCGCACGTGGCTGAACCTGCTCGGCGCCGGCCTCAAACTGGTGTTGGTCGTGGCGCTGTTGCGGGGCATCTATTTGGGCAAGACTTACGCGTGGAGTTTCGAGTTTCTGCCGGGGTTGCCGCTCGCGTTGGGGGCGGATGCGAACTCGATGCTGTTCGTCACGTTGTCCACCGTGCTCTGGTTCTGGACGACGCTTTACGCGGTGGGCTATCTCGAGGACTCGCCGCATCGCAGCCGGTTCTTCGGCTTCTTCAGCCTGTGTGTCACGGCCACGACCGGCATCGCGCTGTCGGCCAACCTGGTGACGTTCCTCATCTTTTACGAGCTGCTCACGGTTTCGACCTACCCGCTGGTGGTGCATCGCGGCACCGCGAAGGCGCTGCAGGGCGGCCGGGTGTATTTGACGTACACGTTGCTGGGCGGGGCGATCCTGCTGCTGGCGGTGGCCTGGCTGTACAGCCTGGCGGGGCCGGTCCCATTCAAGGAACGCGGAGCGATTGAGGGGCTGATGGTCAGCCACCGGCGTGAACTTCAATGGCTGTTTCTGCTCTTCATGGCTGGCATCGGGGTGAAGGCCGCGATCGTACCCCTGCACGGCTGGCTGCCGCGGGCCATGGTCGCGCCCGCGCCGGTCAGCTCGCTGCTCCACGCGGTGGCGGTGGTCAAGGCGGGGGCCTTTGGCATCGTGCGCATCGTGTACGACGTATACGGCGCGGAGAATGCGGCGGAGTTGGGGGTGCTGCCACCCCTGGCCATCGCGGCGAGCGTCACCATCGTGTACGGCTCCGTGTGCGCGTTGTTTCAGGACGAACTCAAGAAGCGGCTCGCGTTCTCGACGGTGAGCCAGGTGTCGTACATTGTGCTGGGCACGGCCATCCTGGGCCCGCTGGCCGCGATCGGCGGGCTGGTGCATCTGGTTCACCAGGGCCTCCTGAAGATCACGCTCTTCTTTGGCGCGGGGAATTACGCTGAAACGCTCGGCATCCATCGGGTCAGCGAAATGAACGGCGTGGGCCGGCGTCTGCCGCTGACCACGGCCGCCTTCACGGTGGCCGCGCTGGGGATGATCGGGGTGCCGCCGCTGGCCGGCTACGTGAGCAAGTGGTATTTGTCCAAGGGCGCGGTCACGGCGGGCGACCACTGGGTGACCGTGGTGCTGGCGGCGAGCAGCTTGCTGAACGCGGCCTATTTTCTGCCAATCCTGTATCGCGCCTGGTTCCTACCCCCGCCGGAGAAGTGGCCCGCGGAGCATTCCTTCGGCCGGTGGGAAACGCACTGGATGCTGCTGGCGGCACCGCTGGTGACAGCAGCGCTGGTCATCTGGGCGGGCGTGTTTGCCGAATCGGCCTTCAGCCCGCTGGCCTGGGTGAAATTGATCGCCGCGCGGGAGTACGGGCCATGAACGTCGCGACCGCTTCCCTGTCCCTGCTCGCTGTCGCAACCCCCGCGATGATGGCGTTTTTGCTGAGCGTGCGACCGTGGCGCGAGGGAGTAAAGCGCGCCACCCCGCTGGCGGCGGCACCGGCGCTGGTGCTCGCCTGGGCCAACCCCGCCGGGGCGCAGTGGAGTCTGCCGTGGCTCGACCATCCCGTGCTGGAACTGGACGCGATCGGTCGGGTGTTTCTCGCGTTCACCAGCGTCCTGTACCTGGCCTCCGGCTGGTACGCGCGGGGCTATCTGGCCAAAGATCCGAATCCGGGGCGCTTCTACCTGTTTTTCCTGCTGGCGATGGCCGGCAACTTCGGGCTCATCCTCGCGGGCGACGTTCCTGCCTTTTACACCGCGTTCGCCTTGATGGGGCTGGCGTCAGCGGGGCTGGTTTTCCATCGCGGCGATGCCGAAGCCTTTCGGGCCGGGCGAATCTACCTCGCGCTGGCGATGATGGGCGAGGTGCTGATCCTCACCGGGCTGGTGTTTCTGGTCGTGGCCGGGGATACCTTGACGATTGCCGAACTGCATCGGGGCGTGATCAGCCGGCCGGCGTTGCCGTTGCTGCTGGCCGGTTTCGGCATCAAGGCGGGCGCCCTCACGCTGCACTTCTGGCTGCCGCTGGCCCACCCGGCCGCGCCCGTGCCAGCCAGCGCAGTGTTGAGCGGCGCGATGATCAAGGCCGGGCTGCTGGGCTGGATGCGGTTTCTGCCGTTCGGCGAGGCCCCCCTGCCCGGCTGCGGCATCACCTTCATCGGCGCCGGGCTCGGCGCGGCCTTTCTGGGCACGCTGGTCGGGGTCGCGCAGGCGAATCCGAAAACCGTCCTCGCCTACTCGAGCATCAGCCAGATGGGCATCATCATGACCGGTCTCGGGATTGCCGCGTTAAGACCGGAGGCGTGGTCCGAGATCCTGGCGGCGGTGCTGATCTACGCGACGCACCACGCGCTGGCGAAGGGTTCGCTCTTCCTGAGCATTGGCCCGGCGCAGGCGGCTCGAACGCGGCTGCAGCGCAGTCTCACGGGTCTGGGGTTGTTGCTGGCGGCGTTGGCCCTGGCCGGGGCACCGCTGACCAGCGGGGCGCTGGCCAAAACCGCCCTCAAGGCAAACGTCGGCTTCCTGCCGGAAGGTTGGGCGCTGGCGTTGGGCGTGTTGCTGCCGCTGGCCACGGCCGGCACGACGTTGAAAATGGCCCGGTATCTGTGGCTGGTCTGGCCGCGGCCCGGCCACGTCGCACCGGCAGCCCCGCGCGGCCTGTGGCTGCCGTGGCTGGGGGTGCTGGCAGCCATGCTCGCCGGTGTCTGGCTGTTGCCCGGCGCGCTGGAGTTGCTGCCGGCGAAGCTGGCGCCGGACAAACTGTGGTCCGCATTGTGGCCGCTGCTTTTTGGCGGTGCGCTGGCCGCGCTGGGCGCGCGGCTGCGGCGCTGGTTTTCCGGTGATTTGAGCCGCTGGTTGCCGGCGGGGGACATGGGGGTGGTCATCGAACGCCTGCTGGAGCGGTTGACCCTGCGCCGGCCGCGGAGCGCTGATTCGGACGCCGGCCGCAGCCGCGATCCGGCACCTGCTGCGCGCGAAGTCCTTTGGTCCGCGTATGCCGCCAGGGCAGCCAGCGCGGTGACCGACGTGGAGTCGCGCTTGCGGGCCTGGCCGGTCGTCGGAGTCGTCTGGCTGCTGCTGTTTGGTCTGCTCACCGCCTTGCTGGCGCGGGCGGGCCACTGAGTCCAACGGAGGTCACACCATGCACGAACTAATCGGCCATCACTGGCACCACCTGCCACCCGCGGAGGTGGCCCAACTTCTCGAAACCGACCCGGAGAAGGGTCTCGACCTCTTCGAGATCAAGCATCGGCGACAGCGGTTCGGGCCAAATGAACTCACGCCCCGGAAAGGTCGCAGCGCGTGGCAGCGTTTTCTCGCCCAGTTCCACAATCCCCTCATTTACCTGCTGCTCGCCGCGGGTGGCGTCAAGCTGCTCATGGCCGGCTACGTGGATGCGGCGGTGATTTTCGGGGTGGTGCTGGTCAACACGTGGATTGGCTACCTCCAGGAAGCCAAGGCCGAGCGAGCCATCGAGGCGCTGGCCCAAAGCCTGGTGACCGAAACCAACGTGATCCGCGCCGGTAAAACGGTGCGGGTGCCCTCGACCGAACTGGTTCCCGGCGACCTCGTGCTGCTGTCCTCCGGCGACAAGGTGCCGGCCGACCTGCGATTAGTCGCCACCCGTGACCTGCAGGTGGCCGAAGCGGCGCTCACCGGCGAGTCCACCGCCGTGGAGAAGAGCGCCGACGCGGAGTTGCCGCCGGAGACGCCCCTAGCCGACCGCGCCAACATGGCTTACGCCTCGACACTCGTGACCTATGGCCAGGGGCGCGGCGTGGTCGTCAACACCGGCGACCACACCGAGATCGGACGCATCTCGGAAATGATCGCAGCGGCGCCGAGCCTGGAAACGCCATTAACCCGCAAGATGGCCGCGTTTGGTCACAAGCTGCTCGTCGCGATCCTCGTCCTGGCCGCGATCGTCTTCGCCCTGGGCCTGTGGCGACGTGAGCCGCTGGACGACATCGTGTCCGCGGCCATCGCGCTGGCCGTGGGCTCCATCCCCGAGGGTCTGCCGGCGGCAGTCACCGTCACCCTGGCGATCGGCGTCGCCCGGATGGCCCGGCGGCGGGCCATCATCCGCACGTTGCCCGCGGTGGAGACCCTCGGCAGCACCACGGTGATCTGCTCCGACAAGACGGGCACGCTGACCCAAAACCAAATGACAGTGCGGCAGGTGGTGGTCGGAGAGGCCCGCGTCGAGGTGGCCGGTAACGGTTATGAGCCACAGGGCGACCTGGCGTTCGAGGGCAAGCCCCTGGCTCCGGACGAGGCTCCGGCCTTGTCCGAGTGCCTCCTTGCGGGGCTGCTCTGCAACGACAGCGCGCTTGTCCAGAAAGACGGCCGCTGGGATGCGCAGGGGGACCCCACCGAGGTGGCCCTGATCGTCGCGGCGCGGAAGGCGGGTTTGGGCGGGGACACCACCGCCACCCGCTGGCCGCGGGTGGATGCCATTCCCTTCGAGTCGCAGCATCAATACATGGCCACGCTGCACGAGGACCGGGAATCCGGAGGCAAACGGGTCTATCTCAAGGGTGCAGTCGAGGTGGTGCTCGAACGGTGCTCGTCTGCCGTCACACTGCGCGGAGACACGGTCCCACTCGACCGCGAGCGCATCCTGGCCGAGGTGGCCCGGCTGGCCGCGGCCGGCCTGCGGGTGCTGGCCTTCGCGCGCGCAGCAGTGCCAGCCGCGACGAGCCGGATTCACGCGCGCGACCTGCCGCGCGAGTTCACGTTTCTCGGTCTCCAGGGGATGATTGACCCGCCGCGGCCGGAGGCGATCGAGGCGGTGGCGGCCTGTCACCGCGCGGGCATTCAGGTGAAAATGATCACCGGCGACCACGCCGGGACGGCCGTGGCCATCGGACGCCAACTGGGCCTGGCGGGCACCACAATCGGGGCCGACCAGCCGACGGCGCTGACTGGGAAGGACCTGGCCGCATTGTCGGATGAACAGTTGATCGAGGCCG
>CALJWR010000281.1 GCA_937976685.1 uncultured Verrucomicrobiae bacterium
GGTGCCGATGACATCGACCCACTGGCCTTCCTCGAACAGTTCGACACCGGGATGGTCGACCTCGGGAAGCGCCTCGTCACCTTCGACGCGGAATTCGCGAATGCGGCGCTTGGGCGTGCTGCCGTTGGCCTTGAAATGACCGTTGGCGGGACGATTGAGCCGCTGATCCTTCTGATCATCGAAGCCAACCTGGACGACCGGTAAAAGGTCCTCACACGGGTCGAGCGCATCAAGACCGTGGTGGATCAGGCCAGCGGCGTGGTGAAAGCGCTGTTGGGCTTCGGCCGCGCCAGCGACCATGCCCCGGCAGAATGCGATGTCCGCGAAGTGCTCGCCGAAACCGTGAAGCTCCTCGGCGATCGCTTCCAGCGCGAGGTGCGCATCAAGCTCGAGGTGAGTCCCGCACTGCCGCTCGTGAGGACGGCGCGCGATCGGCTGCAGCAAATGTTGCTGAACCTCATCCTCAATGCGGCCGATGCCATGGGCGGCTCGGGGTTGGTCACCCTTCGAGCCGAGCTGGCGACCGTGCCGCCGGCGGGGACGGTGCTCCCGCCAGCGCCCAGCGCCGCTTATGTCGCCATCGCGGTTGCCGATACCGGCTGCGGCATTTCTCAGGAGCATCTCGCCCGGATCTTCGAGCCGTTCTTCACCACGAAAGCGATGTCTTCGCGGCGGGGAACCGGGCTGGGCCTTTACATGGTCTATGAGTTTGCCCGCGAACTTGGTCACGGGATTGCGGTCGAAACCGCCGCGGGACAGGGAAGCACGTTCAGCCTCATTCTGCCGGTGGCGGCCGACGTGGAGGCCCGGCCGCTTGGTCCGGCATCGGCAGGGGGAAATGGAAGCGGATCGCGTGGTGTGCCCCGATGACGGACGCCCCGGCCACCGGCAGCGAAGCGGCGCTTGGCAGGCCGCCCGGCGCTGTTACGCTCGCGGCATGACGACATCCTCCTTGTCTCCCCGGCGGTTGCCGTTGCTGGCGTTCGTGGCGGCGATGGGCGTGGCCCAGTTGACCGCTGCCGACGCGGCCGGTCCGCTGCCGAAGGCCGCGATTGACGGCACAGGCCCCGGCTGGCGGGCGCTGAGTCTGGCGGACTTCACCAACGTGAATTGCGCGCCCGACACGTGGTCGGAGAAGGAGGGCGTCATTCACTGCACGGGACAGCCCATTGGCGTCACGCGCTCGAATCAGAAGTTCACCAACTTCGAGCTGGTCGTGATGTGGCGGCACCTGACGTCGGGCGGCAACTCCGGCGTCTTCCTGTGGGCCAGCGACGAGGCACTCGCCGGTCTGCAACCGGGTCACCTTCCGCCCGGCGGCATCGAGGTGCAGGTGCTCGATCACGGTTACACCGGGCAGTACGAGAAGCAGAGCGGCAAGAAGGCCGACTGGTTCACGACCCACGGCGATGTGTTCCCTGTGGGCAAATCGAAGATGCAGCCGTTCCCGCCGGTCGCCCCCGGCGGCCAGCGCAGCTTCCCCCGCAAGCAGCTCAGCAAGGGCACGCCCGAGTGGAACCACTATTACGTGCGCGCCATCAACGGCGAGGTGCGCCTGTGGGTCAACGGCGAGGAGGTGTCCGGCGGCACGGAGTGCGAGCCGCGTACCGGCTACCTGTGCCTCGAGTCCGAGGGCGCGCCCGTCGAATTCAAGAACCTTCGCATCCGGGAACTGCCATGAACCGGGCGCGTCTCGCGGCGGCCGCGGCCGCGGGCCTTCTTGCGACCGGGGTCCCGGCCGGCGCCGCACAAACCAACGCCGCGCGCGCGAAGTCGGTCACCTTGGCCTACGCTCCCGCGCCCGCCGACAACCCGCTCAAGGGCTTCGTGCCGTACGCCGGGCGTGGCGGCGACTTCCCGCACTCGCTCGAGTTTAACTACGTGCCGCTACGCGCCCTGATGACCGGGCCGGACACTTTTGATTGGTCGCCGCTGGAGAAGCTGCTCGACGAGGTGGCCGGCCGCGGTTGCCAGACGATTTTTCGTGTGTGGCTCGAGTATCCGGGCTGGCCCACGGGCATTCCCCAGTTCCTGCTGGAGGCCGGTCTCAAGACCTACACGTACACGAACACCAACACCCAGCCCCTCCCGCCGGCGCTCATTACGACGCCGGACTACGAGGATCCCCGACTCCGCGCGGCCCTGACGAATTTCATCGCGGCGCTGGGCCGACGTTACGACGGCGACCCGCGCATCGGCTACATCACGGCCGGTCTGTTGGGCACCTGGGGTGAGTGGCACACCCATCCGCGAAGCGATCTCTGGGCCAGCAAAGTTGTGCAGGAAGAGGTAATGACTGCGTATGACGCCGCCTTCGACCGCACTCCGGTACTGCTGCGCTACCCGGCCGGGACCAACGACGCCGCCTACACCCCGAGTGCCGGTTACCACCTCGGTTTCCACGACGACTCCTTCGGCTGGGCAACGCTGCCGACCGGGCGCAGGGGGGACGACTGGTTCTTCCTTGCCCGGCTGGTGGCCAGCGGGCCGGAAGGCCTGAACAAATGGCGGACCCAGCCGATCGGTGGCGAGATTCGCCCCGAACTCTGGCGTTGTCTGTGGACCGAGGCCGGCTGTGCGCCCAAGGGGCAGGACTTCGCACGGTGCGTCGCCGAGACGCACATCACTTGGTTGATGGACTCGAGCACCTCCCGGCGTTTGAAGCCGGCGGAACGCGAGCGCGCGCTCGCTGCCGCGCGGAGCCTCGGCTACGAACTGCACGTGACCCAAGCCGCTGAGGGGGGTGCGCGCGGGGGTGGCAAAACCGTTGCGGTGACGTTGCGCAATCTCGGCGTGGCGCCCTTTTACGCGGACTGGGTGGTGGAACTCGGGCAACTGGCGTCCGACGGGCGGGTGCTGGGCGCCCGGCCCACCGGCTGGCGCTTGCGGGAAGTGATGCCCGGCGAGGGGGATCGGGAATTCCAATGTGCGATGGCAGCGGAGGACCTCGTCCCGGGCGCGTCGGTCCTCGCGTTGCGCGTGGTAAATCCTCTGCCCCGCGGCAAACCCTTGCGCTTCGCCAACGTCACGCAGGATCAACACGTTTCTGGATGGCTGACGCTGCTGACGTTGGACTGAGGCGGCCCTGGGTGTTCGGATGTGCTCCGTCGGAGTGCGGACGCCTGCGCCCGCAGCGGCTGCGGCGGACGAGGAATCCGCAGGGTGTGGTCTGTGGCCTGCACCGGTCAGCGGCGGAATCGCAGCGCCGATATTCTCGTTGGTCTGTAGCGCCGGCATTCCTGCCGGCACGGTACAACGTCGCCCAACCGGCCGGCCCGGGACCGGTCAGGAGACCGGCGTCATAGGATAGGGGTAGGGAGAGCGGTTCACCCGCTCTCCCACCCATATCCACTTCAGCCACCCGGTGCGGCGGTGGTTTGAGTGAGCACGGTTTGCGGAGCGGTGGCGCGTGATCCGTCATGCGTGAACACCGCGAGCGGCGACGACCTTTCGCCGCCATTCCGGCATCCCTGGCTTGTCACACTCCCCACCTTGCCGCCCAGCCGGGGCGGGCGCATGGTGGCGCTGCCATGAAGTTCTCGGTCTTCCGCCTCGCGTTCGCCGCCGTTCAGATCCTGCCCGTCGCTGCGCCCGCGGCGGAGGCGGTCACAGTGTTTGAAAACGTCCGCATCTTTGACGGGCAAACCGCCCGCCTTTCCGAACCGCGCCATGTGCTGGTGCGGGGAAACCGGATTGAACGCATCTCCGCCACGCCCATCCCAACGGATCGCCGCGCGGACACGGTGGTGGTGTCAGGCGAGGGGCGCACGCTGATGCCGGGGCTGATTGACGCACACACGCACATCATGTTCGCCACGTTGTCGCAGGCGGCGTTGCTGACGTCGGACCTGGGGTTTGTGACGGTGGCGGCGACGCGTGCGGCGGAGGAGGCGTTGTTGCACGGGTTTACGAGCTTCCGGGACCTGGGCGGGCCGGTGTTCGGGTTGAAGCGCGGGATTGATCTGGGGCTGGCGCGCGGGCCGCGCATCTGGCCGAGCGGAGCGCACATTTCGCAGACGGGCGGGCACGGGGATTTTCGGCTGCCGACGGATTTCCCGGCGGGTTGTTGTTCGTTCAGCTACGGGGAGCGGATCGGCGCGACGGCGATTGCCGATGGCGCGGACCAGGTGTTGCAGCGGACGCGCGAACAACTCGCGCTCGGGGCCAGCCAGATCAAGCTGATGGCGGGTGGTGGGGCGGCGTCGCATTACGACCCGCTGGATGTGACGCAATACACGGTGCCCGAGCTGCGCGCGGGGGTGGAAGCGGCGGCGAACTGGGGCACCTACGTCACGGTCCATGCCTACACGCCGCGGGCCATCCGGCAGGCGGTGGAGGCGGGAGTCAAATGTGTCGAGCACGGGCAGTTGATGGACGAGGCGACGGCGCGGCTGCTGGGGGAGAAGGGCGTTTGGCTGTGCCTGCAAACTTTCACGCTGGACCGGCCCAGCGCGTTCCCGGAAGGCTCGCCGGACCGGCTCAAGCAGCTCGAGGTGGCGAAGGGAACGGACAACGCCTACCGCTGGGCGAAGCAGTTCGGCATCCCGGTGGCGTGGGGTTCGGACGTGCTGTTCAACGCGAACGCGGCGCGGGAGCAACTGCTGGCGCTGGCGCGGCTGACAAACTGGTATTCACCCGCCGAGGCGCTGATCATGGCCACGTCGCGCAACGCGGAACTGCTGGCGCTCTCCGGCCCGCGCAATCCTTACCCGGGCAGGCTGGGCGTGGTGGAGGAAGGTGCGCTGGCGGACCTGCTGCTGGTGGACGGGAATCCGCTCGAGGACATCGGGGTGTTGACGGAGCCGGAGCGGCGCCTGGTGGTGGTGATGAAGGATGGGCGGATTCACAAGCACGCACGGTTGCAGCCCTGATGCGAAAAATCGGAGGCAGCCACGAAACGCACGAAGGGGGCACGGGATCAGATGGCGGTGCTCGGTTGAGCCGCCGCTCGTGCGCTTGAGAGGGTGGGAGAATCGGGCGGTGCAAGTCCCCCCTGGCACGGCGAAGAGTCGCGCGGTATCGAACCGGAACGGCGTCGCCGCAAGGCGGGGTGGAGATCACCGGAACGAGAGCGGCCAGTCCGCAACCCAGGCTTGCCGTGTGCGGAGCCGCCGTGAACTCGGTTCGATCGGCGTGGCTGGGCGCGTCTGCAAGCGAAAGACGAAGCCGGTCGCGGCGGGCCAAACCCGCTGGTAACCGGGCGATCCCCGTCCGGAGCGGCGGGAGAGGGGACCGGTTCGACCGCGCTCCCTACCTCTTATCGAAAGAATGAGGCAACACGGACAACCCGTGAGGCGGACCGCTGCGCCGGACCACCTGCGGTCGGAGTTCTGGCGGACCGCCCTAGGCAAGCGGGCCTGGACGGCGAGCCCGCCCGGTGCCAGCCGCCTTGCTGGATGGTGAGGGCGCAGGCTCCGGGCAGGTGGTTCCGGTGTTGAGCCGCCGCGCTCAGACCGACGCAGCGAAGTCCGGGCTTGCCACGCCAGCTTCGTCAAACATAGTTTGACCGCATGATCAAGACCATCACCAAAGTTGGCAATTCCCAGGGGCTGATCCTCGACGCGGCGGTGCTGGACCTCGCCCGGCTCAAGGCCGGAGACCAGGTGAACCTGACCGTCCACGAGGGTGGCACCATTACCCTCACGCCGGTGCGGCCAGCCATTGATGCCGCCGCCGCGGCCAAGTCGGCGCGACGTCTGATTCGCGCCAACGCGGAGTTGTTCCGCCGTCTCGCGTGAAGGCGTCCATTGCGCATCTGACGGTCGCCGCGGTGAAGGCGATCCACACGGAAGTCCTCGCGGCCTATGGGGGTGCTGAAGGTATTCGCGACGAAGCGCTGCTCGAATCCGCGGTGGCCGCACCGCAGGCCACCATGATGGGCATGCCTTTGATCACGGACCCCCTCGAGATTGGGGCGGCCTACTTGTTCTACCTCTGTCGCAATCACCCGTTCCTCGACGGCAACAAGCGAACCGCACTGGCCGTCTGCTTGGTGTTTCTCGAACAGAACGATTGTTTGCCAGAAGTCACGTTGGACACCGAGGCATGGGAGGCACTGGTCTTCGACGTCGCGGCCAGCAGACTCGACCGCGACGAGACCACCGCCCGGCTGCGCAAGTTGGTGCGACCCCGGCGAAGCCGCCGGCCACGGCGATGAGTGTCCCGGCACCGCCGTTCTGGCGCGCCGTGGGCGCATCGGTGGTCGGCACCAGCCACGTGAAGACCCATCAAACGTGTCAGGACCGGCTCCGCTGGGAACTGGTGGGTCCGCAGCGTCTGATGGTGGCGTTGGCGGACGGCGCCGGCTCCGCCACCTACGCCGAGGTCGGCGCTGAAACGGCGGTGACCACCGCGGCGAACTTTTTGCGGCAGGCGCTGCTCAGCGAGCCACGTTCACGGTCGGACGACGACTGGCGGGCGCTGCTGCGGGAGGCTTTGGCGGCGGCCCGGGCGGCGGTGGTCGTGGCCGCCAAGGAGCGCGACGTGCGGCCGCGCGAACTGGCCACGACGCTGCTGCTAGCGGTGTGCGAGCCGGACGTGGTGGCGGGCGCACAGGTCGGCGACGGGGGCTTCGTGGTTGGCGACGCCGCGGGCGAACTGACGGCCGTCACCCGCCCGGGCCAGTCCGAGTACATCAACGAGACCGTGTTTCTGACGGCGGAGGACGCGCTCGAGAGGCCGCAGTTGGAAGTTCGCCGCGGCGTCTTCACCCGCGCGGCGCTTTTCTCCGACGGCCTCCAGATGCTGGCGATGAAGTTTCCGGAGGCCACGCCGCATGCGCCCTTTTTCCGGCCCCTGCTGCAGTTCGTCGAAGGCACCGTGGCGGTCGAATCCGCGGGGCGGCAACTGGAGGCGTTCCTGCGGTCGCCCCGGATTACGGAGCGGACGGACGATGACTTGACGCTGCTGCTGGCGGTCAGGGCGGCGTTGACGAGCTAGGACCGGCCGTGCGCTTTCAACGGTCATCCACCGGCGAAGTCGTGGCGCTCGACGACCGCCACAAGCTGGGGGCTGGCGGCGAGGCGCGCATTTTCATCTGGCCACGCGACGAGTCGCTCGTCGCGAAAATCTGGCACAAACCGACGCTCGAGCGGAATCGCAAGGTGCGCGTGATGCACGCCAACCCGCCTTCGGACCCGATGGCGGGCCAGAGCCACCACTCGATCGCCTGGCCCTGCGACCTGTTGCACCTGCCCGGGCGGGCGGATTATCTGGTGGGTTTTCTCATGCCGCGGGTGGTTGGGATGCGGCCGATTGGCGAGTTTGCCCATCCGCGGACCCGGCGGGAGAAGTGTCCGCTGTTCAATTCCTTCTACCTGCACCGCACGGCCCGCAACCTGGCCACGGCCCTCCGGGCCATTCACGAGCGCGGCTACGTGGTCGGCGACCTGAACGAGTCCAACGTGCTCGTCGCCGAGACGGCGCTGGTGACGCTGGTGGATACCGACTCGTTCCAAGTCTGGGATGCGGAGGCGGGGAGGACGTACCGCTGTCGCGTGGGCAAGCCCGAATACACGCCGCCGGAGCTGCAGGACAAACGCTTCCCGGACGTGGACCGCGCGCCGGAACACGACCGGTTCGGGCTGGCGGTGCTTTTGTTTCAACTGCTCATGGAAGGCACGCATCCATTCGCCGGCGTGTTCCAGGGACGGGGCGACCCGCCACCGCTCGAACAACGAATCGCCGCGGGCCATTTTGCGTTCGCGGGGCATCCACGCGTGCCCTACGCGCCGGCGCCCAGCGCGCCGCCGTATCAGCTCCTTTTCCCGGGTCTGCGCGACCTGTTTCAACGGTGCTTTCTCGACGGCCACTTTCGCCCCTCCCTCCGGCCGGATCCGCAGAGCTGGCAATGGATGATCGAGGAAGCGGAGTCTCACCTGGTCTCATGCTGGGCCAACGCGCAGCACGTCTATGGCGATCACCTGTCGGAATGTCCCTGGTGCGCCCGCGCCCAGTTGCTGGGCGGTCGCGATCCCTTTCCCTCGCCCGAGGCGGTGAAGGCCGGCGAGCATCTGCGTCCGCCGCCCAAGGCCTCACCTTCGTTGCCCGGCGCGCGGTCCGGCACCACCCGGTCGCGTCGGCCCGTGCCGCTGCCGCCGCCGATTCCCTCGTCGGGGAGCGGTCCGCGAACGTCGCCGGCCGGGCCGGGCCGCCGGCCGCGGCCGCTGCTCGGCGATTGGAATGACTGGGCGTGGGTGGGGGCCTTCTTCGCCGGGCTCACGGTGATTTCGGCCTATTCGTTCCACTGGCGCGGCAACCCGGCGAGTTTTCTCCTCGGACTGCTGTCGCTGATGACGGGCATCGTGGGCGAAGCGAAGTCCTGGCGCCCGGAGATTGACGGTCGGGGCAAGTGGCTGGCCCGATCAGCCATCGCGATCGGTTTGGGAGGTGTCCTGTGGGGAATGCTGGGCAGCGACTGAAAGTTTCCCCGGGGTTGGCGCCGACTTGTCACCGACCAGTCGTCCGGACGAAACTCGCACCGTGACACTTCGCGAAACGCTCAGCTACTCACCGGTCGGACTGGCCTTCGGCACCAGCGGTCTGCGTGGGTTGGTGCGCGACCTGACGCAGCTCGAGGCCGCCATCAACACGCTGGGCTTTCTGCGGTTCGCCGTTGCCACTGGCGACCTTCGCCCGGACGCCACCGTGTGTCTGGCGGGCGACCTGCGGCCCAGCACCGCCGAGCGGGTGCCGGAGCAGGGCGGTCGCGGGGCGATCCTCCAAGCGGTGCGGTGGGCCATCGAGTACGGCGGGATGCGCGTGCGGTATCTCGGGCGGATTCCCACCCCGGCGCTGATGGCCTTCGCCGTGTCACGAGGTCAGGCCAGCGTCATGGTGACCGGCAGCCACATTCCGTTCGACCGCAACGGCATCAAATTCAACAAGTCCGCCGGCGAGGTGTTGAAGTCCGACGAGGCGCCCATCCTCCAAGCCGTGGCGGCTGCACGGGCGGAACTCTACGGCCAGCCGGCCGCCGAAAGTCCGTTTGATCGGGACGGAATGCTGAAGCCGGGCGCGACGGGTCCACTGCCCGCGCCCGATCCGGCCGGGGCCGATGAGTATCTCGCCCGCTACCTGCGCGCCTTTCCGGCGGATCGTCTCCGGGGTCACCGAGTGCTGGTCTTCCAGCATTCGGCGGTGGGCCGCGACCTGCTCGCTGAAGTCCTGCGCACCCTGGGCGCCGAGGTCGTGGTGGCCGGGCGGAGCGAAACGTTCCTCCCGATTGACACGGAGGCGATCAGCCCGCGGCTGCTGGCGGAACTGCAACAGCTTGTGGACCGGCACGGCGGACCCGCGGTCGCCGCGGTGGTCTCGACCGACGGCGACAGCGACCGGCCGCTGGTGCTGGGCGTGGAAGCGGGTCGGGTGCGGTTTTTCAGCGGCGACCTGCTCGGCGCGGTGGTGGCCGACTTTCTTGGCGCGCGGCACATAGCCGTCCCGATCAATACCAATGACGCGGTCGAACGCTTTCTGAGCTCGCGCGGCGTGGTCGTGACGAAGACGAGGATCGGTTCGCCGTACGTCATCTCGGCCCTGCGCGAGGTGGGTTGGGAAGCGAACGGAGGATTCCTCACTGCCCGCCCCCTGCGCATCCCGGGCGGCGGCGAGCTTGGCGCTCTGCCCACGCGCGATGCTTTCCTGCCCATCCTGACGACGCTGTACGCGTCGCTCACCCGGGGCGTGCCGTTGGCCGCGCTGTTTGCCCAACTGCCTCCGCGGTTTGGCCGGTCCGACCTGCTGCGCCCCTGCCCCCGCGAGGCTTCGGCCGCGATCATGGCCCGGGTCGCGGCACCCCGGCCGAATACGCATCGTGTGGTCTTTGCGCCCGGCAAGGTCATGGTGGAAGCCGCGGACGGAGCAAGCTGGGAACTGCCCGACGAAGACCGGGAGGCGCGGCCCTATGGCGAGTACCGCCGGAGCATCGCCGAACTGTTTCCAGTCTCGGCGGGCTTTGGACCAGTGGCGTGGGTGGACTATCTCGACGGCGCCCGGATCGGTTTCGCGAACGGCGATGTGATCCATCTCCGGCCTTCCGGCAACGCCCCGGAATTCCGCGTGTACGCGAACGCCGACTCGGCGGCGCGCGCGGACGAAATCATCCGCCACGCGATTGGCGGGCGCGGCGTGGTCCGTCGGCTGGCGGTGGCGAGCGGCGCAGCCGTTGACTGACGCATTGCCTCCCAACGGGGCGGGTCTGTGGAACGTTGCGATCATTTTCCCCGGCGGGTTTGACTCGTCCGTTCGCCGCAATACCCTGCCCGCCGAAAGGTGGGGCGGCGAGCGCGGATTCTTGCGCGCACGCAAAGCCGACGCCCCCGTTAAACCGTGAATCAACTCGTTTCTGATCCCAACCGAGGCGCGCGTGGCGCGCTTCTTCGTCGCTGCATGACCCAGGTCACTTCCGCCGCTGCCGCCCTGATGGTTGCCTCGTCTGTCCCAGCCGCTGGCGCGGCGGAAGGTAACGTGCTGACCGCCGAGTGGCAGGGGCCGTTTGGCGGCGTGCCGCCGCTGGACCGCGTGCGGGTGGAGCACTTCAAGCCGGCTTTCGCCGCCGCGATGGCCGCCTATCGCGCGGAGGTCCGGGCGATTGCCGAAAATCCGGCGCCGCCTTCCTTCGAGAACACCATTGCTGCCCTGGAGCGGTCGGGCCGGATGCTGGACCGCGTGCAGGCGGTGTATGGGATCTGGGGTTCGACCCTGTCCTCGCCCGAGTTTCGCGCGGTCGAGCAGGAGATGGAGCCGCAACTAGCTGCCTTGCGGGACGAAGTGTTCCAAAACGAGCAACTGTTCCGCCGCGTTGAGGCCGTGTACGAGTCGCCTGGCCGGACGAGGCTCACTCCGGAAGAGCAACGGCTGGTCTGGCTTCACTACACCAACTTCGTGCGCGCCGGGGCGAAGTTGGACGCCGCCGGCAAAGCGCGTGTGGCCGCCATCAATCAACGCCTTGCGACTCTCTACACCACCTTCAGCCAGAACCTCCTCGCAGACGAGGAGGGGTATGCCACCGTCATCACCGACCCCGCTGACCTCGCCGGCCTGCCGGAGTCCTTCCGCGCGGCCGCCGCCGCGGAGGCAGAGCGCCGCGGGCAGCAGGGCAAATGGGTGATTGCCAACACCCGGTCCAGCGTGGAGCCGTTCCTGACGTACTCGGATCGGCGCCACCTGCGCGAGCAGGTCTGGCGCCACTTCATCTCCCGCGGCGATCATCCCGGCGAGCGCGACAACAAACCGCTCATCACCGAGATGCTCCGGCTCCGAGCCGAGCGCGCCAAACTGCTGGGCTACGCCACTCACGCCCACTGGCGCCTCGAAAACCAGATGGCCCGTACGCCCGAGCGCGCCCTCGAACTGATGGAGGCGGTCTGGCCGCCGGCCGTCGCCCGCGTGCGCGAGGAAGTCGCCGCCATGCAGAAGATCGCCGACGCCGAAACGCCGGGCATCAAGATCGAGCCGTGGGATTATCGCTTCTACGCCGAAAAGGTTCGCAAGGCGAAGTACGACCTCGACGAGAATGAGATCAAACCCTACCTCCAACTCGACAAGCTTCGGGACGCGATGTTCTGGGTGGCCGGCGAGTTGTGGGGATTCCACTTCGTGGCGGCGGCGGGCGTGCCGGTGAACCACCCGGACGTCAGCGTCTGGGAGGTGAAAAGCGCCACCGGCCGGCACGTTGGGCTCTTTTACTTCGACCCCTACGCCCGGCCGGGCAAGCGGTCCGGGGCCTGGATGAATGCTTATCGCAACCAGGAGCGGTTCGAGCGCGACATCACCACCCTGGTCTCGAACAACTCGAACTTCATGAAGCCGGCTCCGGGCGAGCCCGTGCTCGTCTCCTGGGACGACGCCCGCACGCTCTTCCACGAATTCGGCCACGCCCTGCACGGCTTGTGTTCGGATGTGAACTATCCGTCGCTTTCGGGCACCAGCGTGCCGCGCGACTACGTCGAGCTACCCTCCCAGATTCTCGAGCGCTGGCTGCCGACGCCCGAGGTGTTGAACCGGTTCGCCCGCCATTTTCGAACCGGGCAGCCGATGCCGTCCGCCCTCGTCGAGCGCATCAAGCAGGCCGCCAAATTCAACCAGGGCTTTGCCACCACCGAGTTCCTCGCCAGCGGCCTGGTGGACATGAAGGCGCATCTGGCTGCCGAGCGGACGATTGATCCGGCCACGTTCGAGCGCGAGGAATTGGCCCGGCTCGGCATGCCGTCGGAGATCGTCATGCGGCATCGGATGCCGCAATTCGCGCACATCTTCGGTGACGAGGGCTACTCGGCCGGCTATTACAGCTACCTTTGGGCGGACACGCTCACCGCCGACGCGGCGGAAGCCTTCGAGGAAGCGGGGGGCTTGTATGACAAAACGGTGGCCGCCAAATTCCGCGAGCACATCCTCTCGAAGGGCAACACCGTGGATCCGGCTGAAGCCTACCGCGCCTTCCGGGGCCGCGACGCCGGCATCGCCGCGCTGATGCGCGACCGGGGCTTTCCCGTTCCGAACGGCCGACAGTGACCGCCGCGGACGGCGTAGAGTTCACCGGGCGCGCGACGGATCCAGTCGCCCGAGGAGGCGCAGCAGACCGTCGAGAATCGTCAGCGGATGCGGAGGACAGCCGGGGATGAGAAGGTCCACCGGCACCACCGCGGACGCGCCCTGGTGATGCTGGGGATGCCCCACGAACGGTCCGCCTGCAATCGCGCACGCGCCCACCGCGATCACGATCCTGGGTTCCGCCACGGCGTCGTAGGTCTTTCGCAGCGCGAGCTCCATGCCGCGGGTCACCGGCCCCGTGATCAGGAGTCCGTCCGCATGGCGGGGCGAAGCGACGAACTGGATGCCGAAGCGCCCAAGGTCCCAACCGATCGTGCCCAGCACGTTCGTGTCCGCCTCACAAGCGTTGCAGCCGCCGGCCGAAACCTGCCGGAGCTTCAAAGAGCGCCCGAACAGCCGACGCAACTGCTCGTCCAGCGCGGCCGCCAGCCGCACGGTTTCTCCGTCCTTCCCCCCGAGCAGCAGATCCTCGCGACGCCGGACCGCCATCCGGTGGTCACCGGTGTGGGTGATCGCGCGGGTGGGGCAGATCTCGACGCAGGCCGAGCAAAAGATGCAGCGCCCCAGATCCAGCGCCACCGATTCCGACGCGGGACGTTCGATGGCTCCGGTCGGGCACACCGACACGCAGGCTGAGCAGCCGGCATCGCACTTTTGGGCATCCACCCGCAGCGCGCCGCCGTGGCGATCGGGCAGGGCCGGTGGCGGGCCGTCCGGAAAGGCCATCGTTTCGCAGCCGCGTCGCAACCGATGCCGGAGGGTGTCGAGAACAAACATGGGAGCGCGCCGGTTCAGAGGTCGAACCCGCAATAGGACAGGTTAAAACTCTTGTTGCAGATCGGGAAATCCGAGATGGCGGTGCCGCGCAGCGCCAGCGCCAGCCCCGTCCAGTTGTGAAACGACGGGTCCACGATCTTGTACCGGCGAAACCGCCCGGTGGCATCGGTGAGGGCCACGTGGCACACCTCGCCGCGCCAGCCTTCGACCAGCGCCACCGCCAGCGTCTCCGGCGCCGGCGGCGGCAGTTCCTCGCGGGTCGGGCCGTCAGGCGGCAAGGCCAGTTGCTCGCGCAGCAAGGCGCCGGACCGCTGGATCTCCAGCGAGCGAATCCGCGCCCGGGCGAACACGTCACCACCCGGCCAGACCGCCACCGGTGCCTGGGCGAAACGGTGCCACCCCGCCGGGTGATCGTATCGCACGTCACGCACCAACCCGCACGCGCGCGCGGCCGGCCCCACGAGACCGATCTCCGCCGCCTGCTGGGGAAACACCACGCCCACGTTTTCAAACCGCGCCCGCACCGAAGCGGCGTCCCAAAACCACGCCACCGCCTGCTCGGTGTCCGCCAGGGCCACCACCAGTCGTTCGGCCAGTTGGCGGGCGCGGCTGGCCTCGAGGTCGTGGCGGCAGCCACCGGGACGAACGAGGCCCCGCCCGAACCGGTTGCCGCAGAGCAGCGCGGTTAGGTTCAGGTAGTCGCCGCGAATCTTGCCGCAGGCCGACTGGGGGGGCAGAAACGCCACGTCGCCCGCCAGCGCGCCGATGTCGCCGGTGTGGTTGGCGAGCCGTTCCAGCTCCAACGCGATCACCCGCAGCCACTGCGCCCGCAACGGGGCCTCGGTGCCCGCCAGCGCCTCCATCACCGTCGCGTGGGCGGTCGCGTGGGCGATGGTGGTGTCGCCCGCCACGGTCTCCATCTGCGCCACCGTCGCGCGATGCGGACCACCGGCGAGCGCCTCCTCGATCCCGCGGTGCTGGTAGCCGAGGGCGATCTCCAGGTGCAGCACTTCCTCGCCGGCGCATTGGAAGCGGAAGTGGCCCGGCTCGATGATGCCCGCGTGGACCGGGCCAACGGCGACCTCGTGAATCTCGCTGCCCTCAACCCGGAAGAACTCGCCGTTGGCCGGTGCGTTCCCCGCCTCGTTCGGCCGGCGGACGGGCTTGAGCCACGGGTGGCCTGCCGGCACCACGCCATGCTGCTCCCAGACTTCGCGCTCGAACAAATGCGCCTGCGTATGGGCGGGCGTGAGCGCGGGGTAGCCATCCACGAAAGGTTCGCTGCGAGCGACCCCCAGCGCGTTGTCGGCGTCAAACGCCAGCACCGCCACCAGGCGCAGGGCCCGGCCTTCCGGTACGCCGAACCACGCGCACAAACGCGCGCCGCGGGAGAGCTCGCCCGCAGTGGTGCGAACGAAGTCATCCACCGGCCACTCCGGCACGGCCGTCCACGGCAGACCGGTGGCGTTGCTGAGCAGGGCAAAGGGCGTTGCAGCACTCATGGCGTCGGAAAGAGTTGCCGGACGGCCGCCAGCCACGATTCCCGGAGAATCGCCGGCGTGAACAAACCCAGCGCCAGCGACAGGCCCAGCAGGACCAGCGGAGGCGCAATCACGGCCGCGGTCTCGCGGAAACGCCGCGCGTGGTGAACCCTGGCGGGGCGGGGGCGTCCGTCCACGATGCCAAACACCACCCGGGTCAGCCCGAGGAAGGCGAGAAGGAGACAGCCGAGAAACGCGGCGACCGCCAGCCCGTGCCCCGCGGCGAGGCCTGCGCGGACGACCTGCAATTCGCTGAAGAACGGTGCAAACGGGGGCAGCGCGGTGATGGCGAACATCCCCGCCACAAAGATCGCCGCCGAGCGCGGGGTCAGCCGTGCCATCCCGCGCGCGGCGTCCATCGTCGGCTCCCCGGCCGCCCGGTGGAGATTCCCCGCGCTCAGAAACAGCACGCCCTTGGTCAGCCCGTTGCTCCACACGTGAAACAGCGCGGCGGCGACGCCGGGACCGCCCAGCGCCGTGCCCAGTCCCAGGATGCCCATGTGCTCGACGCTCGAGTAGGCCAGCATCCGCTTGAAGTCGCGCGTGCCCAGCAGAAACAGCGCGGCCACTCCCATCGAGAACAGCCCGAGCAACAACAGCGTGCGGTCCGCCACTGGGCCTTCGCCGGCCGCCCCGACGACCGACCGAACCCGCAGGATCGCCGTAAAGGCCACCGTGGTGACCCCGCCGGCCAGCAACGCGCCCACAATTCCGGGGGCCTGCCCGTAAGCGTCCGGCTTCCAGGTGTGCATCGGGGCGAGTCCCATCTTGGTTCCGTAGCCCACCAGCAACAACACCCACGCCGTCAGCACCCACGGCCGGGACAATCCGGCACCCTGCGCGGTCAGCGCGGCGAAGGTAAGATCCCCGCGTCCGCCGCCATGCAACGACGCGTAGCCGAGGCAGAACGAGCCCAGCAACGACAGGGCGATGCCCGTGCCGCCGACCAGCAGGTATTTCCACGTCGCCTCGAACGCGCGGGCGGTGCCGTTGAAGTGCAGCAGTGGCACGGCCGCGAGCGTCACCGCCTCGGTGGCCACCCAGAGCAAGCCCAGATGTCGCGCCTGGTGGCCGGCACTGAGCAGTCCCAGCACCGTCAGCAGCAGTGCGACGAAGACGCGGTTGGGCCGCTCGGCGCGAAGCCGCAGGTACGGCACCGCGTAGGCCGAGCACACCAGGAACAGCAGTGAGACCGCGGGCAACACCGCCCGGGCCAGTGGATCAAAACCGAACCAGCTTTCAGCCGCCACGGCGGGCGGGTTGAAAAACAACGCCGCCGCCAGCCCGGCGTGAATCACGCCGAAGATTGGCAGCCAGAGTGGGCGGGTCCGATCCTCCCGCCAGGCGGCGGCCAGCAGCGCCCCCGCCAGCGGGACCAGGATGAGGCACAGAGAGATCATTCGCGGAGGGTGGTGAGTTTGCGGGTGTCGAGTGAATCAAACGCGCGTTGGATGCGATCCACGATGATGCCGATGACGAAGACGCCGACGGTCACATCGAGCAGGATGCCCGACTCGACCAGCAGCGGCGTCGAGTGGATCAGCAGCAGGCCGAAGAGGTAAATGCCGTTCTCCAAGATCAGGTAGCCGCACACCTGGGAGATGGCCTTGACGCGGCCGATCAGGAGCAGGAAACCCGTCAACACCGAGGCCATCGCGCCCGGTACCAGCAGCGACCCGCTGTGCGCCGGCAGCAAGGGCAACGCCCGGGCCAGCCCCACGGCCGCGATGGTGCCGCCGGCACCGAGCAGCAGGGACGGCACATAGCCCACGAACGGCTCGATCTCGCGTTCGATGTTGGCGGCTCGCATGGCCCGGCGGAGCAACCAGGGGATCACCACGCCCTTGCCCGCGATGGTGGCCACCGCCACCGCGGCCACCCGCCAGTCCAGCGTCTCGTGCTCGATCAACAGGGGCATCACCCCCAGCACCACACCCTGGGCGGCCACCGTGCGGATCAGCGCCGGCAGCCGGCTGCTCCCCAGGGCGAGCAGGTTCAAGCCCATCGCCAGCCCCACCAGCAAATTCAAGGTTCCCTCGTTCATGACGGACCGCCTTTCCACGCTACCAGCAGCGCGAACAGGCACAGCAAAAAGGCCGTCGTCAGCAGCAACGGCACCCGGCGAAACGCCAGCCGCGCCAGCAGGGACTCCACGAACCCCACGCCGACCGTGACCCCGAGGACGCCCGCCGCCAGCACGCCCGCGCCTGCCCACGGCGCGAACTGACCAATCGGCAACACCGCCTGCACCAGGAGGACCGAGAAAAGGAGCAGCTTGACCGACGCCCCGTGCAGGATCGCGGCCAGGGGCGGCCCGCTGTGGTCCAACACCATCACCTCGTGGATCATGGTCAGTTCGAGGTGGGTGTTCGGATCATCGAACGGCACGCGGCAGTTCTCCGCGAGCAACACTACGAAAAGCCCCGCCGCCAGCAGCGCCGCGCCGGCTCCGGCCGCCGGCGCGAGCATGGTGCTCAACGACAGGCTGCCCGTCTGGACGCCCAAGGACAGCACGGCGGCAATGATCGCCGCTTCCGCCAGGACCGCATAACTCACCTCGCGCGCCGCGCCCATCCCCTCGAAAGCCGATCCCGTCTCCATCGCCGCCCACGCCGTGCAGAATCGAGCGAGCGCCAGCAGATAGATCAACACCAGGAAGTCACCGCGAAAACCCGCCCCCGCGAGCGACGGCCCCAGTGGCATGAGCAGGGCGGCCCCCACGACCGCGACCCACGCCACCGCCGGACCCAGGAGGAATCCCGGCGACGCGAGCGTGCTCACCACCACACCCTTGCGCCAGAGTTTGGCCAGGTCGAAATACAGTTGCAGCACCGGCGGCCCGCGCCGCCCCGCCACCCACGCCTTCACCTTGTTGACAATGCCCGGCAGCAGCGGCGCGAGGAGCAGCCAGACCGCCAGCCGGAGCGGCATTTCCGAAACGGGGTTCATCATCGCAACGATCCCACCCAGACAAACGTTCCCACGGCCACCAAACCGGCCGCCACGTACAGGATGTAAAAGGACAGGCGCCCGTGCTGCAGCCGCCGAACGGCGTTGGACGCCCGTACGAAAACCGCGGCGACCGGCCCGAGAACCCGTTCGAGCACCGTTTCCGGCACCCGCTCGAGGTGGAAAGCTTTGGCGGGAAAGAGGCCGCGCGGCCGGCGGAGGGTCCGCGCAGGCCGGAGGATCCTGGTGAACCAACCGGAGACGATCCCGGCAAACGATCCGCTCACATACTGCATCCGCGCGGTGGGAGCGGCATAACCGCAATCCCAGGTCACGTCGCGACGGTGCCGCCCGGAATGCACCCGATGCCACAGCGCGCCCCCGGCTACCACGGCCCCAACGGCCAGGACCCGTTGCGCCCGGCCGAGCATCGCCAGGGCGTCCGGAGGTTCACCGACCGGCGAAAGCGCGCCCCCCCAGCTCGCGGCCGCGCGAGCAATCGCCGGCCAGACGGCGAGCGGACCGAGCCCCAAAAACACACACGTCGTGCCGAGGAAGAGCATCGGACCGCGCATCAAAGCGCCGCATTCGTGGGCGTGCCGCGTTGCTGGCGTCCGGCCGGCTCCGAGGAAGACCAGGGCCGATGCTTTGATGAAGGTCGCCAGGGCCAGCGCCCCGGCGGTGGCGATCAGGATCGCCGTCAGGCCCGCCGGCCCGGCAGCTTCGCCCCGGCTGGCTGCGGCGTCGAACAAGCCGAGATAGATCAGCCACTCGCTGACGAAGCCGTTGAGGGGGGGCAATCCCGCTACGGCCAGCGAACCCAGGGCGAACAGGCTGGCCGTCCAGGGCATCGCGCGCCAAAGACCGCCAAGGCGGTTCATCTCGCGGGTGCCCGTGGCGTGCAGCACGGCGCCAGCCCCGAAGAAGAGGAGGGCCTTGAACGCGCCGTGATTCCAGACATGCAGCAGTGCCCCGGCCAGCAGCAGGTTGCCCCCGGCGGCTTCGTTCCCGGCGCCCGCGAGCAAGGCCCCACCCAAGCCGGCGGCGATCAAGCCGACATTCTCGACCGAGCAGTAGGCCAGCAGGCGCTTCAGATCGGATTGCGCCAGGGCGAAGGCGATGCCGAGCACCGCACTGGCCGCGCCGAATCCCATCAGCGCCCAGGCCGCCCCGCGCGGCGCGGGCAGCCAGCCGCTGAAGCGCACCAGACCGTAAATACCCATCTTGATCGCCACCCCGGACATCAGCGCGGAAACATGGCTGGGCGCGTTGGCGTGGGCGGACGGCAACCAGATGTGCAACGGGAACACGCCGGCCTTTACCCCGAATCCCACCAGCGCCAGCCACAGCAGCGACGCCAGCGCGGGTTGATCCTGCATCGGCCCCAGATCCCAGCTTCCCGTCCGGGCCGCGAGCAGGCCGAAAAACGCGAAGAGCACCAGGGTGCCGGCGTGGGAAGCGGCCAGGTAAAGCCAGCCGGCTGCCCGGGTGGCCCGCCCTCGGGCGTCGAGGGTGATGAGGAAGAACGCACTGACCGCGAACAATTCCCATGCGATCAGGAAGTGCAGGCCGTTCGCCGCCAGCAGGACCAGCCCCATGCTCAACGTCAGCACGCTCCACCACGCCCGGCCGCGCGGCGCGGACGAAGGATTTCCGGCATCCGACCAATACTCGCGGGCATAGAGGGCACCCAAACCGGACACCACGCTGAGCAGGACCAGGAACAGCGCGCTCACGCCGTCCAGGCGCAGGTGAATGGCATCGCCGCCGAGACGCCAGACGCCTCGCCACTCCCAGTCGGGCGCACCCAGCAAGACCCCCAGCGCCGCCGCAAGGCCGGCCAGCGCGCCGATCAGGCTGAACCCCAGCCAGGCGCGTGGGAAACGCAGGCCGCCGACGCCTCCCGCCGCCAGCGCCAGCAGAGCCAGAAGCAAGAACGGTCCCGGGTTCATCGAACAGGAGAGGCGGGCTTGGTGGCTGACCCGGCGCTCGCTTCCGCAGCGTCCAAGGCGCGGAAAATCTCGGCGGCGGCGGCTCCGCGCAGCAGCGCCTCCCGAAACGGGCCGCGGGCCACCGCCCGGCTCAGCCGCGCCAGCAAATCCAGGTGAAGCCGCGGAGTCGGTGCGATGAAAAACACCAGCCGTGTGACCGGCACCCCGTCCGGAGCCGGCTCGGTCAGCGGCAGCGCGTCGCGCAGAAGAATCAACGCCACCACGCCGGCGTCGCGTCCCAGCGCCACCCGCGTGCTCGGGTGAGGCATCGCAATGCCACCGCCGACCGGGGCGGTGGTGAGCCCTCCTGCCGCCTGGAGCCGCCGCGCCAGCATTTGCCGCACCGGCGGGGTCACGCCGGGCAGGGCTGACACGATCCGCCCCAAGGTGGCCGCCACCTCTGCCCCGGGCACGTCCCGCCAAATGCCCCCCGTGCGGAGCAGTGGCGTGAGCTGAAGACCGGTGGCCAGGGCGCGAACTTCCGGAGCGAGGAAGCCGGCTTTCGCCGCCAGCCCGCGGCGCGCGGCCCAATCCGCCACTTGCGCCCGGTCGAACAACTGGCGGCCGCGATCCTCCATGCAGGGCAGTCCCTCGTCGCGCACCCAGCCCTGGACGACGCGTTCCGACACGCCAAACGATTCGGCAATTTCAACAAGGTTGAGAAACATGAGCAGGCAAAACCTTTCACCCGGCGCGATGCATCACGATCAGCAGCGCGAGGGCCGCGAGGCCGATCAACGTGTACAGCAGATACGACTGCACCCGACCGTGCTGCAGCCGGCGCACGGCCGTGGAAACCCGCAACACCCCCCGCGCCGAGGGCTCGATGATCCCTTCCAGCACGGTCTCAGGAGTGTGCCCCGAGCGCATCGCCCGGACGGGCAGAACCGCCTCGACCGGATGCTCGTGGCGCACGGGCCGGAGAATCCACACAAACCAGCCGGTGATAATCTCCGCAAACGACGATGCCGTGTACTGCATCCGCGCCGTCGGTGCCGCGTAACCGCAATCCCACGTGACTGCCCGTCCCACCCGGCCCCGATGCACGTGACGCCACAACTCGGCCCCGACGGCGCCCGCCAGCAACGCCAGTACGACGTGAACGAACGTGAGCACCTCCAGCGGCGCGGGCGCGGGTTGGCGGGCCGTCCAGGCCGGTTGCCACGCCTCGACCACCCGGGCCACGGCCGGCCAGAAGACCACCGGCAGCAACCCGATCGCCACGCAGGCAGCGGCCAGTACTCCCATCGCGGTACGCATGAGGCGGCCGCACTCGTGGGCGCCTTCGGCCGCGGGTGAACGCGGCGCGCCGAGGAAGACCACCCCACACACCTTCACGAAGCACGCGAGGGCCAGCGCGCCGGTCATGCCGAGCAGGACTGCCGCAGGAATCGCGGCCCAGGCGGAGGGACCGTGCGCGAGGGTGGCCTCGAACAAACCGAGATAGACGAGGAATTCGCTGACAAAGCCGTTCAGTGGCGGCAGGCCGGCGATGGCGGCTGCGCCCAAGCCAAACAGCGCCGTCGTCCACGGCATCGTTCGCCACAGCCCCCCGAGCCGGCTCATTTCGCGTGTGCCGGTGGCGTGCACTACCGACCCGGCACCCAGAAACAGCAGCGCCTTGAACAGACCGTGGTTCCAGACATGCAACAGCCCCCCGGCCAGCGCCAACTGCCCCCAGACCACGTTCCCCTGTTCCGCCGCGAGCAGGGCAAAGCCCAGACCGATCAGGATGATGCCGATGTTTTCCAGGCTGTGGTACGCCAACAACCGCTTCAGATCGTGCTGCCCCAGAGCAAACACCACTCCCAGGACGGCGCTCACCACCCCGAGCGAGGCGACCACCCAGGGCAGTCCCGCCGGCAACGGCAGCCAACCCGTGAACCGCACCAGGCCGTAGATGCCCATCTTGATCGCCACGCCCGAAAGGATCGCGGAGATGTGGCTGGGGGCATTCGCGTGCGCCGACGGCAGCCAGATGTGCAGCGGAAACAAGCCGGCCTTGAGACCGAAGCCGATCAAGGCCAACCACAACAGCGGGGCGAAGTCGCTTTGATCGCGCAGAGGTCCCAGGTCCCAACTTCCCGTCCGCGCGGCGAGCGACGCAAAGAAGCCGAACAAGCACAACGTTCCCGCGTGGGAAGCGGCGAAGTACAGCCAGCCCGCCTGCCGGACGGCCGCGTGCCGGCTGTCCAGGATGATCAGGCGCCACGCGCTCAAGGCGAACAGCTCCCAGGCGATCAGGAACTGGAGGCCGTCGGACGACACGAGCACCAGCGCCATGCTCAGCAGCAAACTGCTCCACCACAAGCGCCCGGCCGGCGCCGACCGCGGATGCTCCCACTCGTTCCAGTACTCCCGGCTGTACAGCGCCCCCGCTCCCCCCAACACGGCGAGGAGGGCCAGGAACAGGGCGGACATGGCGTCCATTCGGAGGTGGATGCCGGCAGTCCCAAGGTGAAAGCCGGCCTGCCAGGTCCAGCCGTCGCCGGTGGTGAGGACGACGGCAGCCGAGGCGAGGGCGAAACCCGAGGCGCTCAGGGACGAGATCAGCCAGCCACGGCCCGACCGAACCGCGCATCCCAGCGCGATCAACGCCGCCGCGCCCGCCAACGTGAGCAACCAGGCTGCGATCGAGTTCATGATTTCCGAAGGCGGGGAAGCGCCGGGACGCGGGGCGGGATCCGACCGGGGCGCTGACGCGGATTCACCGTTGAACCGCACCGGCCAAAGAACACGCCAGGAGCTCCGGGCGTTCTCATGTTCTCACGCAGCCCACCGCCCGGTACGGTCCGGACGGACGTCCTCCCCAGTCAGCCCTGGCAAGGCGGAAAGGCCGAGCCGCATTCGCCGGGCACAACCGGTCTCCGAAACGCCCGCCCCGTGGGCGAAAAGGTCAGTTGGGTCATCTCTCCTTCCAGTGGAACACCACCAGAATAACCTCGTCATGCTGGCGTCTTAACGCCGTTTTGGCACCAGCGTCAATGGCTTGGCGGAAGATTGATGTATTGACGACAGACCAAGGAGGTGATCCGCGCCGAGCAGCAATTCCTCCCGCAGCACGCGGGGGATTCGCCGATCCCCCAGCGAAATCGGCGTGGAAACCCGCGTCAGAGCCCCTGACGCACTCGCGCGGGGATTCTGCGACCGGCCAGCGATCAGAGAAAACGCCGGGCCCGGCTACGGGACCGTGACCTGACCGAGCACGACGGGCCGCGTGGCGCCGGTGGTGGCGGGCAGATTGCCGGGCAGATGGCGCAGCCGCCGGTACGCCAGCAGCGCAAAGGCGGCCGCCTCGATCTGCTGTTTACCCCAACCCAACTCTTCGCTGGTCACGACTTCCACCGTGGGCTGCCATGCTTGGAGGCGGGAGCGGATGCGCCGCATCAGGTCCGGGTTGGCTGCGCCGCCGCCGCAGGCAACGACCCGCGACGGCACACCGCCAAGGTGCAGACTGTAGTTCAGAACCAGACTGGCCGCGGTGAACTCGCTCAACGTCGCCAGCAGGTCCTCCGGAGTCAGGTGGGCACGGGTCGCCTCGGCCAGGGCGCGTTCCCAGAACTTCTCCCCAAACACCTCCCGCCCCGTGCTCTTCGGGGGAGGTTGGTGTAAGAACTTGTGCGCCAGCAAGCGTTCAACCAGTTCCCCGTTCACCGTGCCGCGCGCGGCCCATGCGCCGTTGAGATCAAAGCTGCGCCGGCCCTTCGAGTAGTGACGCGCGGCGATGTCCATGAGCACGTTTGCCGGGCCGGTGTCGAAGGCGAGCACGCGCGGTTCCTCCCCTTCCCGCCAATCGAGGGCGGTCACGTTGCTGATGCCGCCCAGGTTGTTGACGCAGACGAATTCGCCCCGTCGGCCAAAAACAACTTGGTGAAATAGCGTCGCCAATGGCGCTCCCTGTCCCCCGGCGGCGAGATCGCCTGCCCGGAAGTTGCTCACCACCGGCACCCGCAACGCCTCCGCCAGCCAGGCGGGCTCGCCAATCTGCAGCGTGGCGGGCGCCGCGGGGTCGGGCTGATGAAAAATCGTCTGGCCGTGCAGGCCAACGGCGGAGAGGGCAACCCCCTCCAGTTCCTTGCCCAGCCCGCGCACGAAGAATCGCCCGAGTTCGTGATGCAGCGCGCCCACTTCCCAGCTCGTCGCCGCGCCAGCCGCGGCGGCGTGCAATCTCCGCTGCAGCGGCAGCGTGTACCGCGCCTGCCAGTGCTTGCGGAGGTCCACCCAGTCCGGGCCGACGGCGCACAAGGCGTAATCCACCGCGTCCACGCTGGTGCCGGACATGATGCCGAGCACCAGCAAGGGGGAAGCGTCCTTCTCGTCGAATGAACGTCGGGCTGGCGAAACGGATGACTTGGTCCTGGTCATCGAAGTCAATCTCAGTGCTTCGATCTTGGCTCAAAAGGCCACGCGAACGAAGACTTTTCGCACGGTGTCCGCCTTGACCGGTAGTGTTCGTCAACTGTCAGTTGGGGGGAGATCAAGGCGGGTGGGGTTTTAGCCTGAAAAACTAAGTTCGAAAGAGATCGTTCTGCTCGAAGGTTTTGGGGAAGATGGGGTTGGATATGAAAACCCGATTCCCGACCTCGAACAGAACGATGCACCGTCCTTGTAA
>CALJWR010000282.1 GCA_937976685.1 uncultured Verrucomicrobiae bacterium
GGGAGATCAGTTGCCCGAGTACGAGTAGGTCACGAAGTGGAGTTTGATGTCCTTCACCGTGCGGATGAAACGGTCCAGACCCTCGTGCGGATTGTTCAGGAGCGTCCGGCCGGGGATGACGAGCTTCCACTGGCTGTTCCACACCGAGCGGCCGATCAGGCGGTTGTTCGTGTACTGCGAGCGCAGCAGATCGCCGCCGTAGTAGATGTCGAGGTTGAAATAATCCGCGCTCGGCACCGGGCGGAAGGCCTGGTGTTTGCGGCGGGTGAAGAGCGGCTCGCTCAACGTGTCGCCCGCCTGGAAGACGCCGCGCTCGGAAAAGGCGGAGGCGCCAAGATTGAACGGCAATGGAATGGCGAGGTCCTCGACGTTCCAAGTCCGGATGCGGCTGGCATCGCCCAGCGGCGGGGTGCGCATGGAATCCACGCCGACCGGAATGAGATAGACGTACGGAGTGGCCGCGAGGGCGTCGGGATCGAGGAACCACGAGCCGGGTTCGTCGGGCGAAACGCCTCCTGCGTCACCCACCGCCGAACCGTTGGCGGGCGGGGTGCCCATGCCGCGGTAACCCTCGAAGGCCGCGCCCACCGCAAAGATCTTGGTGGCGAACGCACTGGGACTGAACGCGCTGTCGCCGGCCGCGAGCGGCTCGCCGAACAGGTTCAGCCCGTCGGCGATGGTCGTGCTGAAGGTCAGCACGATACCCGGCACCGGTAATCCGTTGCCGGGGTCCACCTGCAGACAGAACCGGCGCACGTCGGCGTCCTCGAGGATGTTATCCATCCGGGCCCGGTGGAGCACATCCTGCCAGGCGGTGTCGCCGTCGCTTCCGGGGAGAATGCGGAGGTGTTCGGTCCGCTTCGAAACGGTCGTGGTGTAGGCGTCGGGGCTGTTGAAGCCCAGCCGGCCGCGCACGACGCTCCAGTCCGCCCGCATCTCGGCCAGGGCACTGGACAGGCCGGGGTCTCCCGTGTTGCTGCCGGCAAACTGCGGCTCCCCGTCCCGCACCACGCCCAGCGCGCGGGAGTTGATGATCCGGCCCTTGAAGGCGCGGCCGGCGGTCGTGTTCAGCAGGCCGGTCTCGTAGTCATAGGCGTTCGCCGCCAGGAGCGAGTAGCGGGCCGCCAGATCAAACAGCGTCTTGTAGCGCTCGAGCTTCTCATTCCGGAAAATGCGAAACGCGGCGTCGCGGGTGCGGTAGCCCTGCACCACCGCTGCCGAGCGCTGGCGGAAGATCTCGCGCTCCGCCTGGATCGCATCGCCCTGGGCGATGAGCGTCCGCACAATGTCCCTTTTGTCGTTATGTTCGCGGAGGCGTTCGTTGACGGTCCAGATGCGGGCCTGCATGTCGCCCAGTTTGTTGCCCAGATCATGGACGGCGCTGCGAAGCTCCTTCCCCCGCTCCAGTCCGCCGATGTGCGAATGCTCCGTCCAGCGCTTGATGCTGGAGGTCGCGGTCTCCAACGCCGCGACCACCGTGTAGCGCGCGAGCCCGATCTTGTCCAAGGTGGTCTTCAGCGTGAACCCCGACACCTCGAGCGCCGTGCGGGCCGCTGAGGTCAGGTCACCGCCAGCCGCCATGCCGGCGATGAAGCTTAACGGCAGGCCGGAGTTTAGTGACTTGGTGGTCAACTGAACGTCCTCCTTCAGCGAATCCTGGTACTTCTGGAACAGGTCGTTGGCGAATTTGACCTTCTCGAGAACCTCATCGGCGGCCGCCAGGCCGGTCTTGGCATCGAAGATGTCCTTCCACGTCTTGTTGTCAGCCTCGAAGATGTCTATGGCCTTCTGCAACACCACCAAGTCGCCGGCCAAGTCGTTAATGGTCTGGCGCAGTCGCATGTGGGCGAGGATCTCCTCGGAGATCGCTTGCTGGATCTTGCCCACGGACCGGCGGCGGCTGGTCCACTCCTCGGGCTTCTCGGCGTATCCGTGCGGCCCGATGTTGAAGGTGATGTTGGTGATCGTCGGCAGGTTGATGTTGGTCGCGTGCTTCTTGACCCAGTCCTGGGGCAGGTCACGCAATGCAATCTCCCACTCTGTCGTGTTCGAGTAACTCCAGAGCTCCGGGAAGGAGACCTCCGGCAGGTCCACGTATTTGAAGTGGATCAGGTCCGGCCCGTCGTAGCCCTGACGATAGAGTTTGCCCGGCCCGATGTCGTCGGGATACGGCGTGCCGTAGAGTTCGATCAAGGACACCGTGTACGCCCGCTCCTGACGAGCGACCGCGTCCTGAAGTTCGGCCAGGGAATCCTGCTCCGAGCGCATCAGCCGGGTGACGTCCTTCGCATCATCGAAAGCCGCCACCGCGTTGTTGAGAGCCGTCCTGGCACGCTGGTAAATCTGCTCGAAGTGCGTGCCGTTCTCCATGCCGATGACCTGGTAGGGATTGATGTCGAAGGCCAGGCCGCCCTCCGGAATGCCCAAGGGCGAGAGCCCACCCTCGGCGTTCTCCAACGCGGTCTGAAGGCCGGCGGCGATGGTCGCCAACTCGCGAAGTTCAGGCACCGTGGTGCGATCCACCTTCTGGATGCCTTCATGCGTGGGGATGGGGTCCTCGTGGGGCAGGATGGCGTTGCCGACGATCCAGTGGAGATAAGCGCCCTGGCCCACCCGGCTGGCCCAGTGATCCATCCCCCAGAATCGCTCGGGATTTTTGGGGCCGTCGCCCGTTTGATACTCGCGGCGCGGATTCACGCGCGTGGGTGAGAAGTGTTCCCAGCCGTTCTCCGTGACCGGCAGGTAATCTTTCCGCCAGACCAGATCAAACACCTGCCGCCCCGTCCGGGCCACGGCCGCCGCCGCGGCGGCGAACTTGCGTTCGTCCTGATAATTCACCGACACCGGCTGGCCGAGGACGTTGACCGCCTCGATCCGCGGCACCCAGTCGAAGAACCGGTTCATCAACAGCGAGTAGTAACCCTTGAGCGCGGTCAGGTAGTGGCCGTAGGCGTCCCCGTGGCCCTGCGGGAACATGCGCGCGGCGTCCGCCGCATTGATGACACCGTCCGGTGACTGATCGGGGTTTTCCTGAATGTTGTAGTTCAGCGCGTAGATGACCTCGCCGGCGTCAATGCCCCGCGTGTAATTCCAGATCAGCCGGTTATAGACCGGGGTGATCTCGACGCCGGGCTGGAAGAAGTCGTCCCGCCCGCGCAACAGCGCGAGTTCCTCCTCCAGCAGCGTGGGCACCTGGCCGCGGAAGGCAAAGAGCGCCGTGGCGATGTCACCGTAGGTATTGTTGGCCGTGCCAATGCCGATGGTCGGGTTGGCCGCGTCAGCCCAGGCCTCGTTGCCGAGCATCAGGTACAGGTCATTCAGGTAGCCGGCCGCCAGCAGGAGCGCGTCGTTGGCCGGGCCGTAGTTGTAGCCCGACTCAATGCTCAACGAACGCCCGCGCCGCAGCACGGTCTCGTAGATCTCGATCAGGCCGTAGTTGTAGATCGTGTCGAGATTCAGGGCGACGTCGCCTTCCCAGCGCCGGCCGGCCTGGGTGATGATGCTCACGTCCGTGTTGACGCGGTTGTTGAAGAGGTCGTTGATCCGCTGGTTGAACGGATTGATGCCCGCGAGGACACGCTTGATCCAGCCTTCCGCCAGCGCCGGGCGGGTCCACTCCGACCATTGATTGCGCAGCGGATGGCCGGCGCTGATCGGGCGATAGCGCAGCACGACGTAGTTGTCGCCCAACGCCTGGATGCCCGCGCCCCCCAGCGTGTACCGGGGCAGGTCTGCCACGATATTGGTGAGCGGCAGGTAGCGGGACATCTCCGGGTCCTCCAAGGGCGGAAAGCCATCCACCGGCGCAGCGATCTTCCATTCGTATTCGTATTCGTTGAACCGCCCGGCGAGATCGGCACTGTGCTGGAAGGTGACCCGTTCGCTCAACGGGTTCGCCGCCGGAATGATCTTCAACTCGCCCCGATGCAGACCGCCACCGACCCGGAAGATGTGGAATTGCACGGGGTCGCCGGGCTGGGTGAACGCCGTGCCGCTGGACTCCACCAGCGTGATGTAGCCACTGCCCGGTCCGGTGGCGCTCAGCGCATAGGAGTCCACCGCCGTGTTGTGGTTCTCCACCACCGCGAGTTCGCCCACCCCGACGCTGCGGGTCTGGAGCGGGTCCGGCTTGTATCGACCGGGCCGCGCGGGCACGTCTTCGACGAAGGTTTCCACCGCCGTCGCCAGCGCGTTCACCAGCGCGACCCACTTCGGGTAGTTCGCCGTGTCGGCCGTCGGGCACAGCGCGTGGACGGCGGCCAAGTCGGCTCCGCGAAGCACGTTGAGGTGCAGGTAACTCTCGCCGAGCAACTCCTTGTTGTACTTCCCGATCAACACCAGACTGCCCTTCGGCCCGATGTTCGGATCAATGTAGAGCCGCGATCCCAAATGCGGCGGCAGGCCGGGGAAGTACTGTTTGCCCTGATAGTATTCCGTCTGCACGCCGGCCGGAATTTGGTCCGCGAACTGCGTGGTGATGTCCACCATCTTGGCCCGCGTGGGGTCGTGCAACACCGCGCTGTGGGCCTGCGCCGCGAGGTCGGCCGCGATGGACTGCTGGTAGAGGATGTGGGCCGTCTTGAAGTCGCGCACGCCGGGGAACCCGCCCGGGAAGGGCTCGACCAGCGTCGCGCCATAGGGCAGTTCCGGCACTGGCTTGCTCGAGTCCTTCGGGTCCTGCTCGGGCCAGAACGGCCGATAGACAATGTTCAACGACTCGGTCAGCTTCGAGTCGGGCGCGCCGACATACTGCCCGGTGTTCGGGTCAATCTTGCGGAGGTAAGGGACGATGCTGCCCGGCTCGGGCGGGTCGGCGATCCCCGGCCAAGCAAAGCTGGGCAATGTCTTGTAGTAGTACCGCAGCGTAAAGCTATTGGTCGGCGTGGGCGAACGGGCCAGAAACGGTGCCCGGTCCCGGAATTCGATGACAGTCCCGGTGTACTGATTGCTGCTGACGATGGCCAACGGCGCTTGGGCCAAAACCGTGCCGCTGGTGACGACTTGCAGCGTGACGTTGTTCGTCACCCGCGTGTGCTCGTATAGGTCCCGCACCACGACCTGAAGGGCGTGCCAGGTGGCCGGAGCATTCGCCGGCACTTGTCCTCCGAAGGAAAGTCCCTCCAACTCCTTCAACCACTCCGGGCCCCCGGTGACGGTCAAGTCCAGGTACTCGGACTGCCGCGAGGCGTGGACGTAGAAACGGAATGACTGCCCAGCAACCGCCCGCGCGGTCGTGACGGGCGTTAAGGCATCGGTCTCGACGTCGTACGTGCCAATCCGCAGCGGCGGAAGCCCCGCATGCGGACCGCGATAGACCCAGAAGTCGTGCTTGCGATCCCGGTAGGTGAACCGGTTGTAGTGGCCGTACTTGCCCGCCGCCTGCGTGGCGTTCCAACCGCCCGGCAGATCGCCGTCGCCGCCCGCCGGCTCGAGGTTGTAGTTGAAGGCCGCATCGCCGCTGCCCTCGATCGGCTTGGGCAGGAAGGTGAGCGGGGGTGGCGGTTGGAGCAACTGGCCCGCCGGCACCAGGTAGTCAAACACCCAGCCGGCTTCGGGCTTTTCCCGTAAAACCTTGAACACCGCCATGGCGGGCCGGCCATCCGGATGCGGGTAATCCACCAGCACGAACGGATGGGAGGAGTACTGGTCCGCCGGGCTGAGGACGTTCAAATCGTCCCGGGTCGCGAACGGGGTGCCGCCCGACATGAGCGCGTGTTCCTCGTTGGGGTTGTAGCCGGGCAGGGCCGGGTCGTTTTGGAAATAGATGTCTCCCAGCGCTTCCGCCGTGGTCAGTTGGGTGCCGCCGAGCTTGCTGGCGAGAACAATTTCGCGTGGGTTGGCCGGCCATTGGATGGTGTAGCGCCCCACCACCGCCGGCCAGTACGACGTCCGGAATCCCAGCAGCGTGTTGCCCGAGTTGTACCCCGCGCTGGGGCTGTTTTTGCGGAACCACCAGACCTCGAGCCGGTTCCGGTTGGGAATCGCGTTCACCGGAATGATCGCTCCTTTGTTCGCGGTCTCGAAGCCCGCGACAAACGGATCGCGATAAGCCCCCGGGTGATACGAGGTGCCCTCGCTCGCGACAATGTACCCTGCCAGATAGTCCGAGTTGCCGTCGGACCCGAGTTCGCCGGTGGGTGCCGCGATGCGCTGCCCAACCGGAACGGTCTGGGTGAGGTAGCGGGTGGCCGTAAGGCGGTTCAGGCCGGGGACGCCGGTCTCCGCCCCGCCATGAAGCGTCATGTGCAGGCCGTTCCCGCTGCTGTCCGTGGCGGGATTCTCGAGCCGGTCAAACGTGAACTGCGCCACCAATCCCAAAGTGCCGGCCGGATACGTTCGGTTCATGCCTTCCAACACTTCGCCGGGCGACCGGGCCTGCGACCAGATGCGCAGATCGTCGAAGTCCGAGTCGGCGAACGCGTCGGAGCCCCAGTTGCTGCGTCCGACGAAGGCGTTGTTCCGCACCACGCTCTGGGAGGCGCCGGCGAAGGCCGACTGCGCGTCCAATTGGCCGTTGATATAGATGCGGGCGGTGACGCCATCAAAGGTCGCCGCCAGATGCACCCACTGGTTGAGGGGCAGCGAGGATGCCGCAATCAGCACGCTTCCCGCCTGACTGCCACCCCGATACAGATGGAGGGATGGACGACCAGAGGACCCGTTGGAGAGGGTGAGCACCAGGTTGTCCGAAGCCGGTCCATTGCCGAAGTCGATCACCCGCGACCAAGTCCGCGTTTCGCGCACGAACAGCCAAGATTCGATGGTGAAGCCACCGGGGGCGAAGTAAATGCCGGGGGGCAGTTGGCCATGTCGCCCCGCCACGCCATCCAGGCGGAGCACCGAATTGGCGCCAGCCTGCCGCAAGCCCACCGGCAGATCGAGCGATTCGCCCGGCAGCCCCACCACCCCTTTGAGCGCGGTGTTGAGCGTGGACAGGACGCGCTCAAAGGCAATGTGTCCGCCCGACACGTAGCGCAACAAGGTGCGATGGACCGGGTGTTGCTCGTCCAGCCGCGTGTAAAACTTCAGGTCGGGCGTGAACTTGGCCCGCTCGCCGTCCAGGGCGTCCTGATACTCGATGGTCGGCGCGTTCTGCGGATCCAAGGCGATGGCCGTGAGTTCAGCCTCGGCGTCGGTCGCGGCTGGCGGTCGCACGTAATGGGTGAAGCGGCTCATGTCCGTCGGCCAGCCGAGCTGGTAGCGCCCGAAGACCTTCGGCCACCGCAGCGACGCCACACCCTCCTCCAGCCAGTGGATCAGGTAGTCGTTGAGATTGAACGTCTCGCGGATGGCGTATAACTCCAACCGCCCGTTGGAAGCCACGTGACGATAGGCAAACGTCGGCGCGCCCGCTTGCTGCACCGGCTCGGGATGCAACTCCTCCACCGAGGCCTCCCCCGGCGGCACGATTCTTTCGCCCAGATGCACCGCCACGTCCTCCGGCACGGCCTGCTTGGTGACGTCCACGATCTCAAAGCCCAACTGCTGGTACGTCTGGCCATCCGACCGCTGGTCGCCCAGCAGCTCGACAAACACCCGGCCTTCGGCGTTGTAGGCCTTGATCGCCCCCTGCTGCCGGTCGTACCACAGCGTCCGCAACTCCTCGAGGGCCGCGTTGCCCGAGCCTTCCGTGGGCGAGGTGCTGCCCACGCCCCGGTACTCTTCCGGCACCGTGCGGGGAAAGTTGCTGTTATAGACGATGTTGACCGCGTTCACCCGCGCCGAGGGCACCTGCACGGGCACGCAGATGTACTGAAAGTCCCGCTCGGTCCAGTGCATCCTGCGCGGCGGTTTCACCGCGCTGCCCGAGACGATGTAATGCTCGGTGTAGAGCAGAAAAATGTTGGCACCGTTGGTCTGCCAGCTCACCGGCCCGTTGGGGTTGGTGTAGCTGGGACGATTGGCCACCGTGTACGGCTGCGCCTTGCGCCAGGTGATCGCCAGCGGGCCCGACTGAATGGCATAGACCTGCCGCGCGTGGGGGCTCCAGTAGTACGGCCGATTGGCGTGGTTGTTCGTCGTGAAGGCGCTCGAGTCGTAGAACGGCTCCGGCAACCAGTAGGCCGTATTGGGTATGCTGGTCAGCAATACGCCCTGTTCATTCTTCTCCGGCGCCGCCACGATGGAACCGAAAGCGAAGGACACCTGCCGGCTCAGGAATGGCGCGCCCACATGACCTTGCCGCAGCACCATGACCACCGTCCCGTTGACGGTCGCCCGCGGCAGCCGCATCTCCGCCGCCACGGCCCCCGAAAACGGCGTGGCGCCGGCATTCAGGGTGGGCGAGCCCTGCACCGCCTGCCAATCGCTCTGCTTCAATCCGGTGCCCGCTCCCACGGAGAGCAGATTCCGGAACTGGCGGGCCGTCGGGTCCACATGGACGCCGGTGGACTCATTCCCGGTCGCCGTCGGCGGACCGGCCTGCCATTGGGCGTTCAGCTTCAGGTCGTTCGCGTGGATGTGCCGAAACTCAATCGGCAAGGCCAACTGGGCTTGAGCGCTGGCGGCGACCCACCAGGCCAAAACACCCCAGCGCGTGGCGCGGAGCAGCTTTCGAGGCGGATTCATGGGCATCAACAGGGAAAGAAGCACGGCACTGGGAATCCAACCACGCGTCGGCACCCTCAACGAGGTTCAGTGAGACGACCCGCGGCCAACCGAGGCACGTGGCTTTCCGCCTCTAGGGCTGTGGCCATGGTTTCACGGAAAATCCTTTCCATTGCCGCCATCCGCATTTTCAGGTCGGAGAGTTCCTTTTCCTGCGCGGCAATCTTCGCCTCTTGGGAGGCCGACCGGGCCTGGAAGGTCTCGAGGCTGGCTTGCTGGCGTTTGACGATCTCGTTGAGATAGATGGAAATTTTCTCGTAATTGATTCCATCCGGCCGGTTCTCCCGGTCGTATTCGACCAGGTGCGTCAGGCCGGCGTCATGGAATTCCTCCGCGATGTACCCGATCTCCCACCGGTCCGGAGCGCCAGGCCGGGTGTAGGTCTTGGGCTCCATCTTTAACAGGGCCGCGAAATCGTCCTTCAGCGGCGTGATGTTCTCCTTGAAGCGCCGCGAAGAGTTGTCATAGCCGAACCGACCGGAGCTGTCGTTCCACTGCACGTTCCGGTAGTCGCCGAACGGCATGCTGTTGCAAAACAGTCCACCATGAACAAACACACCGCTCGGATACACGCTCAGCTTCAGCTCGCTGTTGGACGTGAACCGCACGTGGCCGTCTTGATCGCTGAACATGCCGGAGTCGTTGTCGCCCCCGTTGCCCGAGAAGGCGTAGCCGACATTATTCACTCCGTTGCCGCCCGGGTAACCGCCCTTCGCGAGAAATCCCCCGTTCAGAGTCATCCGGCCATTTCCGCTGATGCCGCCGCTGAACTCGGCGCCACCTTCGCTCCAGAACTTGATCTTGCGATTCGACGAGGTTGTCCCCGCGCCGACGATGTCGAGAGCACCCGCAGTGAACAGCTCGTAGCCGATTTTTCCCGCGTTAACCTCCTTGGTCAGGTCGGGCCGGAATTCCAGCGAACCACGCGCATCAATCTGGAAGAGCGGCGTCCAGGTCCCGGTCTGATTGAAATCGGCGCCGCCCAGCGAGGTCGTTCCGATCACGAGCCGATCCGTGGCCGATCCTGGATCATCGCCGAGGTTGATCCGCAACTGGGACTGATTCTCCGCCGTGTTGTAGCGCGCGATCCACAACGGATCGCTGTTGTCGTTGTTCCATGTGGTCCCGAGCCGGGGCGCTCCGGAAAAGATGACCGCCTTGCCGTAGCCGGCGCTGCCCACCGGCGAATTCTCCACCAACCCCACGCGCACGTGACCGCTCGTGGTCTGGTCACCCGTGAAGGTGTTGACCTGGTCCCGTCGCGCCACGGTGTTGGGCAAGCGGTCGGCGGACAGCGTGCCCGCCGAGATGTTGCCCGCGTTCAGCCCGGTGATCCCCGAACCCGTGCCCGTGAAGCTGCTGGCCGTCACCGGACCGCTGACGGTCACCGCATTGCCACTCGCCGCGATCAGGTCGGTGCCGTTGTCCTGCACCAGCTTGGTGGACTGGTGCGCGAGAAAGGCGTAGGGCGAACTGAGCAGCCGCAGCCGGGGCACGATGTCCACGTCCGCGCCCCCGCTCCCGAGGCCCTTGACGGTAATGCTTACCCAGCGGTCCGAGGCCGTGGCACCCCGGAAGAGCGAGGACAACGCGATACCGGCATTCGGGATGCCGGCCACGGCCGCCCCCTCACCCAACAGCACGCTGAAGTAACCCTTGTCCACCGTCACCGTCTGCTGCTCGCCCCAGAGCAAATTGGCCGTGGCGGTCGAGGTTTCGTGGTTCCAGATGCGGAAGACGATGTCGTAGTTCTTGGGCGCGGTGTTGCCGAGGGCGACACCGTTGCCGTCCACCAGGAAACCCTGGTAGGTCATGCGCTCGGGCGGCCGGGGGTTCGCCTGCGCCAGGGCGCGCGGAACAGCCAGGCCGAGGGCGAGGCCGACGACGACAAACGCGGCGGACAGACGGAGCCAGCCACCGGCGGCGGGAGGGGAGTTCAAGGTTTTCATGGCTAGGTCAGAACGGTGTGGGGACATGGCAACAGGGGAAGGGAGGTTCAACGGGTTGGCGGGAATGGTTTTCGGAGTCGGGCTCAACGACGGCGCAACGGACTGGAAACGTTCGGGCCGGCTTTCCGGCCGGTCGGGAGGGCGGCAGTTCGCACGGCTCATAGGTGGGCGCGGAGGCATCGGGTTCATGGGACAAGGGTCAGGGTGGGCACATCGGAGACGCGGTTGAGTTGAAAGACGCCCTTGACGTCGAAGCGGCGCTCGTCCACCGCCCCGCCACCGCGGGCAAGGCCCTGGACACGCAGGGTCTCGAGGTAGTCGCCCCCCAGCGTCAGGCCGGCCGACACGCGGCTGTTGAAGTCGTTGGCCGGCGGCTTGAAGGCCAGGGTGATTTCGCGGACCAGGGTGTAGGACTCGGAGCCGCGGGGAAGTTCGTTGCGGAAACGCGCGTCCAGGTTGTCGTGGTCCGGATGGTAGGTGTGCAGGAAGGGATTGGAACGCTGATCGTTGAAGGGGGTGGTCACGGTGGTGACAATCACCGCGCCTTGGGCCAGGCCGCCGGAGAAACTCCAACCCTGGTTCGCGTCCGACCACGGGAGGTGGCTGGCGCTGACCCGGCGGGACTCGGCAATCAGGTTGCGGGCGAGGGCCGATTCCAGATTGGCCACGATCGGGTTGGTGGCCGCATTGTAACCGTGATAAACCCGCTGCATCAGCCTCGCGGGGCCGGTGGCAGGGTTATGCACGATCAGCCGCAGCGGAAACGGCTCGGGCACCGCCGTCAGGTTGGTGATCACCTCCGTCACCACGTACCGGCCGTCCTCTTGAACGACCAGTTGGTTGGCGCTGTCGCGCAAATAGGATTGCAGGTACTGACCCACCTCGGTCACCGCCGCCGCGCCCACCCACAGCCCGGCCCGCGAGGCCGGCTGGGCGGACACCGCCAGATCAATCCGGCTGTGGCCGCGCGAATCGGTGAGCCGCAGGACGCCAGCCAGCAGGTCGCCGACGTTGGCGGTGATGGCCGCGCGGTCCAGGCCCAGGACGATCTCCGCCTCGGAACCCGGTTCTCCGCGCGGGGCCAACGTCCACGTTTGCGGCGTGTTGACCGGCAGGTCGGAGACGCCGTAGGTGAGGTCCACCGTGTTCAACGGACCCCGCAGGAGCAGCGGTGGCACAGCCACGATGGCGGGCTGCCCCGTGGGCGGCGCTTCCGAGGCGATCAACTCCATCGTGACCGTCAACTCCGCCGCGGTCTGGTTGCGCAAGCGAAAACTGAATGAACTCAGCGTGTCGCCGAACGCCACCCGGCCGGAGCCGGCTGCCGTCACTTCAAACGGGCCGAAGTAGTGGTTGTACACCTCGCCCGCCCGAATCCAGAACGCTTCGCCGCGGCGGACCGGCGTCGTTCGCAACGCGAAAACCCGGCGCGGGTTGTTGGCCCCAAATTCGCCACCCGGATATTGGAAGATTTCGCTGAACTGCAACGACGGCACCTCGGCCAGGAAATCCTCGAAGCTGGGCGCCCCGCTCGGCACGGTCGGAAAGCCGAAGAAATTCAGGCCGGAGGTGGACCAGCGGTAGCTCGGCAGCGCGGGCTGGCCCTTCAACTGCCAGGAGTAGTCGGCGGTCGAATAAACAAGGTAGGCGGTGTTGCCCGTCAGCCGGTCGAGCGTGGCGGGAGCGCCGCCCGACCGCCGCCAGACGGACCATTGACTGCCCGTGTCCACCGGCTGCTGCGGTGACTGAATGAACTGGTGGGTGGCCGGATTGGGATTCCAGCGCCAGACCTGCTCGATGGGCGTC
>CALJWR010000283.1 GCA_937976685.1 uncultured Verrucomicrobiae bacterium
CTATCCGGGCACCTGCCGGCCAAAGCCGGGTGGCGCTCCAACACCCGGCAAATCTGGGCACACGTGCTGGCGGTTCCAAGTGCCGGACGGCGAACCCGTCGAGTTTGTGGACGGCGCCTGCGGACCGCAGCAGTTCGTCGCCGGCCGTGATTTCGGCGACTTCGTGGTTCGGCGGGCTGATGGCACGTTTTCCTATCAACTCGCCTGCGTGGTGGATGACGCCGCGATGCGCATCACCGAGGTGGTTCGCGGCCGGGATTTGTTGGTCTCCACCGCCCGACAGATCCTGCTGTACCGCGCGCTCGGCTTTACGCCGCCAGCCTTCTACCACTGCGCGCTGGTGACCGATGAGCGGGGCGTGCGCCTGGCCAAACGCCATGACGCCTTGAGCCTCCGCCAACTTCGCGCGCAAGGGTTCACGCCGGAGCAATTGCGGTCGGCGCAAGGCTGGGAACTGTAATCCGATGAGTCGTTCGCTCCCCCGGTCAGCTTGGCCCCGTGCGGCTTGGTGCCTCGTCTTCGCGGGACTCCAGGCGACGATGCTGTTCGCCGTCGGCTGCGCCCCGCTCACCGCGCGCCGACTCGCGCAGGCCCCGAACACGTTTCCCAAACTGCTCACGCCCCGTCCCCGGGTGACGGTGGACCACGGCGACTTTGATCTCCGGCAGTTCCCCGTCCGCGAGCTGCGGGTGGGCCCCGACCACGCCACGCTTCGTTATCGCGTGGTCGAGCCGGGAGACTACCGGCTGCAGATGAAGCATGCGTGGGAGACCCACCGCGAGCCGGCGCGAATGCGGGTAACCTTCCGCGCACTTCAGCCGGGCGAGCCGCTGCCGGGGCTTGGCACTCCGCGCGGGACCGTGGTGCTGCTCCACGGTTACGGCATGGAGATGTCTTCCCTGCTGCCCTGGGCGCTGCGGCTGGCGGCCGACGGCTGGCGGTGCATCCTCGTGGACTTGCGCGGCCACGGGAAATCCACCGGGCCGCGAATCTATTTTGGCACGCTGGAAGCGCTGGAACTGGCGCAGTTGCTCGATGAGCTGGAACGATCCGGCGAGGGGGTCCCGCCGGTGACGACGTTGGGCGAATCCTACGGTGCCTCGCTGGCGTTGCGCTGGGCGGCGAGGGATGCCCGGCTGGAGCGGGTGGTCGCGCTGGCGCCGTACCCGGAATTGCGTCGCGCGACCTTGAACCTGCGCGCCGAATTCGTGCCTTGGTTCCCTCAAAGTTGGCTGAGAGCCGCCCTTGATCAGTTGCCACGAGTGCTGGCAGTGAGGCCGGAAAGCCTCGATCCGATTACTGCCGTTGCCGGCCAGCCGGTTCGGGCCTTGCTCGTTGCGGGCGGAGCGGACCGCATTGCGCCGCCGGCCGATGTCGAACGACTGGCGCGGGCGCTTCCGGGACGCAGTGAGTTTTTCATGGTGGAGGGGGTGGCGCATGAAGGGCTGGGTCTGCGGCTGGACCTCCTGGGCGACCGCGTGCGGGCGTGGCTGGCTGAGGCCTCCGCCGAAGCGTCCATCGCGCCTTTCCCGGGTCCGCCTTCGCCTTGAGCGTGGTCCGCGAGTCTCGCCGTGAGCCGCCCGCCCGTCGCAGCGGGACTTTTATTCGCCGCCGGATGAACCCGTGCCTAGAATGCCCCCATGCAATCGTGCCCGCTTCGCACCTCGGTCATCGGCAGCTACCCGTTTCCCGGCTGGCTGGAACTCGCCTCCCAGCAGCTCGACCGCTTCGGCCCGGACGACCTGTCTGAACTGCAGGACGATGCCGTCATCTGCGCGCTTCACGATCAACTGGAGGCAGGGCTGGACGTGGTCACCGACGGCGAGCAGACCCGGCTGGACTTCAACCTGAGCTTCTACGGATTCATCGCGGGCATTGACTTGGAGTCCGCGCCGCCGCGCCGGTTCGGCCCGCCGGCCCACGACCAACGCGGCCAGCACCGGGTGATCGCGCCCCTTGCCGCCCCGCGCGGTCTTGGCGCGGTTGAGGAATTCAAACGGCTGCGGCGCCTGGCCGCCGCCGTGCCGGGAACCGGCCGCGTCACGTTGAAGGCCAGCGTGCCCGGCCCCTACACCCTGTCCGGCCGGCTGGTGCCAAACCCCGATCTGGGCTACCCCGATCGTTGGGCGCTCACCGAGGCGTTGCTGCCGATCGTTCGCGCGGAGTTGGAGGCGCTGGTCGCCGCCGGTTGCCGGGAGCTCAGTGTGGATGAGCCCAGCATGAGTTGTTACGCCCATCGCGAAGACCCGCGACGGTTTGTGGACATCTTCAACCGCACGGTTGAGACAGTGGCGGGCCGGGTCCGCGTTTGCACCCATCTCTGCTTCGGCAATTACAAGGCCCGCGCCGTCGGACCGCGCCAACTGGCGCCGATGTTTCCCGCTTTCCTTGATTTCAAGTGCGACGAACTGCACGTCGAGCTGGCGAGTCGCGAGTTCGCGGAAATCGAGCTGCTGGCACCCATCGCCCGGCGGTGCGATGCCGCTGTCGGGATCGTGGACGTGAAGAGCTATTACGTGGAGACGCCGGAGGACATCGCCGGCCGGGTGAAGCGGTGTCTCGAATTCGCCCCGGCCGAACGCCTCGTCTTCGCCCCGGACTGCGGTTTGAGCCAGACCGCCCGCTGGGCCGCGCGGCGCAAGCTGGCCAACCTGGTGGCCGGCGTGAAGCAGGTCCGCCGGGAACGGGGCCTGCCAAACGCCTGAGCCTCCCGGGAGCCGCCCGCCATTGCCGCCACCCGGAGCGGATGAAACTGATTCTCGCCATCCTCGGCGTGCTCACCCGCAAGGCCGTCGCGGTCGCGCTCCTGGTCGTCGCGCTGGCGGCGGCCACGCTGGGGTGGAACTGGGTGCGCGAGCAATCGAGCATTGCCCGGGAGATCGAGGCCTCGCAGGTGGAAGTGGCGGCCACGCTGCAGGAGTGGCGCACGCGCAAAGCGACCCTGTTGAAAGCCGAGGCCCAGTTGGATGCGCTACGCGCTCAAGAGCCGCCGTGGTATCAGCCCGTCGAGAAGCTGAAATGGCGGGCGCGTGTTGCCGCCGCGGAGGCGGCTGTGGACAGCGCCCGCGCGGCCCGGGATCAAGCGTACGGTGGGTGGCAGAGCGCAAGACAGCGACTGCAACACGCCACGAGCAAGGTGGACACGGCGTGGGCGGGAATCCTGAAAGCGGCGCGCCAGACGTGGTGGCAGTGGGCCTCGATCATCGTCGTGGTCATGGCGGGCCCCTTGATCGGGAAGGCGTTCTGGTACTACGTGCTGGCCGCCCTCGCGTCCCGCCGCCCGCCCGCCCGGATCACGTCGCCGGAACGCCCGGGCACCCTGACGGCTGTCGGGCAGGGGAAAGTGCTGGAGGTTGAGGTGACCCCCGATCAGCCGCTGATCGCGCGGATGGAGTGGGTGCAGCAATACTCCCCCGCGTTGGCCAAACGCACGCGGTTGCTCTTCGAGTGGCGCTCGCCGTTCACCAGCTACGCGGCCGGCCTCGCGGAAATGACAGAACTCAGGGCGCCGACGCCCGGCAACGGCGGGATGGCGCTGCTCACCTCGGGCGAGGATCCCAATGCGTATCTGCTGGCGTTGGAGCTTCGGGAGCACCCGGGGGTGGTCCTGCGGCCGGGCGCGGTGGTGGGCGTAACAGGACAAATTCAACTCCGGCCCCGCTGGCACCTGACGAGCCTGCATCACTGGATTGCCGGCCGGATCCGCCACATCCTCTTTTGCGGGACTGGAACGGTGTATGTCAGCGGCTGCGGCGGAGTGGAACTGACTGCCGGCGCCGCGCCGACCGTCATCGAAGAAGCGCTCGTGGTGGGTTACGACAGCCGGTCCGCGTTTGCAACCGTGCGCACGGAGACGTTCTGGCCGTACTTCCGCAACAAGACCTCGCTGTTCGACTACCGCTTTGAAGCGGGGCACGCGGCCATCCGGCAGGCGACCGCCACCCCATCCGCCCGGCGTCAGGGCAACGCCTTCGTCCGCGCGGTGGATGCGGTGTTCAACGCCATTGGCCGGCTCCTCGGGCTGTAGGCCGCGAGGAGGTGTCCTTCTCCGCGAGGCGGGCAGGGTGACCCGGCGGCAACCGCGGTGGCCGTCAGACACTTCGCCCGCGCAGTTGGGAAATGATTCGCCTCCGCCCGCCGGGCTCCGGGGTATCGTTTCGGGCGTTACCCGGATTGCCCGCCGGCGGGCCACTCCCCGCGGGCGGCGGCTTTTGCTCGCGCGCGGAGAGGGTCGGGCAGTGCCCGCTCGGACTGCTCGGCCAGCCAGGCCAGTGCGCCCGGCAGGTCGGCGAAGGCGCCGTCCAGTTGGGCTTCGAAGGCGGCATCGAGCAAACGGCCGAGGTCCGGTCCGGCGGACAGGCCCAGTGGCAGCAGGTGCCGGCCCTTGAGAATGGGTTTGGGCGCGGCGGCCTCGAGCTCAAGCGCTTCCGCGACCTGCAGGAGCGAACGCAAGCCCTCGGGCGGCACGCGCGGTCTGGGGGGGCGTCCGAAACTGTCGGCGGTGATCACCAACGCCAGACCCCGGATGGTCTCGGGGGCGAGGCGCCGGGCCAGGCGGCGGACTGACCGCGCGGTCGCAGGTTGCAGGTGGACCAAATGATTTGCCACCAGCGGGACCACGCGCTCACGAATGGCGAGTGGCGCGTTGATGCGATCGAGGAATTGTTCGGTCAATGGCCGGCCCGCCTCCTCGTGTCCCGGCGAAACGATGCGTTCGCGTCCTTCTATCAGCGCGGTCCGCGTGGTGGCGGGTTTCCCGAAATCGTGAGCGAGCACGGCCAGCGAATAGACCACGCGCGACTCCTCGTCAGCGGCCAGCCAGCCCGGCAGGGTGACCAGCGCATCCAGGGCGTGGCCCGTGTGGGTGAACACGTCACCCTCCGGATGCCACTCGGGATCCTGCGGCGTACCGACCAGCGCCGCCAATTCGGGGAAATGGCCGCTCCAGCCGGTTTCCACCAACACGCGCAGCCCGGCGGAGGGCACGCGGCTGCGGGCAGCCCATTTAAACCACTCCTCGCGGACGCGCTCGACCGCCAGCTCGCGGAAGCCGTCCTTGATCCGCCGGCAAAGGCCCGCTGTCTCCGGCGCCAGTCGCAGATCGAAGCGCCCCGCGAACTGCATGCCCCGGAGCACGCGCAACGGGTCCTCCGTGAACGCGTCGCTGGTGTGGCGCAGCACGCCGGCCCGCAGATCGTCCCGGCCGCCGAAGAAGTCCAGCAACTCACCCCGCCGGGGGTCGTAGAGGAGCGCGTTGAGGGTGAAGTCACGGCGGGCCGCCGCCTCGCGTGGCGTGATGGCGGGATCCAGGGTGATCGCAAACCCTTTGTGGCCGGACCCGGTTTTCGAATCGCGGCGCGGGATCGAGAAGTCATACGTGGTGTTCCGGGCCACCGTCAGCTTGATCACGCCGAAGGAGCGGCCGACAAAGTCCGTGCGACCCCATCGCTGCAGCGCCTTCGCGAGAGCGTCGTAATCCGCGCCGAAGACTTCGATGTCGAAATCCTTGACCGGGAGCCCGAGCAGGGCGTCGCGCACACAGCCCCCCGCGAGGTAGGCCCGCTGGAGTTCCGGTGTCTGCGTAAGAATCGCGGCCAGCCGGGGAGGGAGGGCGAGGGGAAGGCCCGGATGCGGAGTCGCTGTGGTCAAGTGGGGTGGCGCTTCGGCCAGGACGAGCGATTCAGATGGGGCGCGAGTGCGGCGTGGCTCCCCGGCGTCATCGGTTCAGCGGTTCTTGTTCCACACTTCCGGCACCGCCACCCACATGCCGGGCCGCTTGGGGCGGGCGTCGTAATCGGCCTTGATCCACACCTTCTGCTTGGCCAGGCGCGCGGCGCGGCCGTCATAGAAGCCGAGGTTCGCGCCCTCGCCGTGGCGGTAAAGGGTGGGGCCGCCCGCGCCGGCGTCCTTGTACTGCTGCACGCTGCCCTTCATGCGCAGCTTGTCCCACCCGATCACGTAGTTCGCGCCCTTCCACTGCGACCACCAGTCGTGGCCGTCGTGGAACATGAGCTTCTCGGACGGCTCCTGCACCGCGCTGAGCTTGTGGCCGGCGAACGACGTGCTCGCCAGGGGCCAGTTCCCGGTGTCGGAGGGAAACCAGTCCTCGAAGTTGTAGGCGTAGCTGGTGAGCGTGCCCTTGTTGGCAGAGTCAGGCTGGTTCGGGTTGTTCGCGTAGGCGTAGCGGGAAGGTTTCCAAATCGCGGTGTCCGCCGGGCAGCGGAACTGAATCGGCGTCTGGACGGTGGAGTTGCCACTCTTGCCGTAGCCAATCGCGTCACGGAACGCCTGATTGCCCATCCACAACTCCGCGTCGCGGTTCGCCAGAATGGCGATGAGTGGCACGCAGTAATCGTTGTGGTCGCCGGCATAGACCTGGTTGGCGATGGCGAACTGGCGGAGATTGTTCAGGCAGGCCGCCTGGTGGCTGGAGCCTTTGGCCCGTTGCAGCACCGGCAGCAACAGGCCGGCAAGGATTGCGATGATGGCGATGACCACGAGCAGCTCGATCAAGGTGAAGCCTCCGGGTGGCCGGAGATCAGCGTCCCGGGGCGCGCTTTGCGTCCTGCGATTCGCTTTCATACGGTGGTTCACGATGGGCGAGGAAAGGGTCGCCCAGCAAGCCTTTTGCGTCTCGGCGGCCGGCTGCCAGCGACCGCGGTAGCCGAAAGAAGACGGGCGGGCAATCACGCCCGCCCGTTCTCAGTCTGTTGGTACAATGGTCGGCCTAAGCTCGCCGAGAACGGCGGCGCGCCAAGAGGGCCAGGCCCCCCAGCCCCAGCAGCGCGAACGTGCTCGGTTCGGGCACCTGCGACACGTGCAGGTCGTCATAGAACACGAAACCGCTTTGCGAGGAATCCGCGTACAGGTCGAGAGCAGCCAAGGATTGAACCCCGTTGCCATCATCCCAGGGATGCGTGCTCAACAACTGGTTGTTGTAGTACTCGGAGACGGTGCCGGTCGTGAAATCAATCTCGAACCGCAAGTCCACCCAGGTGTCCTTCACCAGGGGAAGCTCGTTTCCCGGATAGCCCATTTCGGAAGTCACCTTCCCCTCCGTCAGGTCCGCGAGCATCTGAACGCTCCAGTCGTAAGGACCGCCCGGCTGGTATTTGTTGAGGAGAATCACGTAACTCTCGCCGCTCGCCGTGGACGGCACGTACTGCTTGAGGCTGAAATTCCAAATGCCGCCCCCTACGCCGGAGAAGGTGTGCACCAAGTCTGAACCGGGCGCGATGCGGACGGACTGCGTTCCGCTGGCAGCGCGCAAACTCGACACCAATGCGCCAGCGCCGGGATCGTTGTCCCAGCCGGCCCAGTTGCCCTGACCGTGAAGATTGGAGCCCAAGGCGTAGCTCTCGAAATCATCGCTGATTTCGGCACCCAACGAGGTGAGTGCTCCCAAGGCCAGCCCGGCCAAGGTCGCCGAAGTGGTAACTTGCATTGAGGATTTCATGAGGATTGGAAACAAACTTCCCGAGCAGGCTACGGCGGTCCGGCGATTTGCCAAGCAGATTTGGGAAGGTCTTGCTATCAACGGAGGAAACGGGGGGCTGGCGTGGGGCACCGCCGGAGTCCGTTTCCGGGGTCCCGCGCCCCTTTCCGCCAGCACCTCCCCGCGAGCGGCGGCCCCCCGAGGATGCGGCACCGGAACGCCTCTATTCAGGAACCGGCAGCAGGTCTCACGGCCCGCCGGTCGGCGCAGGCGATTCCCGAGGTCGCCCCGCCCACTCATTCAAGCCGCGTTCGGGACGGGGAGGACTCGCGGAAGCGCCCAAGAGTTCCAACGCCTCTCCCACCAGGTACAGCGAACCGGTGACCAACCGAAACGGCTCGGCCCGCGTGAGCCGAAACGCCTCCGCCAACGAGTGGCAAACGTTGACCGGGCAACCTGCCGGGTGAGGCTCGCACGCACTGCGAAGTTGCTCGGGCGTCGCGGTCCGAGCACTGGCTACCGGCACCAGGCACACGGATTTGGCGGCCGGCAACAAGGCCTGGCACATGGCCGGCCAATCCTTGTCCTCCAGCGCGCCGAAGATCAGGGCGGGGCGTTGGCCGGGGAAGTGCCGTTCCAACGCGGCAACGAGCGCGGCTACGCCGGCGGGATTATGGGCACCGTCCACCAGATTAACCTGGCCGTTCTGGCCGTGAACGACCTGCAGCCGTCCCGGCCACCAAACGGTGCGCAAACCGGCGGTGATTGCCTCCGCCGATACCGGTAGGACCGACGCCAACCGACGAGCCGTTGCCACGGCCACGGCGGCATTGCGGCGTTGGTGGTCACCCAGCAGCGGCAGGGTGATTTGATCCAGCGGTGGGCAGTGAAGGTCCTTCTCGGCGACCTCGACAAGATCAGCCCCCGCGTCCGCCGCCGCTGACCGGATTACCCGCAGCACTTCCGACGCGTCGGCCCCGGTGATCACCGGCACGCCGGGTTTGATGATGCCCGCCTTCTCGCGGGCGATTTGATCGAGCGTGTGACCCAGCCACCTCTCGTGATCGAACGCGATGTTGGTGATGACGCTGGCCAGCGGAGTCACGATGTTCGTGGCATCCAGCCTGCCGCCCATGCCTGTTTCCCAAATCACCAGGTCACAGCCAGCGGCGGCGAAGTGGCGCAGGGCCATCACGGTGACGACCTCGAAAAACGTGGGCGGGTGATCGCCCGGGAAGTCCGCCAGCCACCGTTTCATGGCAGTGACGCCGGCCACCACTTCGGATTCGGACATTGGGCAGCGGTTGACCTGGATGCGCTCGCCGAAACTCACCAGGTGCGGGGAGGTGAACAATCCCACGCGCTGCCCGGCCGCCCGGAAGACGCTTTCCAGCATCGCGCAGGTGGAGCCTTTGCCATTGGTGCCGGCCACGTGGATGAAGCGCAGCCGCTCGTGCGCGTTGCCCGCGAGGGCCGCCAGCCGGCGGCTATTCTCCAAACCCAACTTGAGACCGTGGAGTTGGAGGTCGTACAGGAACTGAATGGCTTCCGGGTAAGTCATGCGGGCGCTGGAATCCGGCCTCGCCGGTCCGACGAACGGCCGCAAAATCACCATCGAATCCGCTTGGAGTCAAACCGCCCGGAAACAGGCAGACCTCCACCCGGTGAGCCGCAAGGAATGGCGAGCCGGCAGGTCAGATTGTTGGTGGCTGGCTGGGACCTCCCCGGCGTTTTCGTTCGGCCGCGGCGAGTCCGGTCCAACGCAACTGCTCCTCGCCGCACGCATCGGCGGGCTGCGCGTTGGCTTACGCAATCGGCCGGCCTTGATTCCGCATCCCCAACTGACACGGAACGAACATCACCCCTCCCCGGAAACCGCCCGGGAATCCCGTTGACTCGGAAAACGGCGTTTGAAACGATTAGGTCACGGTGTTGACTGCATTCAAAAAGCGATTACGCCACTCTGCCGGGGATCTGCAACGACAGCTTCGGTATCCTTTGGTGTTGGCGATCGTTGCGTTTTTGGGCGCCGCCAGCGCTCGGGCCCATACCGAGCAGGTCCTTTCGGTCACCGTCACCAACTACACCGGCTACGTTATTGCCTCGGATGCCAACGCCGGACTGGGGCCGGAATACAATCGGGAAAACATCGCCGCCCGGGCCGAGGTCCGGTATACCGCCCAGACCACCACGGCGACCACGTACTACTACCGCATCCTGTTCCGGCTCCAGGACAGCGCGGGCAATGTGGTGCCGATCCTCGACGAGACGGGCGCCAGCAACACG
>CALJWR010000284.1 GCA_937976685.1 uncultured Verrucomicrobiae bacterium
AGGAGACCCAGCACCGCCAGCGCCGTGAGCGAACGGCGTTGCAGAAAGCCCCCCATCGCCTGCCGCAGTGCTGCAACCATGCGCACGACTGGCGCGGCCAGGGCCAGTCGGCGTGACACCAGAAGGCTGGCCAGCAGGATCGCTCCCAAAGTCAGGGAAACCCAGCGTTGGACCCCCACCATCGCCAGGGTCTTCCCGACCATCCCGAACAGCACGCCCAGCAGCGCGTAGGACACGACACGGCCGAGGTTGTAGATCAACCGGCCGGAGCCAAAGCTCGACCAGCCGGCGCTGGTGACCGGCAGCGCCAAGGCCAACGGTCCGCACATGCCAGCGCAGTGCAGGCTGCCGGCCAGGCCAAGGAGAAAGGCGGTCCAGAGTTCCATGAGCGTGAGAAAGTGTTCGGATGCGGTCAGGACCTGGGCGGAGCGAGGAGGAGCTTTTCCTCAAGACCATACTCGCGCCCTTCAACGGTCCAGACGACGCGCACGTGCCACCGCCCGCGCGCGAGCGACGTCGTCGGGATCGTTTGCCGTCCTTCTGCGTTGGGGATCAGATTCACCGTGTGGTCGTCCCGGGCTGCCGACGGCCGGTAAAACTGAATCCGGCCAACGGGTTGCTTGGCCACGTGCTCGGCCGGCAGGCTCAACAGCACGCAATCCTGAACGGCATCGTAGCGGAGGCTCGCCGTGGGCGCTTCGGCACTGGTCCGCGTGTGGCGATCCATCTGCTCCTGGTAGCGCAATTCCTCTTCGTAGTAGTCGTTACTGACGAGTTCGGCGGGCTCCCACGTGGAGATGATGATCAGAGTGGCAGTGCCCGCTCCGAACACGAGGAAGGCGGCGACAATGGCCCACGGCCACGGATTGAATGACTTCGTTTCGGTCTGTTCGGTCATGGTGCTTCAGCCTGCCCGCCTTGCCCCGCGCCTTGCGCGAGTCCGCGATCGGTTCGCCAGCGCGGGCGATTGACGCCGCTGGCCGGCGCCAGCAAAGGGTGCCGTCTTCGAGCGGAAAGATTGCCGCTTCATGCCTGCCGCGTCCAGCAGGGGAGTCGTTGCGGACCAGCGAGCGGACTAGTCTCGATGACCGCACGGTTGTCGAAGCCGGGCAGTTTTTGGAGTCGTTCGAGCAGCGCGATTTCGCCCGTCGCGCCCTGGGGAATCGCCAACCCCAAGGTGGAGCCGTGGCGGAGCCAAAACCCATCGCACCGGCGGGGGCCACTGTCAGTCGTCGCAATCTCGACGTGCCGCAGGTTGACCTCGGCGAGCGTTTCGGTCGCACGTCGGGGGTGGCTCAACGTCGCCTGCTGGTCGTCGGCGGTCACCACAAATTCGCTCTCCGGCTGGGGGCGGTGCCGAGCGCGACGCAGCCTTTCGGCGAGGGCGGCGAACGGGCCCATCCTGTCTAGCGATCATCACGGGGCCCGACGAAGACCGTCTTGACCGTCTCGAGCCGTTTGTCGCCCGAGTACACGCCGACCACGAGCGGGGTGGTGCCGCCCTGGAGCGCCTGCGGGTCGAGTTCGATCAGCAAGGACGACTCCGCCAGCTTTTGCGGGGGCACTTTCAACTCGCTGCCCATCACGGTGACCGTGCCCTGGACGTTCTCCAGCCGGAGTTGGACGGGCACCTCGCGCGAGGTCTTGTTGACCAGCTTCAACGTGTAAAGATTGCTGTAGCGGCCGTTGGGCATTTTCTGGAAGAGAGCGCCCTGCGCCCGGAGAAGCGTGGCTTCCACGTCCGACCGCGTGATCAACAATGTCCCCCAAATGAGCCCCAGCACCACCAGCAACGCCGCGTAGCCGACCAGTCGCGGGGTGATACGCAGCCCCTCGCCCTTCTCGATGCCATCGAGCGAGGCGTAGCGGATGAGGCCCTTGGGCCGGCCGATTTTGGTCATGATGTCGTCGCAGGCATCAATGCACGCGGTGCAATGCACGCACTCCATTTGCGTGCCGTTGCGGATGTCTATGCCCGTGGGGCACACGGCCACGCACTGCTTGCAGTCAATGCAGTCGCCTTCCCCGCCCGCCTGCCGGTCCGCCCAGGATTGCTTGCGGTCCAGGTGCCCGCGCTTCTCGCCGCGTTTGTAGTCGTAGGCCACCACGATCGTGTTCTCGTCCAGGAGCGTGGACTGGAACCGGCCGTAGGGACAAATGAACGTGCAGGCCTGCTCGCGAAAGCGGGCGAAGATCAGGTAGAAGACCAGCGTGAACAGCAGCATGAACGTCAGCCCGGTCAGGTGATTGAGCGGGTTGTCGGTCACGATCTGGAACAACTGCTCGGTACCGATGATGTAGGCGAGGAGGGTGTTGCCGATCACGAAGGAGAGCCCGAAGAAGATCACATGTTTCGCGCCCTTCTTGAACACCTTTCCGGCGGTCCAGGGCGCGCGGGCCAGCGCCTTCTGCTCCGGCGCATCGCCTTCAATCCAATACTCGATCTTCCGGAAAACCATCTCCATCAGCACCGTCTGCGGACAGGTCCAGCCGCACCACAATCGTCCGAACGCAGCGGTGAACACCACGATGCCGGTCAGGAACAGCAGCAAGGCCAGTGCCGCGATGATCGCGTCCTGGGGCCAGAAGACCTGGCCGAGGATGGAGAACTTGCGCTCGACGATGTTCAGGAGCAGGAGCGGGTTGCCGTTAATGCGGATGAACGGCCCCACAAACATCAGCGCCAGCAGCCCGATCGCGACCGCCACGCGCGCCCGGTGGTAACGTCCGGCAGGCTTCTTCGGGTAGATCCAAATCCGGCGGCCTTCCTGGTCCGCGGTTGCGAGGTGATCCCGGAAGTCCTGCCAGTTGACATCCTGCATGGCCGACTCGTGGACAACCCGCGGCTCGGTCGGCGGGGCTGGCTGCGTCTGCTTGCTGCTCATCAATCATTGGCCGGAGACCTGTCAGGGCAGACCCGGCCGTCGGCACATGCTTCTAGAGACAGGACCGTCGCTGAAGTTACAAGCAGGAAGTTTGGGGGACCGGCGGCGGCGGGCCTGCCGCCCAAGGACGGCCCGGCAGAACTGAACGGCGCTGGCCCCTCCGGCAACGGGGCGTGGTCCCCACGCAACATCGCGGACGAAGTAATGGGAACCCGGTGCGTCTCCGCCGCACCGCGTCGGGAAGTGTGCAACCGACATGGATTGTCCCCAAAAGGTGCCCCCACATTGAGCCTGCGATTTAACGACCGGCCAAATGCCATCCTCGGCGTGAAGTCCACGCTGAAATCAGACCCGCAGCGTCTTGGCCAGCTTGCGTTTCACCGTGCGGAGTGGGGTGCCGACCCGGTGAGGCGGTTGCACCGACTTCGAAGGATGACTCGGACTCACCCCGACTGACCGGCGGTCGAGGCGTTCGATCCGTGGCTGTTGGTGCCGTTGACCCTCTGGCCTCTGCATCTGGAGGGGCTGGGCTGGCATCTGGTGGAACAGATTGAAAAGAACCGTCGGCTGACAGCCCCGTTGCGGCTGCTGCTCGACCTGCTCGGTCCGCCGCCCGATGACACGGCCGTCGCCGTGACCATGCAACACGAGCACCTCGTGCAACCTGGCGATTACGGCTCCCTCATCCACGCGCAGCACAGATTTCAGATCCTTGAGCGCGAGCTGGCGCACGACCCCCGCTTCCTCGACGACTGGCGACGGATGAAGGCCGCCTTCGATGTCACGCAGTTTCAGGACCGCAAGAAGATCATCCGGCGGCGCATGCTCCCGGAGCGCAATTACCGCGCCGACTGGCGGTTTGACTGGGCTGGTCACCGTGCTCGCTTCCAGGCCGTGTTCGACGTGTTCTGCTGGCGCTGGAACCTCTACGGCATGAGGGGCGACGGGCCGCTCCTGATGCAGTTGACCGTCAACCTCACGCCGTACGGCACCATGATCTTCATCCCCCCTGCTGGAGCTTCGATCCCAAGCGGGACCTGAAATGGCGGGGCATCACCGCGCTGCACCGCGCGCGCGGCGTCCGCAAGCAGGGCCCCAAGCTCAGCCTCAACCAGGTCGGCCTGCGCGAGGACGCAGAGCGTGCCGCGGGATTGTGGGCGCGCGCCACGTGCGCCGGACTGCGGGGCAAACGGCGGGCGCTTGCGGTGATGCAACAGATGGGCTGGGATCCCCGCACCGACCCCAGCGAGTTGCGCCGATTCCTGAAACTGGCGCCGATTCCCCAACTTAAAGCACCACGATGAACGCCAACACCATCATCTGCCCGCACTGCAAGCGGGAGATCCCTCTCACCGAGGCGGTCGCCCACCAAGTCCGCCGGCAACTCCAGGCGGATTTCGACGCGCAGCGTGTCGCCCAGAAAAAGGCCTTCGCCGAACGCGAAACGCAGCTTCGCGAGATCCAGAAGCAGCTCGACGCCGGGCGGAAAGCCTTGGCCGAGGAGGTGGAGCGCCGGCTGGCCGAGGAACGCCAGCGCCTCCTGGCCGACGCCCGCCTGCAGGCCGAGTCGAAGCTCGCAGTGGAACTCCAGGACCTGCGCGCCAAGCTCACAGAACAGACCAGCAAACTGGCCGAGGCCCAGAAAACGGAACTCGACCTGCGCAAGCAGCGGCGCGACTTGGAGGAGCGCCAGAAGGCCCTCGAACTGGAGGTGGCGCGCAAACTCGACGCCGAGCGCGCCCAAATTCGCGAGGCCGCCCAGCGCACCGCCGCCGAGGAGCAGCGCCTGCGGCTCGGCGAGAAGGATAAGCTCATCACTGACCTCCAAAAACAGATCGAGACGCTGCGGCAGAAGGCGGAACAAGGTTCGCAGCAGGCCCAAGGCGAGGCGCTCGAACTCGCCTTCGAAGACCAGCTTCGCACCGCCTTCCCAGCCGATGAAATCACCCCCGTTTCCACCGACGTCCGCGGGGCCGACATTCTGCAGCGCGAGCGCACACCGGCCGGCCACGACTGTGGCACGATCATCTGGGAGGCCAAGCGCACCCGCAACTGGCAGAAAGGCTGGATTGGCAAGCTGAAGGAGGACCAGCGCGAGCATCGGGCTGAACTGGCCGTGTTGCTCTCCGTCACGCTTCCGCCCGGGGTGAAGCATTTCGCGTCCGTGGACGGGGTGTGGGTGACCAACTTCGCCTGCGCCATTGGCCTGGCGGGAGCGCTCCGGCAGGGCCTGTTGAGCCTGGCCGGTGCCCGTCGCGCCGAGAGCGGCAAGAAAGAGATGATGGCGGTGCTCTACTCCTATCTCTCCAGCACAGAATTTCGCCAGCGCATTGAGGCCATCGTGGAAGCCTTCGTCAGCATGAAAGCGGACCTCGACACCGAGAAGCGCGCGATGGCCCGGCAATGGGCCAAGCGCGAGAAGCAACTCGAGCAGGTCGTCAACACCACTGCCCTGATGTACGGGGACCTCCAGGGGATTGTCGGCCAGACAGTGGTGCCGGATATGAAACCCCTTGAGCTGCCCGAGTAGAAGGCGGCTGCCGAGTAGTTAACGCTACCGAACTTGCTGCAGAGCAAAAACTTAACGCCGTATTCCCGACATATGCATACCAGACCAACATACCAGCAAGTGAAAATCAGGTTCTGCGAGGCTCCTCCGTTCTCAGGGCTCGGGTATCTGGGCATGGCTTACGGAGAAGTCGTTGCGGAAGAAATCGCGAAGTGGCGCGAATCGTGGGAAGACGCCAGGATGGGGCAAGCTACGAGGAAGTTGGCCCTGTGCTACAATCAGGGCTACCGGTTACGGCGTATTGAGACAGATGGCAAGCTACTACGAGTCTTCGACTAGGAAACAGACGAGGTAGTTCCGGACTCCTTGATACCTGTGGCGCTACTGGGCAAGAACCTCGAAATGATCGAGGAATCTGAAGTACTCGCAGAATTGACCAGGCGAGGTGCAGTCCATTGCAAGTTCAGCATCAGCGGGCAAACCCACGTAGGCTAAGTGCTTGGAGGGAAAAAGTTCAGTGCAGCATGGGATGAATGCGCCTCTCGCCCGCTGGATTTCCGCAACCCCGGCACCAGAAAGTCGAACGCCAAAATACTTCGAGTCCCTCCGGGACCGGACGGTTCACCGCCAAGTACGCCCGACCAGACTCCGGCTCTTCCCAATGAAGTCGGCATGTTTGTCAAACGCCTCAGAGTGCAGGTCTCGTCGCTCGCTTGCGAAGAGAAGGACCATTTCATGCACCTCCCGACAGGCTCTACCTGGCAAAAGAACCCGGATTTTATCGGCGCTTGGACGGTGGACTTTGGAAGGGTGCCTTACGCAGTCAGTTTGGAACTCCAGACGAAAGCCGATGGGAGCGATATTCGCGGATGCTGCATGATTCAGCGCTTAAACCGAAGGGAGAACAAGTGTTCAAACACTCCAGATGTGACCCTGACGTCGGAAACAGACAAAACCGGCGAGCATTTCTTGAAGCCAAGACTGCAACCCGGCGAGTGGGTTAAGCTCGAGACGGAAATCGCACGGAGGCGGATCACGGTGGAAATTGCGGACGGTTGCATACGGGTCGGGCGGCTCTCTGACCCGAAGTTTCTCGAACGAGTTCTGACCGTTGCAGATCTGGCGGCGCATGTCCGGCGGTAGGGTCGCTCATTTATCGAGACGGATCGCTATCTGGCGAGATGAAGAGTCGGACGAATTGGCGCTCCCGTGTTGACTCGGAGGTGTCCGAAGAGTTAGCCGACTTCTCGAAGTGGACCGGCTGCAGCCCGGAACACGCGCTCCGGGCCGTCATCAGCGCGGTGGTGCCCTACCAACCAGGATCGCTTCGACAGAAGCTGGTGGGCCGCCAGCGAGCAATGGACCGGTCGGTACGCGAGGTGCCAACGACACCCGAGCTTTGGGCAATCTTCAGGGCGGCTGACTTCCGTTGCTCCGAGTGTGGGAGCCAGCTTCGAATTACCATGGACCGGATTGACCCCAAGTTGGGTTATGAACGGACAAACCTCCGTGTTTGGTGCGCCGACTGTAACCGGCAACGCAGTCGGCCGAACAGTGCGCCGGGGAGCCGCTTGAACGTGCGGGTGTTTCGCGCGATTCGCGAGTTGCTGGCGGGCGATCCCGAGACGTTTCCGAGCGACCTGGAGATCAAGCAGTTCGTGGGCGTCTCGGACTCGAGCGGCAGCTACTACTTGGTGAGCTTCTTGAGGCATCGTTGGCCGTCAAGGGTATCAACCCCAAGGGACGCAAACCCAGAAGCAACCGGGTGAACTGGGGCGTTCCCGGTGGCACGCGCTTGAGCGCGATTGCTTGTCAACGGGCGCCCGCGATAGGGTCAGAGCCCACGTGCGGATAGTCATCCATTGGAAGCGGTGGAACCGGAGCGTTCACGGCGAGGCAGGAACGTCCCGGCGTTCAGGGAGCTTCGGGCAATGAGTTCATCCGGGGCGTCCCCATCCGGTTTCAACCGGGTCGCGGTCGTGGCCAGCGGGGTCTGGATCGCGTTGCTCGGACTGGGGATGTTGTCGGTGGTGCGGGCGTTCTGGTTTTCGCCGGAGTTTGCGGCGGGCGACGCCACCCGCACCTGGCCCACGGCCCCAGGGGAAGTCCTCATCGCCGACCCGGAACGTGTGCCACCAGCCTCCGGGTCGCTAGCCGGACCGGATTTCGACTTCCTGCAGTACCGCTACACGGTGAACGGGGTGACGTACACGAACAACCGCCTGCAGTGGGTGTACACGTATCACGCCAACGAGACGGCCCGCCAGTTCGCCCAGCGGTGGGCGGCGCGGTTTCCGGCGGGGACAAACGTCACCGTGTATCATTCGCCGACCGATCCGAAGCTGGCGGTTCTGGAGCCCGGGGCCGACCGCTCCGGCGCGGCGACGGCGGGTCTGGCGCTGTGCGCCTTTCTGGCAGCGGTGGCGTTGGTGGGGCTTTACTTCATCCACGCGGCGGCGGTTTTCTGGGGCCGGCGGCGGGCGGGCGGCTGAGCCAAATTCCCGATGGACAAGTCGCGCTGAAGAACCCACGGTGACCATGCCGGGAGGGGGAAACCCGACCGCTGAAACAAGATGAAGTTCATCGGACATCCGATTTTCGAGCGGCTGCCGAGCGGCGAATTCTATCGCGGGCCGGCGACGCTCATCGTCTCTGATCAAACGTTGAGCACCGACGGTCCCTCGCACGCGGAGCAGATCGCCAATTACCTCCAGCGCGGGGCGCCGAGGCCCGCGGAGGGGCAGGACACTCAAGCGTGGCACCAGTTGTTCAGCCTGGTGGCGGAGAAGGCGGCGTGCCTGTTTGTGGAGACGGACAGCATCCTGATTCGTCCGGACCCGGACAACATGGGGCTGGCGTTCGAGGCCGACGAGCAGTTGCAGGCCATCGTTCCCAAGTGGCGCATTCGCTACCTGTATCCGCACCATCCGAAGGTGATCGAGGCGATGCGCACGCGCGGCGAGCTGTGGCGCATCGCTCCGCTGCCCCGGTCGCTCCACGACATCAAGACACTGATTGAATCCAGCCGGGTGGCGCTGGGGGGATTGAAGATCTATTTCCAAAACCGCATCACGGGGACGCGGTTTCTGACCTACGCACAGTTTGCCGCCCTTGGCCAGCAGCCCGATGCCGTGCTGCGCCAGCACTTGGTCGAGATTGCCGAGTATTCCCGGCGCCGAAATCTGTCGCACAACCCGGAGGTGTCGTTCTTCGCCGTGGACGAGGGGATCAATGCAGAACGGTTCGCGGCGGTGGACTGGGCCGCGCTGGACGACATGGCGTTGCGGACGGAGTACGAGAAGCTGCGCGCGGAGTTCGAGGAGGCGGTGTCCAACGACTGCGTCGAGGACGACGCCAACGCCAGCATCTGGCGCGAGCGCATGTACACCACGCTGGTCAGCCCGCCGGACGAGTTGCTCAGCGATCACGTGCTGCAGGGCCTCAGCTCGGAGTTCTTCCTCAAGATCGAGTGGCTGGCGGGCGCGTCCTTCGTCAACAACGAGCTGATTTTCGACCCGGCGCTCACGGCCTTCCGGGAATCGCCGGAAGACCCCGTTCTGAAGCGGGTGTGTTCCGAGCATGTGCGCGGGCTGATCCGGAATTTCTATCGGGAACTCGGCGACCTCGAGTACATCAACATTGGTCGGATTGCCGCTGAAACTTCCCTCGAAAAGGGCCGTCGCGAGGTGTACATCGCGCAGATCAAGCCGGTGGGCGCCGAGCGGCAGGTGAAGATCATACGTTTCCAGCGCTGGGACATCAGCATTCACTTGCGGAAGGAGAACTGGCCGGTGCTCGACGCGCTGGTCTGGGCGAACGACTACACCAACTTTGTCATGAACCGGCGGCTGGGCTGCCGGCAGTTGGGCATGCGCCTCGCGCCGCGGGTGACGGTGGACCAGCTCCCCGACGACGGCACGTTTCGCCTTGGAGACAAGGAAGTGCAAATCTGGGCAACCTATTTCGTGCGCGACTTCGTCTGGGGTGTGGCCACGGACAAGGTTCCCAAGTACAAGCTCAGTGATGAGGCTTACTCGCTGCGCCTCGCGCGGTTGCTGGGCGAGGCGGCGGCCCTGAACCTGATCGCCGGCCGGACCGATGATGCGAAGATCGCAATCTTCGACGCAGGCGACGAGGTCATCCAGGAGGGGCCGGATGGACTGCCCGCCCATCTGGTGATCACCGATCACGGCGGAACCTTCAAGGACTGGACCAGTCCCCTCACGCGGTTTGCGGCCGCTTACGCGCGTCCGGTCAACAGCCGGGCCGCGCTGGTGCCGCGGAAGCGGCGCTTTGCCCGGGCGTATCTGGCCGGTCTGCGCGAGCGGTTCCTGGAGGTCCAGCGGGAGTATTCGCAGCATCCGGAGGCGTTCACCCGGCTCTTCGAGGACCTGCCGCGCCAGGTGGACGGCGATTTCGCCGCCCGGTGGGCGGACGTTCTCCACCGGATGCAAACGACCCAGGTGGACGAATTGTGCCGGGAAATCCGGCGGCACATCACGGTCTCAGATCGGCCGGGCGAGGGCTGAGCCGGCACCAGCCCGGAGCAACTCGGGCGGGTCGCGCAGCGGGCGCGTGCCATCCTCTGGGGCATGACAGTGACGACGACTCCTTCCATCGAGGGCCGGACGATTCAGCAGTATCACGGCGTGGTGACGGGCGAGGCCATACTGGGTGCGAACATCTTTCGCGACTTCTCCGCCGGCATTCGGGACATTGTCGGCGGTCGGTCGGCGGCATACGAAAAAGAGCTGCCGCGGGCCCGGGAGATCGCCTTAAGCGAGTTGCGGCACGCGGCAGCGGCGCTGGGCGCGAACGCCGTTGTCGGTGTGGACATTGATTACGAGACCGTCGGCGGCCAGAACAGCATGGTGATGGTGAGCGTCAGCGGCACGGCCGTGACGGTGGGGTAGCCACGGCGCGGCGTCGCGGGGCGGCCCGCGCGTTAGCGTTTGGCCCCTGACCGAACAAAGGTCTCGAGGAACTGTTCCTCAGCGACGAGTGTGCCCATGAGGAAGAGCTCGCCGTCGGGCGGCAGCGTGTGGTCCGCCGCCGGGTTGACCGTGCGGCGGCCCCCGGCCTCGACCGCGATGACGGTGCAGCCCGTCCGCGAGCGCACGTTTCCCTGGGCCAGCGTCTTGCCGGCGAGGCTGGCCGGAACGCGGACGGAGAAGATGTTCACCCCTTCGCCCATCAGCAGCGTGTTGCGTCCCCGTAGCAGGTTGAAAATCGCGTTGGCCCCCATCGAACCGTACGACAGGACCAGGTCGGCGCCCGCCCGGTGCAGCGTGGCGACATTCCGTTCGGCAGTGCAGCGGCTGATGATCTGCAGGTCCGGCCGCAGCCGCCGGCACAGGATGGTCAGGTAGATGTTGGTGTCGTCATCGTGCGTGGTGAGGATCAGCGAGGCGGCGCTGCGCAACTGGGCTTGTTCGAGCACCCGAACCTCCGAGGCGTCTCCGACCAGGGTCTTGTCGGGGGCCCACGAGACGCCGGGTTCCTTCTCGATGACCCGGTAATCCAACCCCCGGGCCGCTAGCGCCTCTCCCGCCGCCCGACCGACGCCCCCCCCGCCGATCACCAGGACCGGCGCGTCGGAAAGATGGTAGATGCACATCATTTCGTTGTACTGATTGAGTTGCGCCTGGGTGCCCGCGAGCACGAACACCGTGTTGTGCTTGATCTCCGTTTTGGACCACGCCGCGACCAGTTGGCCCTGTTCCCAAATGCCGATGACGTTCACGCCGGTTTGCTTGCGCAGGAAGGATTCGCCGAGGCGCTTCCCCACCAGCGGCGTCCCCGCGGCGTTGGCTTCCGCGACCACCAGGCCGTCAATCTCGCCCACGACGTGCGCAACGGCGTCGGTGCCGTTGACCCGCCGGGCCAGCGCCTGCCCCATCATCACCTCCAGCCGCAGGACGTGCGTGGCCCCCGCCAGCTCCAGGACATCCCGCGCGGCGTCCGAGGTGGCGGTGACCACCACCGGGACGCGCTCGGCGAGCTCCCGCACGGTGAAGGTCATGTTGGTGTTGAGCTTGTCCCCCTGCATGGCCACGACCAAGGCCGCCTGGGCCGCCTGCAGGCGGCGATAGGTCTCGGGATCGTCGAGGTCCCCCACCACCACCGGCACGCCCAGTTCATGCAACTCCAGCGCCTCTGCCACGGAGGTGACGAGGACGACGTAACGGTAGCTGTACTGCTGCAGGAGCGGCACCAGCACGCGGTTGATCGGATCGTGCCGGGTGAGGATGACGTGGCCCCGGGTGGACGGTGGCAATTCCCGGGGCGCGCGCGCCGCAGC
>CALJWR010000285.1 GCA_937976685.1 uncultured Verrucomicrobiae bacterium
CGGGATTGGGCGCAGCGAAATTCTCGACCGCGAAGATTGGGAGGCCAAGGTGGTAAGGCATCTGGAAACCTTGCGCGGTTTGCCCAAGAAGGTTCGCGCCTTCTTCCAGATGCCGATGACTCGTTACGCGGCGGAGTAACATGTCCAGATATCAATGAACTCTTTAATAATAAGTCACTTGCGAGGGTTTTGGAAGCAGTGGACACGACGACACGGATCCGACCGTTGGTTCCGTCCGCGCGCCGTTTCCGGTCACCTGTGGGCAGCACCCCGCCGGCTCCCGAAGCCCTGGTCGCCTCGGCCGCCCGCCAGATGCCCATCGCCGCCGCCAGCATCGTGCTCGGACACTTGAGCGGTGTGAAGTTACCGCCAGCCACCCCGGATCGTGAAGCCAGGCGGCAGGGCCAGCGCGCCCAACGCCTTCACACGACCCTCGATGAGCAAGCTGCCACGGCCCCTCGGACAATCCAGACTCACCCCAAAGCCTTGTCCGATGATCCTCCAACTGCACGCCTGGGGTCTGCGCGAACGCAATGCCTGGGGACAAAGCGCCCCCCTTCGCCGCCAAGGCGCGGAACCCGAACGCTGGCACTGCGTTTATACCGGCACCGTCTTACGCTTCGACCAGCGGGGGGTGACCGCCGGCGGTCGGTGCTGTTGCCAAGGCTGAACGGCACGCGGTTCAAGACGTTGTTGGTCACCGTCACGAAACGGGCGTAGCTGCCGACCACTGGTATCGCCGGCTTTCCAGCCGGCCCCGGTGCCGACCGAGAGTTCGGCGGTACGTCCGATCCGGGAGTTGGGGCGGGGCAGTTTGCAGTTGGTCACGGCGAGCCGAGCCAGGCGTTTGGGCCGTCCTGGGTCCTTCCTACCCGGTGACGGATCACCCACCCGGCAAACCGAACGCGCCAACCAACGGGCAAAGCTCGGCTGCGAATTCAGGCTCATGGCGAGAGTTTGGCGACAGACACCGCATTGTTCAAACCGGCAAACCGCGTCCCTGTTCCTTTCCGTGGGGATCACCGCAGTCCTATCGCTTTGCCGATCGGGTCAGGTCAACCAAGCGAATCGCTCGATGATCCAGTGCCACGCGCGATCCCCCATCGGCCGCAGGTGCAGGCAATCGAAACCGCAACCACCGCGGCGATTGTTGCGAGTTCCCATCCGCTGGAGAAATACCATCCGAGCCAGACGCCCAGACCGGCGCCGAAAACCAGTCCGCACACGAAATGCGTCCAGAAGTGGTGAAGAAGGGTCACGAGGGGCCCGTATGATTCGACGTCGAAGGACAGCGATTACAGCGGGCGCAACCTCGGCCACTCCAACTCGAAGCCCTGGCTGCGCAGCGATTGCTGAAACTCCGCCAGCCGTTTCGAGTCGCGGCGCACCTGACGCGGGGGCTCTTTGATGCGGAGCGAAAACGCCACCAGTGCGCCGGCCGCCTCGCCGATGTTCCACTCCACCGGGTGAAGCCGGTAGTTGCCATTGGTGATGTGCGTCGTGCCGAGGTTTTTGCAGGCGGGCAGCAGGTTTTCGACCCGCCGCGGCAGCAGCGCGCCCAGCGGGATCTGGAAGGGGAGACAGCTCAGGTCAATGTAGTTCTTACCACCCGTGCTCGGGTGAAGGTCTATTCGATACGAGCCCACACCAACGCTGTCCGCGAAAACCGCCGCCGTGACCTCCTCGCGCGGGCGACCGGTTTCCTGCCTGCGGGCCTCGGTACTCACGTGCTGCTCGAGCACAGTGAATTCGGCCCGGATGCGACGGGATTCGCGGATGTAGGCCGCCTTCGCCAGCCCATCCGGGCCATCGGTGAGATCCCCGCGCAACCGCAACCCGGGCCAACCGGTGCCGCCGTCGGCCCGCGGGGCCTCGGTTTGCATCCAGTAGAGGAGCGAGAGGCTGAGTTGGCGGGCGCGTTCCAAGTGCCGGGCCGCCTCGATTGCGGGCACGTCCACCAAGGGCCCCAGCCAGTAGTCGTTCTGCGGCCAGTTGATCAGCGAGACGCCGCTCCGATACGTGCCGGGCAGGAAGTTGGCGGGGTCCAGGATGCGCCGGTAGATGAACAGGTTGAGCCCGCCCCCACCGGGCCCGGTGGGATCGAAGCTCACTTTGCGCGGCTGGAGTGTGATCGGATCGCTCATTTGCCAGCTCAGCAGCTTGCCGGGCCAGGGCGGCGTCATGGCCGGCACGTAGTCGCGCCAGAAAGCATACTCGGCGGGGCGCTCGATTGTATGATCCTCACCGGCGCAGTGGTCCACGGCGAAACACCAGGTGATGGCCTGCTGGTTGGCGGGTTGCGCTTCCTCGGGCGCGTGGGGTTCGCCGGTTTCCCGGCGCGACTCGGCACCGACGACGTACTCCGTTCCCGTCAGCGGTAGCAGGTCGCCCAGTTCGGTGGCGTCCACGAAATAGGGAGCGGTCAAGGTCACGCGGCGGCCGGACCGATGATCCTCCACGGTCACAGCGCGAACCCGGTCATCCTCGACGTCCGCGGCCACGGGGCGCGTGTGCAGCAAGACCCGCAGGCGACCGGAACTCAAGTGGACGGCGAGCATCTGCTGCAACACGGCGAGGGCCACTCGCGGCTCATGGCACAGGCGCGACACCGAACCGTTACCGG
>CALJWR010000286.1 GCA_937976685.1 uncultured Verrucomicrobiae bacterium
GACGAGGACCTCGGAACCGAAGCCGCGCTGCTTGTCCTTGCGGGGATCAAGGCAGGCGAGCTGGCGCCGCTTGTGCCAGAGGTCGAAGCGTCGGGCCATGGCCTCGACGGCGAGCAGGCCGGCGTGGAGGGAATGATCGGAGTTGGCGACCAACTGGAGCTTGAGCCGGGTGTGTTTCTTGGTGATGGCAGGAATACGTTTCTAGGACAATCCGCGCCGAAATCAATTCACCACCCATCGCAAGCTTTCATCTCAATCGTGACGATTGGGGAGGCCTTGTCTCAATCATTACGATCAATCGTAACTTGACAGGGCTGCGCCCAAGAGCGCTCGGCCCGAAGTCCGTTTCACTCCCTGAAAAACAATTCACCACAAAATCACTGCTCCAATCGTGATCGTAATGATTGAGGAGCCCTTGACGGTGCCGAGAACAAAAGAGTTGCCCGTCTTGGGTGGGCGATGGAGCGTCCCGAGCCATGACGGCGATTCGGCCCCGGGTGCATCTGGCCCTTCACCTTGCTGCGGGCGGTGCGTTGCTGCTATGGGCCTGGGCGTTGGGACAGGTGCCCTCGCTGGTGATTCACTGGCTGCCTTGGCAGCGGCCGCTGACTGGTCTGGGACTCGTGCTTGTGGCGGCCGCGGGGCTTTACCGCCGCCAGGGAGTTTCTCGCTTCAGTTGCCGCCTGTGTGTGGCCGTCCTCGGCCTCACGGGGTTCCTGGCTGCCGGCGAGGTGGGCTTCCGGGTGGTCGGCTACGATTTTCGCCACCAGGCGCGCGCGCTGTCGCGAACGCCGCCGTTCTACCGGAAACCGACGATTCCCGTCGGCGAGGTCTATTTTCGCCGCCCCGGTCCGATGTCGTGGACGGGGCAGGTTATTCGCCAACAGCTTCGCGTGCTGGGTTATCCGGACGCCCCGTATCGGTCCGAGCCGGAAATCACAGTGCGCTACGACCGCGACGGCTTTCGCAATAAGGATCCGCTCCCGCCGTGGGAGGTGGCGGTGGCCGGAGATTCTTTCGTTGAATTGGGGCACTTGCGGTTTGAGGAACTGTTCACGACGCGGCTGGGGGAGGAACTGGGGCGATCCGTCCGCAATTTGGGTGTCAGCAACACCGGCCCGTTTTCGCACCTTTGTTACCTGAAGCACTTCGGTGTCGGGCCGACCTTGCGTGACGCGGTGGTGGTATTCTATGAGGGCAACGACCTCCAGGACCTGACCGGGGAGTACGGGGCCCTGCGGCACTTCCACCGAACGGGAAAACGCCCCGACCGGACGCTTCGAAAGCAGACCTCCCTGTTGCGAGCCGCGCGTGAGCTGTGGCACTCGGCCGGAACCGGGAGCGTACCGCCACTGCCGACCAACGCATGGGTCGCCACCCGCCAGGGAGAGGTCCCGATAACGCTGACTCACCGGCTTGACACCGCCGCCCGCCCAACCCCCGAAAGCTTGGAGGTGCTGGCGTACTTCCTATCGGCTTTCGCTGCCTTCGCCAGCGAACAAGGCGCGCGCCCGTGGCTCGTGTACATGCCCTCCAAAGTTCGGGTCTTCCAAGGTCGCTTCCGCTGGCATACCCCGGCCGACGAGCAGAACGCGCTTCCACTCTCGGTGGCACTCCCGGGGGAGATCGCCAGCGCGTGTGCCGCTACCGGGGTTCGTTTCCACGATCTAACGCCGGCTCTGCGAGCGGAAACCTCGGAGGCCGGCATTCTCGGTTACAATGGTCTTTACGACACCCATCTTGACGGGACGGGGGCCGCCATCGTCGCCAAGGACCTCGCGCGCCGGTTGGCGGCGCCTGACGAAGCGACGACGCGGTAACCGGGACGGTGGCTGTGGGAGTCTCGGCCATTCGCGGCATTCGGGCCGATGCTCGTCCCGGTTGGCTGTTCGCAGTCATAGGACGGACAGGCCTCTACGTTCAGATTTGCCGCCCGCCTTCGTTCCCCCCAACCTCCGCCTGGCAATGTCGCAGCCGCCCGTTTCCCAATCTGACCGGCTGGCCACCCGCATCATGTGGGGCATGGCGGCAGGGATCGTCGTGGGCATTCTGGCGCGATTGGCGGGTGGCCGCGCGGAATGGCTGGCCCGCGGCACTGCCTGGCTGGCGGCCGAGGTGTTCGATCCTTTCGGGCAGATCTTCCTGCGGCTGCTGTTTTTCGTCGTCATTCCCCTGATCTTTTCGTCCCTGGTGCTGGGCGTGATTCAGCTCGGGCGGCTGGACCGGCTGGGGCCCCTGGCGGGGCGGACGTTCGCGGTGTTCTTCCTCAACATGTCCGTGGGCTTGGCGATCGGCTTGTTCCTGATGAACACCGTCCAGCCGGGCCGCAGCATTTCCGAGGAGGTGCAAGCGCAACTGGTTTCGCAGGCGGCCAACCAGGCCCAGGAGGTTCAGGCGCGGGCGGCCGCGATGCCGCGCCTGAGCTTCCGCGAACTGGTGGAGATGTTCATGCCGCGGAACCTGCTCAAGGCGGTGGTCGAGTTTCAGATTCTGCCCCTGATCCTCTTCGCCATCCTGCTGGGCGCCGCCGGCACCCAGCTCGATGAACACCACCGCCGGCAGACGCAGTCGGCCGTCGAGATCGTCACGGGGCTGATGACCACGCTGGTTCACTTCGCGATGCTGCTGGCGCCGTGGGCGGTCGCCGCGATGCTGGCCAGTCAGGTGATGAAAGCCGGCCTCGACGTCCTCAAGGCGCTGTCCCTCTTCGTCGCTTGCGTGCTGGGCGGCCTGGCGCTGCACCTCTTCGGGACAATGACGCTGCTGTTGAAGCTGTTCACGCGCCGCTCGCCGGGTGCCTTTTTCCGCGCGATCCGCACGGTGCTCGTCACCGCGTTTTCGACCAGCTCCAGCAACGCCACCCTGCCCACGACGATCGCCGTCACGCGCGAGAACCTGGGTGTGTCCGCCAGCACCGCGGGCTTCGTGTTGCCGCTGGGCGCGACGATGAACATGAGCGGCACCGCGCTGTACGAGGGCTGCGTGGTGCTGTTCGTGGCTCAAGTGTACGGGGTGTCGCTGTCCCTCGGCGATCAGGTGGCGCTGCTGCTGCTGACCGTGCTCAGCGCGGTGGCGGTGGCGGGTATTCCGGGCGCGTCCCTCCCCCTGATCGTGGCGTTGCTGACGACCTTCCGGATTCCGCCCGAGGGCATCGCGCTGATCCTGGGCGCGGATCGCCTCCTGGACATGGCCCGCACGGTGGTCAACGTCGGCGCGGACGTGGTGACGGCGTGCATTGTGGACGAGGGGATCAAGACGAATGAGACCGGATATGCGGATCAGCCGTTGCCGGGGAAAACCAGATGACCCGCAAGCTCGGTGCGTGGGCCTGACCCGTCCTTCGCGACCTTCATCGTCGGTCCACCGCCCGTCAACCCGGAACTTCAGCCCGCCTTCGGGGTCTCTCCGGGAATCTGCTCCCGGGCACGCTGCAACCAGCGGGTCTGGGACGGAAACAGGAAACGCGCGTCAACGCGGTCCGCCGCGGCCAGGGCCTTCGTGAATTCGCGACGGTTCAGGTACAGCTCGAAGCTGACGAGGTGAAAGATGGAGGACTCGTGCGGGTCCAGCGCGCTCACATTGATGCTGCGCAGGATGCGCTCAGCGTCGTCGTTGCGCTGGTTCATGATCAGCGCCAGCGCGTGATTCACCCGACCGACCAGCGAGTTCGGGTTTTGCGCGAGGAACTCCAGCGTCAACCGCAGCGCCTCCTCGGGGCGCTGCCGGGTGATCAGCAGCGCCGCGCTGTAGTTTGCCGTCCACATGGGGTTCGCGGGCTGCAATTCGTGGGCGTGAGTGGCTGCCTTTAGTACCAGCATCTCATCCGACCGTAGATTGTAGGCCACGTCAAAGAGCGTCTGCCAGTACTCGGGCACCAAGCGCAAATCCGCCTCCAGCGGCACTAGGAGATCGCGGGCGATCTCGAACTGGCTCATGCGCGCGAGGGTAATGGCGGCCTGCAAACCCATTTGCGGCGTCGGGAAAGGCCGCCGGGCCGCTTCGCGAAACAGGGCGAAGGCCACGTCAAATTGCGACAAGCCGTATCTCGCCCGACCTTCGAAGAAGAAGCTCAACCCCTCGACGTTCGCCTTGGCGCGTTCCATCAGGCGCATCTGGCCTGCCATGTCCACCAATTCGTCCCAGCGCTTGGCCTCGATCAGGAGGTCGCCGTACAACGCCCACACCGCGACGGACCAGGTGGAATCCGTGTTGCCCATCAGCCCGCTGTGCCGTCGCAGAACCGCCAGCGCATCCGGCATCAGTCCCAGCCCCACGTAGGCCTCGGCCAGACGCACCAGTTCGAACGGATTGTTGGGGGGCGTTACATACTCTTGGGCCATGCGAATCGCTTCGTCCTTTCGGTTGCTCGCGGCGAGTAGTCGCCAATAGCCCACGTGATCCTGAAGCCGATCGAGCCGGCGATCCTGCAAGCGATCCAGCGCCGCTTGGTAGGCGTCGGGTTGGACGAGCTGGGTGGCCACCACCATCTCCAAGCGGCAGGCGGTGTTGCGGGTGTCCGGATTATCCATCGCTTCGACCAGCCGTTGCCGGGCGGGGGCGATTTCGGTGGCCTCACCCCAGCCGCTCCGGTAGGCCGCGTCGTAGAGGTCCATCAGGGGATCACCCACGAACTTCTCCCGCTCGGTTCGCCAGAGCCGGCCGAATTGCTCGACCATGCCGAGCTGGAACAATGCCCGCAGATACGGGCCGTTTTGAACCGCTGGCAGCGGGAGGGGTTTGCGGGCCAGCAGGGAGTAAACTTCCTCCGGCAAGTCGCAGCGGTCGAACACCTGGACCACGAGGTCGAGGTCTGCCTGATTGGTCTCGCCGAGCCGCATCAACCAGCCTGCCTGCCAGACGGCGGCGGCTGCCGATCGCCGGTCCACTTCGGGGAGCGCCAGGACGCTGCTCAACGCGCTGCGCAGCGCCCGCAGATCCGACATGTTGTTGGCAAAAGCGGCCTGCCACGCCAGCACCGCTTCCTCCGCCTTGCCTTCGGCGGCCAGTTGCGTGGCCCGGCGGCTGAGCGACCACGACTGCGCGAGGTCGAGCAGGCTGACGCGCACGATGGGCACAAACCCGTCCGGCGTCGTGCGCCAAATCTTGGGCAGACTCACCGCCATAATCAGACCGCCCAGCAGGATCAGGACAAAGGCGAGGCCGAACCACTTGTTCAGCAGGATAGTCCGCAGCAGACCCGAGCCCGCATACCGCTCCGCCAGTGCTTCCCGCCAGGTGGGTTTTTGAAACGGTTCCATGTCATCAACTATAGCCGCGCTCAGCCCTCAAGTTAAGCGGCATTTCCGGTCTCGGCGGATTCCTGCCCCTTCACTCAGTCGGCCACCTCGGTCGTGACCGGGGCGGGACGGCGTTGCGATTGGCCGAACCGCAGTTCCGGCAGCAACAGCACGCTCGCCAGAACGATCAGGGCCGCGCTGATCCACCCCATCGTTGCCAGCGACACGTGCCGGATCAGGTGAAACGCCACCAACGGCGCGACCACCCCGCGCACGCCGGTGAAAAACGTGTGGACGCTCATGTAGTCGGCCACGTGTTCGGGCGGGGCGAATTTGGTCACCCACAGCCCCCATGCAACGTCGCCTCCGGCGGAGGAGACGCCGAAGATGATCGCTCCAATAACCAATCCGTTCCACGAATCGCTGAGAAAGAACGTGAGAATCCCCGCCGCGAAGCCCGCGTTCAGCGTGACCCGCAGCGCGAAGAAATTCATCCGATCAAACAGGTGCCCCCACACCTGGCTCATGAGCAGCCGCGCGAGGTTCGGGATCACCCCGGTCAACAGCGCGATGTCATGCACGGGCAGGGTCAGCCCGTGGCGCGGGCTGGCGAGGTACTCCACCCGCAAGGGCAGCATCATGAGGTTGGCAAAGCCCATCAGCATCCAGCAGATCAGCGTGTGCCGGAAGATCCGGACGTCCCGGGCAAAGCGCATCGCCCGGAAGGGATGCGAACCGCCGGCGTCGCTCAACGGCGTCGAGGGGTAACGGCGGAGCCGGACACTGGCGAAGGCAAAAGCCAGCGCAAACACCCCCAGCAGCCACCGGTAACGCCCCATCTCGCCGGCCAGCAGCCGCCCCGCCGCCTCGCTGAACACCGCCACAGTCCCGATGCGGACCATGACGGCGTGAGAGAACAACCGCCCCCGTTGCGCCTCCGGGTAGTTCTCCTGATAGATCTGCGTCATCAGCGGGACCGCTCCGGCGGCGGCGGCCATGGTGACCACACTGCCCGCCACGAAGACCGGCAGGAACGGCGTCAAAGCCATCACGGCGAACATCACCGCCCCCGCTGCCGCCAGGCGCGAGGCCGCGAGGGCCGCCGGCCAGCGCAGCCGCGCCACTTGGGAAACCACCAGCGGGGTTAGCAGGAGGCCGACACTGCCTCCGGATGCCACCAGGGCCTTGGCCGTGGCGCCGGCAGAAAAATGGCGCACGGCGATGAGGAGAAGAAAGGTACTGCCGGCGGCTTCCAGCACGCCGTTGGCCACCGCGCGCTGCAACTCGAGGCGATAGGTCAGGCGTGTGCGATCTGGCGGCGGCACGCCGGGACTCTACCGGCCGGCGCCCGCCGGCGGCAAAAGCTATCTGCGCCGCGCGCCTCCGAAGCAACTGCCGGGGCCCCACCGCAAACGTGCCGCGCGCCAAAGCGCGCTCAAGTTCCTTGTCGCCTTCGCCCCAGTGCCGGAGAAGGCTGTCGTGCGCATGAGCTCCGCGGGAACCAGCGGTCGGGCACCTCCGCCGGGTCGTTTCAATCTCGGTTACATCTGGCTGATTTCGGCGGTGGCCGCGCTGGGCGGTCTGCTCTTCGGCTGGGATTGGGTCGTCATCGGCGGCGCGAAGCCCTTCTTCGAACCGTTTTTCGGAATCGCCACCGACGGCGTGGTGGCCGGCCGGCCGGTCGTAATCCGCGACGGCTCCCTCTCCGGGTGGGCCAACAGTTGCGCCTTGCTCGGGTGCCTGGTGGGGTCCCTGCTCGCGGGTGCCTCGAGCGACCGGTTCGGCCGGAAACGTCTGCTGATGGCGGCGGCGGCGCTGTTCGCCGTGTCCTCGGTACTGACGGGCTGGGCCGGGAGTTTTGGCCAGTTTATCCTGTGGCGCATCGGAGGCGGCGTGGCGATCGGCATGGCCTCCAATCTCTCGCCGCTGTACATCGCCGAGGTGGCGCCGGCGCATCTGCGCGGGCGGCTGGTGACGTTGAACCAGTTGACGATCGTGTTCGGGATTCTTGCCGCGCAGTTACTCAACCTGCTCATCGCCCGGAAGGTGCCGGACGGCGCGACGGCAGCAGAAATCGCCCGCTCGTGGAACGGCCAGTACGGCTGGCGCTGGATGTTCAGCCTGGTGGCGGCGCCATCGGTGCTCTTCTTCGGCGCGGCGCTGTTGGTGCCGGAAAGCCCCCGCTGGCTGGTCAAGAACGGGCAGGATGAATCCGCCGAACGGGTCCTGAGCCGCATCGGCGGCGACGCCGACGCGGCGACGGCGCTGGGCGAGATCAAGGCCACGATCGCGACCGAGGAAGTCGCCCGCGTCCGTCTGCGCGATCTGCTGGAACCGCGACTGATGAAGATCCTCCTGGTCGGCTGCGCGCTCGCGGTGCTCCAGCAGTGGAGCGGCATCAACGTGCTCTTCAACTACGCCGAGAACATCTTCAAGACGGCGGGCTTCGGCGTGGACACCACGCTGCGGTTCATCGTCATCACGGGACTGGTCAACCTGATCTTCACCTTTGTCGCGCTGGGCACGGTGGACCACTGGGGACGGCGCCGCCTGATGCTTTTCGGGTGCGCGGGCATCGCCACGTCGCATCTGCTGATCGGGCTGGCTTACGCGCAAGGCTGGACCGGGCTGGCGGTGCTGTTGTTCACGCTGGCGGCCATCGGGTGCTACGCCATGTCCCTGGCCCCGGTGACTTGGGTGTTGATTTCGGAAATCTTCCCGAATCGCATCCGCGGCACCGCCATCTCGGTGGCCGTAGCGGCCTTGTGGATTGCCTGCTTCCTGCTCACGTACACGTTCCCACTGCTCGAGCGCGGCATCGGCACGGGCAACACGTTCTGGCTGTATGCGGCGATCTGCGCGGTGGGCTTCGCGTTCGTTCGGCTCTTCGTCCCCGAAACCAAGGGCCGCTCCCTTGAACAAATCGAGCGGCAACTGGCGGACTGAAGGAAACTCCGGGCTTCAGGCATGGCGAACTCCCTCGGGACTCACGTGGACGCGCCTGGTGCGCCCGGGTGGCGGCGCTCGCCCGTGCTCTGGCTCACCGTGCTGGCGGCACTGATCTTCGCGCTGCGAATCATCGCTCCACCAAACTTGCTCGACCAGGACCAGGAACGCCCCGCGGCCTACGTGCTGGATGTCGTCAAGAATGGCAACTGGATCTGTCAGCGCGACGTCTTTGGCGACGTTACCTCCAAGCCGCCCCTGTTCACGTGGGTCGCGGCGGTCATCACGCTTGCGGTGGGTGAGGCAAATGAATTCTCGTTGTACCTGCCGGGAGCACTGGCGACTTGGGGTGCGGCTGTGCTGGTGTTCTTCGCGGGCCGGCGGCACTTTGGCGAACAAGGCGGTGTCTTCGCGGTGCTGGCGGGATTCCTGTGCTACGCGGGATTCAAAGCGTTCGGCCTGGCCCGCACAGACGCGGTGTTCATGTTCACCGTCACCGCCACCGCCCTCCTCGGGTGGCGGGCGTGGTCGCGGGGCCGCGGGTGGATGGGGTTCTGGCTCATGGCCGGTTTGGCGAGGCTCACGAAGGGTCCGCTCGGCCTGGTGCTGGGCGCCGGCGGTTTGATGGCGGCCGCGTGGGAAAAGCGATCGGGACATTCGCAGCCCCTGCACGGCTCTCACTGGGTGGGAATTCTGACGTATCTCGCACTGACGGCGGGCTGGTTCGGTCTCGCCTACGGGACGCTTGGGCAGCCGTTGATAGCCAAGATGCTGGGGCGCGAACTGGTCGGTCACATCGCCTCGAAGCGGAGCGGTTTCCCGGGCAGTCTCTTCTGGCAACCGCCGCTCTACTATCTCGGCCGCGCCGCGCCGGGAAGTGTGTTTGCCTTTTGGGGCTTGTGGCGCGTTCTCCGGCAGCCGGCCGTCCGCCCGGAAGAACGTCGGTTTGAGCGATTCCTGTTCTGCTGGTTAGTGGTCGGCATCGCGATCTTCGGTATTTCCATTCATCAACGCGCGGATTTGCTTTGGCCGCTGGTGCCGGCTGCGTCGCTGCTCGCGGGGCGCGAGCTCGCGCGGTTGACCACGCGCTGGCAACCGCCCGCCGTGCGGCGCGCCACGCTCGCGGTGACGGCGCTGATCTTCGCCGGTTTTGCGTACAATTACCTCGGCCCCGCCGCTCGCAAGAATCTCATCCCGGAAACCGTGGCCGTTCGCAACCTTGCGCGGGAGGTCATCGCAGCGGGCGGCCGGGAATTCCCCCTGACCCACGTGGACTCCCCCTATGCCTTCCAGTACTACCTCAACACGCTGCGCCCCTTGGTGACCGCCGAACGCGCCGCCGCCCTGCTGCGCGGGTCCGACCCGGTTTTCGTCGCCGTGACAGATCCGGGAATCCTCGAATCGCACCGGCTGCCGGGCGACCCGGCCCTGAAGATTGTGTTGCCTGCGCCAGACACCGCGCCGCCGGTCCCCGTCCGCATCGTGAGCAATTACCCCGAGTTCGCGGTGCGCGATCGGGTGGCCTTCGCGTTCGGCGACTGTGACGTGCGGCTGGCGGATGCCTGGCTGGCGAGCGTCACCCAACGCGGCTACGTGTTGCAGGGCCTGGCCGGATCGCCCCGGGCCACGTTCACCAATGTTTCGGAGAAGCCGATAACGGTGCGCGTCCGCTGGCAAGGAATGCCCGCCCGGGCTCCCGAAGTCCGGACCCTCGCACCGGGCGAGACGTGGGAAGTCGCGGGCCCACCCACGCGCGCCGGCAGACGCGCCGCGCCGCCGCCGTCGCTTGCGTTCGCCCCCGGCTGACGGCACGCTCCCGTCGTGCCACGACCCGCCCGGCGGCGGGCCGATGCCGGTCCGCCTCCGCTGCCGCGCGATTGTCGAGTCGGCCGAGGTGGCGGTGACCTAGCGTAAACCGAGCCATTGTCGTCAACATGCCCCACGAACTCGCCGGCCAACCGGCCCCTGCTGAACTCCTGATGGATGTCAGCCGTCTGGAACGCGATTATTACGAGCGCAAGCCCGACCCGGCGGACCCGCACCAACTGGTCAGCTTCGGGACGAGCGGGCATCGCGGCACCTCGTTGAACGGCACGTTCACCGAGGCGCACATCGCGGCCATCACCCAGGCCGTCTGTGATTACCGCCAGACCCACGGCATCAACGGCCCACTGTTCATGGCCAAGGACACCCACGCGCTCTCCACGTTCGCCCAGCGGACAGCCCTCGAGGTCCTGGCGGCAAACGGCGTCGAGGTGTTCCTCCAGGCTGGCCATGGTTTCACGCCCACGCCCGCGCTTTCGTTTGCGATTCTCGAACATAACCGCGGCCGCCAGGACGGCCTGGCGGATGGCATTGGCATCACACCTTCCCACAACCCGCCGCAAGATGGCGGCCTGAAGTACAACCCGCCCAACGGCGGCCCGGCCGACACCCAGGTCACGCAATGGATCCAGCATCGCGCGAATCAACTCCTGCTTCCCGGGGGTCACGGCTTGCGGCGGGTGCCCTATGAAACCGCCCAGCGCGCAGCGACCACGCACCAACACGATTTCGCGCGTCCCTACATCGAGGCGCTGGGCACGGCCATTGACTTGGACGCCATCCGTTCGGCGGGGGTGAGGATCGGCGTGGATCCCCTCGGCGGGGCGTCGGTCAGTTATTGGGAGCCGATTCGGGAGCGATACCGCCTGGACCTGTCGGTCGTGAACGCGCGCGTGGACCCCACCTTCCACTTCATGACGGTGGATCACGACGGGAAAATCCGCATGGACTGCTCCAGCCCGTACGCGATGGCGGGTCTGGTCGGTCTCAAGGACCGCTTCGACGTCGCCTTCGGGTGCGATCCCGATGCCGACCGGCACGGGATTGTGTCCCCGAGCGCGGGGTTGATGAACCCCAACCACTACCTGGCCGTGGCCATCAACTATCTCCTGCGCAACCGCCCGGGCTGGCCGGGGGCGGCGGCGGTCGGCAAGACCGTCGTCAGCAGCAGCTTGATTGACCGCGTGGTGGCGGACTTGGGGCGGCGGCTCCACGAAGTGCCCGTGGGCTTCAAGTACTTCACGCCGGGCCTGCTGGCGGGCTCGCTCTGCTTCGGCGGGGAAGAAAGCGCGGGCGCATGCTTTCTGCGCCGCGACGGCACCACCTGGGTCACGGAGAAGGATGGGCTCCTCCTGGGGCTGCTGGCGGCGGAGTTGGTCGCGCGCGTGGGCGATCCCGGCGACCAGTACCGCGCGCTGACGGCCCGGTTGGGAACGCCGTTCTACACGCGGATTGACACCCCCTGCTCGCCGGCGGAGAAGGCCGGATTTAAGCGGCTGACGCCGGAACGGGTGAGCGCCACCGAACTGGCCGGCGACTCAATCGTTGACCGCCTCGTGAACGCGCCCGGCAACGGCGAACCTATCGGTGGGCTGAAAGTGATGACCGCCAACGGCTGGTTCGCCGCGCGTCCCAGCGGCACCGAGAATCTCTACAAACTTTACGCCGAGAGCTTCAAAAGCCCGGATCATCTCGCGGCGCTCGTCGCCGAGGCCACGGCGATGGTGCGGGCGGCGGTGGCCTGAGCGGCCCGCCGCGTCGGAGGCGAGACCCGTTCCCGGAACCGACCCGCCTTCGCGGCCGTCGGCCGGCGCATCTTCCGCTTGCCTCGCTCCGCGCCGTCGTCCATAGAGGGTCATGGCAACCGCAACGGAGTTGACACCCCTCGACAGCCGCTTCTACCAGCCCGCCGACGCCTTTTTCGCCGCCCACCATGATCTGGGGCTGACCTACGACGACGTCACGCTGGCGACCTTGTATTCCGAGGTGCTGCCGCGTGATGTGCAGCTTGAGACCACGCTCGCCGACGGGCTCCAACTGCACATCCCGATCATCTCGGCGGACATGGACACCGTGACCGAATCGCGGATGGCCATCGCGATGGCGCTCAATGGCGGCCTCGGCCTGATTCACTACAACCTGAGGGAGGAGGATCAACTCCACGAAGTCAGCCGGGTGAAGAACCACGTCCACGGCCTGATTCAGGAGCCGATCAAAGTCCGGCCGGACCAGCTCATCGGCGACGTACTCATCCTGATCGAGGAACGCCGGTTCAGCTTCAGCACCTTCCCGGTGGTGGACGCGGGCAATCACCTCATTGGCCTGTTGTCCGGGCACGTGGTCAAGCCCCGCTACGCCAGCCGGAAGGTGGTCGAGGTGCTGACGCCGCGGAACCAGGTGCATACGATCTCGAAGAAGGAGCTCGGCCGCGACCCAATCGCCCGCGCCGACCGGTTTTTCGGGGATCATCCCGGGATCCACAAGCTGCTGGTGGTGGACGACCAGGACCGCCTGCAGGGCCTGTTCACGATGAGCGACATTGAACGCATCACGCAGGAGCGCCAGGCGCAGTTCAAGCCCGCGCGCGATGCCAAGTTCCATCTCCTCTGCGGCGCCGCCGTGTCCGCCACGCGCAACGCCTTCGGTGAGCTGGATCGCGACCGCATCCTCGCCCACGTGGGCGCGCTGGTGGACCGGGGCGTGGATGTCGTCGCCGTGTCCACCGCCCACGGTCACAGCAAGGGGGTCGGCGCGACGGTGAAGCTGATTCGCGGGGCCTTTCCCAAGCTGCCGATCATTGCCGGCAACGTGACCAGCGGCGCCGGCGTCGAGTTTCTCGCCGATTGCGGGGCCAACACCATCAAGGTGGGCCAGGGTCCCGGTTCGATCTGCACCACCCGGTTGGTGGCAGGGGTGGGCATTCCGCAGTTGACCGCCCTTTACGTGTGCTCGCGCGCCGCGGCGGCGAAAGCCGTGACGCTGATCGCCGAC
>CALJWR010000287.1 GCA_937976685.1 uncultured Verrucomicrobiae bacterium
AGGATGCGCAGAGCTTCGCCGGCACCGTCGAGGCCGTTCTCGAGCAAGACCGCATAGGCAGCTTCCAGAGGGTTGTTTTCGACTCGCATCGCCATGGGGGATACTCTCCTTTCTCGAAGTCATGGCGTCAGACTCACCAGCGCCGCCTGCTGGGTGGGATGCTGCGGCGCTACGCGCCTTCGCTTCCCGCCCAGCAGGCATGGGGTAAAACGGAATTTACAGAAAGAACGATACACAACTCTGTTCCTCGACGCCGCAAGCTCCGAACCGTAGTCCGAGACCCGCGCCCCTTGACGACCCGACGGTCGCCCGCCAACATCATTTTCGGGAAGACGAGAACAAATCCGATTGCCATGCCCATCTACGAATTTGCGTGCCCGAAGTGTCGGGTGATTTTCAACTTTCTCTCGAAGAAGGTGAACCCCACGCATTCGCCCACCTGCCCAAAGTGCGGAAACAAGAAGCTGGCGAAGCAGATGAGCCGGTTCGCGATGCCGCGCGGCCTCAAGGAGCCCGCGCCCGACACGGGTGCTGAAGGCTCCGAGGAACCGATGCCCGACATTGACGAGGGGCGCATGATGCGGGCGATGTCCGAACTGGAGCGGGACATGGATTATCTCGACGAGAACAACCCGCGCCACATGGCCCACATGATGAAAAAGATGAAGGACATCATGCCGCCGGGCACCATGCCGAAAGAAATGGATGTGGCCATCAAGCGCCTCGAGAAGGGCGAGGATCCGGAGAAGATCGAGGAAGACATGGGCGATGTGTTGGGCGACTTCCTCGGACCGGAGGGCGAAGGGGGCGAGGACGATGGTTACGGCTACGGGGGTGGCGGCTACTCGCGCGACAGCGGCCTGTACGACTATTGATTTGCCCAATGCCCCAAGGCCCCGCTTGGACTTCCCGCCACCCGATGCCCCATCTCCACGAAAAGATTGATTTTACCGTGGCAATTTTTGTGGTCAGCGCGGGACGGGTCTTGCTGGTGCATCATCGGGGGCTGAACCAATGGCTGCCGCTCGGCGGTCACATCGAGCTGGACGAAGACCCGGAGACGGCCGCGCTCCGCGAGGTGGAAGAGGAGAGCGGCCTGCAAATCGAGTTGCTGGGCGAACGACCGCCCACGACCGGCAACGGCACGCGCGCCTTGATCGCCCCGCGGTTTCTCGACATTCATCGCATCAATGCGACCCACAAGCACATCGGCATGATCTACTGGGCGCGCGCCCGCTCCGGAACGCTTCGCCTCGCGGCGGAAGAACACTTCGACCTGCGCTGGTGCTCCGGCCCGGACCTGGACCGGCTCGCGCCCGAAGTGAGCCCCGCCATCAAGTGGTACGCGCGCAAGGCGCTGGAAGAAGTCGCGGGCTGAGGGGCCGCCCGGCCAACCCATGTTTTCCCTTCGCGTCAAGACCGGAGCCTTTGTGCTCGAAGGCGTCAACGCTTTCGCCACAACGCTGTATTTCAACTACCTGTTTTTCCACATGCGGGAGCAGTTCGGGTTCACGAACCTGGGCAACCTGTTCCTCGCGGCAGCCAACGGCCTGATTTACGCCGTATCCGTCTGGTTCGCGGGTCGCTTTGCCCAGAGGAAAGGCTACTTCCGCGCCCTGCGCATCGGGTTCCTCACCATGGCCTTCGCGTTGGCGGGGGCGGGATGCGTGGACCAGCTCAGGACCGGGTACGCGGGGATGGTGTTTTGGACGCTTGGAATGAGTTTAACCTGGCCTTCGCTGGAGGCCATCGTCAGCGAGCGCGAGTCACCCCAGCGGCTGCAACGGCTGCTCGGGGTGTACAATGTCGTGTGGGCGGGCGGATCGGCCCTGGCGGCGTTCGTCGGGGGCGGCCTGCGCGACACCTTCGGCGCGCGGAGCATTTTCTTTGTCCCTGCGGCGCTGCATCTTCTCCAATGGATTGTCGCGTGGCGGCTTGACCGCGCCAGCGCCGCGACTGTCGCGGCGGCCAGGGCGCAACCTCCGCCCCCCGATGATGCCGAACACCGCGAGCGCCGCCGGTCACCGGTGCCGCCGGTGGTGTTCATGAAGATGGCTTGGGTGGCCAACCCGTTTTCGTACGTCGCCATCAACGCCCTCATCCCGGTGATTCCCCAGCGCGCGGCGGACCTGCACCTGGGACCCGTGGCCGCCGGGGTGTTCAGTTCGATCTGGTATTTCGCGCGGGCGGCCGCGTTTGTGTTGCTCTGGCAATGGACCGGCTGGCACTACCGTTTCAAATGGCTGGTGGGAGCGTATCTGGCGATGGCCGCCTGCTTCGCCATCGTACTGCTGGGTGGATCACTCTGGCTGCTGGTGGCCGCTCAACTCGTCTTCGGACTGGGTGTCGGCCTGACTTACTACTCCTCGCTCTACTACTCGATGGACGTTGGCGAAACCAAGGGTGAGCACGGCGGGTTCCACGAGGCGGCCCTGGGCACCGGCATCTTCGCCGGCCCGGCGATCGGGGCGGTCTCGTTGCGGTTCTTTCCCGACTGGCCGAACATGAACACGTGGGCGGCATCGGCGCTCCTGATGATTGGTCTGGCGGCGCTGTACTGGCTTCGGTATCGCCGGCCCTCGAAATCGAAAAAACCATGAACCGCCTCCGCTTGCTGCTGTTGATCGTCCTCGGAACCTCGCTTCCCCCGGCCGGCGCCTGGGACTACGAAGGCCACCGCGTCATCAACCTGCTGGCGCAGGACTCGCTGCCGACGAACTTCCCGTCCTTTGTCCGGACGGCTGAAGCCCGGGAGCGAATCGCCTTTCTCGGCGGCGAAATGGACCGCTGGCGCAACACACCGGACCTGCCGCTGCGCCACGTGAACCATCCGGACCATTATCTGGACCTTGAAGACCTGGAACCGTACGGACTCTCACCGACCAACGTGAGCCAGTTCCGCCACGAGTTTGTGGCCCAGTTGGGGGCCATCCGCGCCGCCCAGCCGGACAGGTTCCCGCCCAGTGACCCGGCACGCGACCGGGAACGAACCGGGTGGCTGCCCGGCTTTCTCCCGTGGGCCATCGCCGAGCAATACGCCAAGTTGAAATCGGCGTTCTCCTACCTTCGCGAGTACGAACAGGCGGGGACGGCGGACGAAATCGCCAATGCGCGCGCGAACATCATCTACCGCATGGGCGTCATGGGCCACGTCGTGGGCGATGCCTCCCAGCCACTTCACACGACCCGCCTCTACAACGGCTGGGTCGGACCCAACCCCCACGGCTACACCACCAACCGCACGTTTCACGCGTGGATTGATGGTGGCTACTTGCAGAAGGTCGGCCTCGACACCAACGCGTTAGCCGCGCGGCTGCGTCCCGCCCAACGGCTGCCCAAACTCGGCCCGGACACCGAGCGCCCGGACGTCTTTTCCAACGCAATGGGATTTGTCCTCGAACAACACCGCCATGTCGAGACGCTCTATGAGCTGGAAAAGGCCGGCAAGCTGTCCGGCAACGGCGAGACCGGCCGCGAAGGACTGAAGCTTCTGGAGGAGCAGTTGCTCAAGGCGGCGCAGTTCCTAGCCGATCTTTGGCTCACCGCGTGGCAGGAGGCACCCCCGGACCTGTTCTTGCGGTCATTCCTCGCGAAACGTTCGGCGGAAGAAGACCGGCTTCCCTGACGCCCGCGCGACATCCCCCCGCCCCACCTTCCGAAGCGCTCCCGGTCGTACCCGGAACTGCACTTGCGGCATCCAGCCCCCAAGGTGGCGCGGGATCCCTCTCCCAGAATTCCGGTTCCGATCCAGCCCCGCGGGACTGCCGCCGAGCGAT
>CALJWR010000288.1 GCA_937976685.1 uncultured Verrucomicrobiae bacterium
CCGGCTTGCCGGAGCGCGGCTGGATCGGGGGTCACCGCGAAAGCCGGACTTTGTCGCGGCCCGGAACACGGATTTCCAACCTTCCCATCCCGGGCACACCTCATCGGTACCCGCAAGATCCGGCCGCCGGCTGCCAGGAGAACCTCAGCGCCCAACGCTTCCCAGGAGGTGATTCAGTTTCTCGCGGAGCAGGGCGAAATCCACCGGCTTCTCGAGGAAATCGGTCACCGGCAACCATTTGGGATCTATGTCCCGTGTGCTGAAGCCCAGGGGGAACTGCTGATTCACCGCCGTGAGCATCAGAATGGGAAGGGCGGGGTGACGCCGCCGCAGTTCGCGCGCCAGTTGGAATCCGGCGCTCGGATCCTCGGGGAACATGACGTCCAGCACCATGCCGTCGGGCATCCGTTCGCCGACTTTTTGCAGCGCGCCGGCGGTCGTGGTCAGGGTGCAGACTTCGTGTCCCATCGCTTCGCAGACGGTCGCCACCGCCGAAGCGAATTCGGGGTCGTCATCAACGATCATCAAGTAGGCCATAGGGGTTGTGCGGGAGGTTCAGGTCAGTGAGTCAGGATGTCGGTCCGGGGAAACGTGACGGTGAAACGGGTGCCCCAACCGGGGGCACTTTCAACCCGGACACCGAGCCGGGCCGCCGTGGCCACCTGGCGGACGATTGCCAGCCCGAGGCCCGTCGAGGCGCGGTTGTGTGCGACCGCCTCCTCGGTCCGGTAGTAGTCATCGAAGATTCGCGACAATTTCTCCCGGGGAATGCCGATGCCGTGGTCGCGCACCGTGAGGCAGGCCTCGCCAGCCTCATTAACCCTGCAGGATACTTCCACTTCCGAGCCCTCAAGCGAGTAATTCACGGCGTTTACCACCAGGTTATCCACGAGCATGGTCACGTGGTCGGCCACGCCGTCAATCGTTGCGGGGTGGATGGACCGGGCCAGCCGGATGCCGCGCTGGCGGGCCGCCGGCTCGACGCGGTCGAGAACGTCTCCAACCACGGCGGCCAGGCTCACCGCGCCGCGCCGCGGAGCCGTCTGGCCTTGGGACCGCAGATTGGCGAGCTGGAGCATTTCTTGAATCTGCCGCGAGAGCGCCAGGCAGCGGGCGGCGATCTTCTCCACCACCGCCCTGGCGGGAGCGGGCAGGTCGCCGCTGTAGCCGCCCAGCAAGAGCTGGGTCAACGCGTGGATCGCGGCGAACGGGGCCTTCAACTGGTGGGTCGTTTGCAGCATGTGGTTAGCCCGCTCCTCACTGCTGGCCTTCAGCCGCCGGTTCGTCCGGGCCAGCTCGGATTCTCGGGAGCGCAACATGCCTGCTAGGCGGGAGACCAGGTACCAGATGACCGCCCACACCAGAAACATGGGAAGCACTCCGGAAAGCCATGGCGCGCCCGGAGGAAGGGGCGACGGGACGGCCAGTACGGAGGACGCGGCCAGCCAGCCCCGGTCCACGGCCGCCACCAGTGCCGAGTAGAACCCGGCCGCGACCCCGGCCACGAGCAGGCTTTCGCGGGGCGTGAAGACGATGCAGGCGAGAATGATGTGGAAGAGGTACATGAACGGACCGGCCGGCACGTCGCGCCCCAGCCAGTGGATGACGCCGGTCAGGATGAACAGGTCGCTGGTGATTTGCGCCCACAGCCCTTTCCGGGTCGCACCCGCGCCGGCTCCGGATTCGGATTCCCGAGCCATCCTGGCGAAGATCACGTTCAGGGCCGCCAGCACGCCTCCCGCGCCAAGCGGCCACGCGGGCCGGATGTCCAAGCCGAACCGTTGGGGGAGGGCCGGCCACAGCCCGGCCGCGCCCGTAACCAGCAGGACCGCGACCACCAGCCAGCGCAGCCGGCAGAACCAGATGGCGTTCTCGCGCAACAGCGGTCCCGCCCAGTCGCGGTTCTCCGGTTCAAAAGGCTCTTCTGGCCGGGGCGCCGGCTTCGCCGCTTCCAGCCGGTACACCGCCAGCTCCGCCGGGCCACTGCTGGGAGCACAGGCAGCGGTCATGGGGGCTCACGCCACTTCCCAGGTGGTTCCTGCGTCGAGCAGCTTCTGGAGGTTCACCTCACCCCGTTTGCTCTGCGCATCGCGGATTTGCCCCATGAGCAATTCGTCATAGGTCGGCTGTTCGACCCGACGGAAGACGCCCAGCGCGGTGGGAAACCGCGGGGGCTCCAGTTCCGCCAGCAGGGCGGCCAGAGCCGGCGACGTGCTTTGGGCGTTGTGAACCAGGATGTCGCTCTCCGCGACCCTGTCCGTGTCGAGATTGACCACCTCCGGCTCCATGTTCCGCACCATCAGTGCCCGCCGGCCGTCCTTGCCGAAGCGGATCGGCTGGCCGTGCTGGAGCAAAATGCGCGACTCTTCCGCGGTGGCCCGCTTGGCGACGTTATCAAAAGTGCCCTCGTTGAAGACCACGCAGTTCTGCAAAATCTCTACGAACGCCGCTCCCCGATGCCGGGCCGCCGCGTCAAGCGTCTGGGCGAGGTGGTTCGGGTCCGCGTAAATCGTCCGGGCGACAAACGTGGCCTGCGCCGCCAGCGCGGTCTGCACCGGGCGGATGGGTTGTTCGATGGTTCCCAGCGGGCTGGATTTGGTGCGCTTGCCGAATTCAGAGGTCGGCGAGTACTGGCCTTTCGTGAGACCGTAGATCCGGTTGTTGAACAGCAGCACCTTGACGTCGAGGTTCCGGCGCAAGCAGTGGATGAGGTGATTCGTCCCAATCGAAAGGCCGTCCCCGTCGCCCGTCACGACCCAGACGGAGAGGTTCGGATTTGCGCATTTGACGCCCGTAGCAATCGCCGGCGCGCGCCCGTGAATCCCGTGAAAACCGTAAGTGTTCACGTAATAGGGGAACCGCGACGAACAGCCGATTCCGGACACAAACACGCAGCGGTGGCGGGGCACCCCCAGGCTGGCCAACGCTTTCTGCACCTGCGTGAGAATGGCGTAGTCCCCGCAACCGGGGCACCAGCGAATCTCCTGCTCGGTCTGGAAATCCTTGCGCGTCAGCGTGCGCAGGCAGTCCGAACTGCTGTCCGCCGGATCGGGGACCAGCGGCGCGACAGGCAACACGGAAACGGAGGGAACACTCATTTTCTCAAGCTTTCTTCGATTGCGTTGCGGATGTCACGAATCAGGAACGGACGCCCTTCCACCTTGGAGAGGGAGGTCACGGGAAGGGCAAATTGGCTGCGGAGCACGGACGCCAGTTGGCCGGTGTTGTTCTCAGGAATCAGAATTTTCCGGAAGCAGCGCAGGACCTGCTCCGTCTGGCGGGGCAGCGGATTGAGGTGGCGCAGATGCAGGTGGGCGACGGAGTGGCCCTCCTGCCTCGCTTGCCGCACCGCCGCCACAATCGCGCCATAGGTGCTGCCCCAGCCTACCACCAGCAGGTCGCCACTGTCGCTGCCTTCGGCCCGGGCCTCCGGAATGGGTTGCGCAATGTTTTCGATCTTCCGCGCGCGCAGTTCCACCATCCGCCGATGGTTTTCGGAATCGTACGTGACGACGCCCGTGACGTCCTGCTTTTCCAGACCGCCGATGCGGTGCTCGAGGCCCTCCGTTCCGGGAACCGCCCAAGGCCGGGCGAGCGTCGCGGGATCCCGCCGATAGGGCGCGAAGTCCTTCATGGCCCTGGTCGGACTCGGAACCCTCAAATCCGCCAAGCGATCAACCTCGGGAATCCGGAAAGCCTCCGCACTGTTCGCCAGAAAGCTGTCGGACAGCACCATGACCGGCGTCATGAACCGCGTGGCAATCCGCACGGCGTCAAACACAACGTCGAAGCAGTCCGCCGGGGACGCCGGGGCCAGCACAGGCATCGGCGCCTCGCCGTGACGCCCATACAGCGCCATCAGCAGGTCCGCCTGCTCCGTCTTGGTGGGCATGCCCGTGCTGGGTCCGGCCCGCTGGACGTTGATCACGACCAGCGGCAGCTCCGTCATCACCGCCAGCCCGAGGGCCTCGGTTTTCAACGCCAGGCCTGGCCCGCTGGTGCCGGTGGCCCCGATGGCCCCGGCAAACGAGGCGCCGATGGCGGCGCAGGCCGCCGCAATCTCGTCCTCGCATTGGATCACCCGCACGTCGAATTCCTTCCGGGCCGACAACTCGTGCAAGATGTCGCTCGCGGGCGTGATCGGGTAGCCGGCGTACACCAGGGGCCGGCCCGCCCGCGCCGCCGCGGTGATCAGCCCCAGCGCGGCGGCTTCGTTCCCTGTCACCCGACGGTATCGGCCTTTGGGCAGCTTGCCCGGCGCGACCCGGTAATGCACGCGCAGCAGCTCGTTCGTGTTCGCGAAGTTGTAGCCTGCCCGCAGGCTGGCGCCGTTGGCCGCCATCACGGCCGGGTTCTTGCGGAATTTACGCATCATCCATTCCAGCAGCGGCTGCATCGGCTGGTCATAGAGCCAGAGCGTGAGTCCCAGGGCGAAGAAGTTTTTGCAGCGGGCCCGACCGCTGCCTTCGAGCCCGCTGGGTTTGGTGGCCTCCTCCGTGAGACGGGTCATCGCCACCGGGATCAACCGATACCCCTCCAGCGAACCATCCTCCAGCGGGTTGGCCTCGTACCGGGCCTTTGCCAGGTTCGCGGTGGTGAACTCGTCCGCGTCCAAGATGATGATGCCACCGGGTTGCAGGTCCGGCAGACTCACCTTGAGCGCCGCCGGGTTCATGGCCACCAGCACGAATGGACTGTCGCCCGGCGTGGTTGTTTCGTCGCCAAAACTGAGTTGGTAACCGCTGACGCCCGCGAGCGAGCCGGCGGGCGCCCGGATCTCCGAAGGATAGTCTGGAATGGTGCGAATGGAGCACCCGGACAAGGACGCCAAGTCCGCAAACTGGCTGCCGACCAACTGCATCCCGTCGCCGGAGTCTCCCGCAAAGCGGACCGTGGACTGCCGCAGCTCCAGCAATTCCCGGCCTGTATCCGAACAACAAGGGTCCATAGTTAACACAAGATGTCACCCGGAGGCGGCTCAAGGCGTTCGCAGTGGAAAACCTTTTCCGCCAGCCCGCGCCGCCGACGCGCACACGATTTCGGGCAGACGGCTGACGACCGCGTTCTGCCCCGCTCACTCCCGGCTGTCAAAGCCAAATCCCCTGCCCCCGGTTTCTCCGCCTGGACGCACGCGGTCTCCCCCCACCACCCACGCGCCACCGATCATCACCGCCGCAAGCGGAGCCTCGTCGTGCACCAGCGCCGCGACCGCCCCCGCCGCCGCCCCGGCAGCGGGCACCACGATCAAATCACTGTCCGCCCCCGGCTTCAGCTCACCCGCCCGACCGCTCAGCCCCAAAGCGCGCGCCCCGTTCACCGTCATCATCTCCAGCACCGTCTGCGGGCTCGCCGTCGGATGCGCCGCGAGGAACGCGCGGGCTTCGGCCCGCAAGTCCAGCCGCAGCGCGGCAGGTTGCCGTTCCACCGTCGCGAGGCTGTCGGTACCGAGACAGACGTTCACCCCCGCCCGCACGAGGCTGGCGAAGGGAAACGGCCGGTGACCAAAGTAAGCATGGCTGCGGGGGCAATGAACCACGCTGGTGCGGCAACGCGCCAGCGTCGCGATGTCGTCGCTCTCGAGGTAATTCGCGTGGACGGCCAGCACGTTCGGGCCGAGCAGGCCGCAGCGGTCCAGGTGCCCGACCGGGGTCACCCCGCCGCAATCGCTCATGACCCGCTCATTCCGGGCGATCCACTCGTACAGCGGGCCCCGGGCGGCGTGAAACATCTCAAACTCCTCGGCTGACTCCGCGACATGAATGCTGACCGGCCACCCTCGCTGCGCCGAAGCGGCCGCGACCAACCGGAGCAGTTCCGGCACGGTCGAGTAAGGCGCGTGCGGCGAGAGCGCGACTTGCGACCACCCATGGCGAAGAGCTCCCGCGCGGGCCATGGCTGCCTGAAGAATGGCGTGAGGATCCACGCGTCCCCGGACGCCGGTCAGTTCGATGAAAGAAATCACCCGCAACGGCGTGGCTTCCCAGACCTCCGGGAGCAGTTCCGCAACGGCTTCGATGTCCCCCACCGTCGTCACGCCGCCTGTCATCAGCATGGCCGCCCCGGTCCGCCATGACCGCGCAAAATCCTCCCGCGTCCATTGGCCCTTCAGGGACGTGATGGACTTGACCCAGTCCGCGAACGATGCCGTCGGCGCGATCTGCCCGGCAAAGCCCGTGTAATCCAGGTGGCAATGCGCGTTGACCAGGCCCGGAAATACCGCCACCTCGCCGAGGTCCACAACCGGACCGGTCCAGTGCCGGGACACGTCACGCCAAAATCCGACCTCCGCCACCACCCCGTCACGAAGGACCAAGGCTCCGTCCGCGAGCGGCGGCAGGGAAACCGGCACCACCCAGCGGGCGCGCAAGACTCGGTGCGGGGCGGGGTCCACCAAAAACGAAAAGCCGGCAGGCTGGCGCGTAGAGGAACAAAGGCAAGCGCGACGGCCGTGATACCTATTTCAAGGCCGCTTCCTGGCGACGCTGCTTGAGGCGGGCACCTTGACGTTGCTTCACAGCGAGGCGCTTGTTGTGGTTGCGCCGGATCTGCTGCTCGATCTTCTTGAACACGAGATCAATCGCCTTGTAGAGGTCTGATTCCACCGCCTCGGCAAACAAATCGGGACCGCGCACGCCCAGCCGCAGGGAACACGAGAACTGCCTTTCGGGCGCCTTGGTATGATCATGCTCCAACGTCACCCGGGCATCCACCGCCCAGCGATCGAAGTGCTCCAGCCGGTCCAGCTTGTCCAGGATGTGGTCTTCAATGGCCTTGGTCAGGGTAACGTTATGCGTCGAGAGAATGAACTTCATGCCTGAAGGATGGCCCCGCGATGGGATGAAATCCAGTCAAAGTCACCGGGCTCTGCGGGCCGTCCGCCCCGGTCCGACGCCGCGCCGGCCTCAGTCCTCCGCGAAGAGGAAGTCCAGGTCGGTCGCCGTGAGGCTGCGGGCGAAGCCCTCCTCACCCAGAACATCCGCGATGGTCTGCGCCTTGCGCTGCTGGAGGTCCCAGATCTTTTCCTCGACGGTCCCCGGGGCGATCAAGCGGTACGCGTTCACCGTCTGGGTTTGGCCGATGCGGTGCGACCGGTCAATGGCCTGTGCTTCGACGGCGGGATTCCACCACGGATCGTAGAGGACCACGTAGCTGGCGGTGGTCAGGTTCAAGCCCGTGCCGGCGGCGCGGAGACTGAGCAGGAAGATCGAGGGCTTCTCGTCCTGCTGGAATGCCTGGACCACCTCCATCCGGTTCTTGGTTTCGCCGGTCAGGAGGTAGGTCGGCATTTCCCGCTGTTTGCACTCGGCCTCCAGCAGCAGCAGCATCTGCACGAACTGCGAGAAGACCAAGACCTTCTGCCCTTCCTGCAGCAGCGGCTCGATCAACTCAAACAGCGTCTCGGTCTTGCCCGAGGGTGAATCGCTGCCCACCAGCGAGGGGTGACAGCAAATCTGCCGCAGGCGGGTCAAGGCGGCGAGCACTTGGAGCTTGCTCCGGGCCAGCCCCTTGTCGCGGACCGTCTGCATGACTTTTTCGCGGCTGCGGCGCAATTCCGCGAGGTAGAGCATGCGCTGTTGTTCGCCCAGCTCGCAGTCGCGGCGCTCTTCAATGCGATCCGGCAGGTCGCGGGCCACCTGTTTCTTGAGCCGGCGCAGCAGCAGCGGCCGCAGTTTGGCGGAAAGCTTCCGCCGCGCCATGCGCTGGGCAAATTCAGCGTCCGGCCCCGTCGGTTCGTACGTCTCGTGGAACTTCTGCTGATTGCCGAGGTAGCCCGGCTGCACGAAATCCACGATGCTCCAAAGGTCGAGCAAGCGGTTTTCCAGCGGCGTACCGGTGAGCGCGAGGCGATGTTCGGCGCGGAGCTGTTTGACGCTCTGGCTGACCTGGGCGGTCGGGTTCTTGATGAATTGCGCCTCGTCCAGCACCACGGCGCGGAATTCGAACTTTTGCAGCGCCTCGAGGTCGCGGCGAAGCAGCGCGTAATTGGTGACAATCAGGTCGAACTGCGGGATCTGTTTGCGCAGGTTGTGGCGCGCGGGACCGCTCTCCAGCACGAGCACCTTGAGGCCGGGCGTGAACTTCTCCGCCTCGCGCCGCCAGTTGTGGAGCACCGAGGCCGGACAGATGACGAGCGCGGGTCGGGCCTTCTTCGGATTGCGCTCCTTGAGCCACGCCAACCACGCCAGCGTTTGCAACGTCTTCCCCAGGCCCATGTCGTCCGCGAGGATGCCCCCCAGCTTGATGCGCGAAAGGTGGCAGAGAAAGTCGTAACCCTCCTTCTGGTACGGACGCATCTCGGCCGTCACCATCGCGGGCAGCGGGACCTTGGCCACGCCCTTGAAGTCCGCGATCCGCTCGCGCAAGGCCCTGGCCTCCGGCAGGTCGGCGAACCGCTGGAGACCTTCCTCGCCCAGCGCCGCCGCCTGGATCATGTCCACTTTCTGGCCCAGCGGTGACAGACCCTCGATGCCCAGATCGGCCATCGTTTCTTGCGCCGCCTGGACCGCCTCAACGTCCAGCTCGACCCAGCCGCTGTCGGGCAGTTTCACGAAGCGCGAGGTCGCCGTGGCCAGGCGCTCGAGGTCCGCGGCGGAGAGCTTGAGCCCCTCCTGTTCCCATTCCGCCGAAACCGACAGCCAGTCAATGCCGCTGCCCTGCACGATCAGCTTCGGCTTCAATTGGCGCGGCGCCATGAACAGGCGCTGGAAGGCGGGGTTCGCCAGGTAATCAGCCTCCGGCGGCCGGTCGGACCACGCCGCGGCGAGCAGCCCCAGGAAATTGTCGCTCGCGTCGCCCACCCACAACCCCGGCTCGGGGGTGAACCAGTCCAGCCGCCGCAGCCACTCGCTGGCCTTTTCCAGCCGCGCGTCCTCGAGAATCTCCGGTTTCGACCGGCTGCGGGGAGGATCGTCCGCCGGCTGCCACTCATGGCCGTTCCACTGCCAGCGGCTGCCATCCCGCTCGCTGACGGCCAGCAACCGCAGGCGGATGGTGTCCGTCTCGAGTTCAAAGAGGAACTGCGGCCGGGCCTGATGCGCCACGCAGACCTGATCCCAGTTGACCCCGGCCCCGGCACCGTTCTTCCTCAAGTGCGTGATCAGACGGTGGGTCAACTTGCGGACCGGCAGACCGGGCTGCTGAATCAACCGGCCCAGCAACGAAGGCGGCGGGGCGTTTCGGAGCACGTAAAAGGCATTGTGAACCGCGACCAGCGAGGGCTGGCCCGCAAACCACTTCACCGCGTCGAGTGCGAACTCCTCACCCGACGGGAGCCGCAGCCGGTGCAGAAATGTGAGCTCGCTCGAGCCGTTCTCCAGCCGCGGGGCCAGTTCGGCGAGCTGGCCGGTGAACACCACGTTGTCGGGCGTGCCCGCCCACTCCAGCCACGCGGGGCTGCCCCACCGCGCAAGCCACTGCAACAACTCCAGCCCGGCGACCCGGAGCGGCTGGTCGTTGTCGGCCCGGTCGCGGTAATGGTCCCGTACCCAGACGATGCACTGCCAGTCGCGGGCGGGAAACAACTCCTCCTCGTGGGCCGCCCGCGTGGCGTGGTCAATCAGTTCGGCCACCGTCTTCGGCTTCTCGCCGGTGCGGGGCTTGTAAAGCAGGAACTCGATGCCCAATTCGTGAAAGCCCGGCTGGCCCGGGCTGGGAACGGCACGAACCTGCACCCGCAGGTGCGCGCGGGGCGAATCCAGATGGGTCGGCGTCGGCGGCAGCAACCACTCCTCCATCTGCTCGACCTGCCGCCGCTCCTGTTCCGCCTGCTCGATCTCCGCGAGGCGGACGGGGTTGGCATACGCGGTCAACTCCGTGGGCACGGCGCGATTGTTGCGGACGAAAAGGAGGGCGGTTTCCTCGAGGCGGCCCGTGCCGCGGGCCTTGAGCAGCCGGGGCCACCAGTGGTTGCCGGGAAAATCGCGGCGGGCGAGGGAGAGCTTGGCGAAGTAGTCCTCGAGCAACAGCCAGGCGCGCTGCGAATCATCGCACGTGGCGAACATCTGCAAGAGCTCGCTGCGCTCGGCCACGGCGGCCTTCGAGTCCGACAATTCGCGGCGCAGGTCTGCCAGGGCGCCATAGGCGGTATTCAACACCGAGTTTTGCGCGTCGTACTTGCTGCTCGTTCCGACGCGCATCGTTCTTCCGTTCCGTGCTTTGGCCATCACAAAATCCAGCTCTCCCTCACCCGCCGGCGGTAAATCGCCGCCCGGTGGGCGGGTGCTCGCTCCACAAAATCCGGGTCCGGGCGCCGCTTTCCGCACCACGACAAAACCCGTCCCTCATTCTGCTATAGAAGCGGGCTGGCTTTGACAACTGGAATGTGCGCTGAAGCGCACGGACCGCGCCGACGCTTGCCATCGCGCCGGCCCGCCTCAATCATCCGCCCCGCTGGACGCGGGCCACCGGCGGTTCGCGCCCGCCACCGATCGCCGACTCAGCCAGACCGCGCATGTCGCTCATCTTTCGTCGCAAACCCCTCAGACGGCTGCTCGCCGACACGGAGAAACCTGAGCATCAACTCCGTCGCACGCTCGGGCCGGTGCAGCTCACGCTGCTGGGGATTGGGGCGATCGTGGGCGCGGGCATCTTTTCCACTGTGGGCACCGCTGCCGCCGGCGGGGCGAACCACATCGGCGCCGGGCCCGCCCTGGCAATCTCGTTCGTGATGGTCGCGGTGGCGTGCGGCTTCGCGGCGCTGTGCTACGCGGAGTTTGCCGCCATGGTGCCGGTCGCCGGCTCGGCCTACACCTACGCCTACGCCACGCTGGGCGAACTGGTGGCGTGGCTCATCGGCTGGGACCTGATCCTCGAATACGCCGTCAGCAACGCCGCCGTCGCCATCTCGTGGTCCGGGTACTTCCAGGAACTGCTGCGCGGCTTCGGCGTGGTGATCCCGCCGTGGCTCGGCACGGACTACCGCTCTGCCCTGCAGGCCACGGCCCTCGTCAGTCAAGTGACGGCGGACGGCGGCGACCTGACAGCGCTTGCGGCGGGGATTCTGCGCGATGCCGAGGCGCTCAAGACCGCGCCGCACGTGCTGGGGCTGCCCATCGTGTTCAACCTCCCCGCGTTCGGCATCGTGGCGGTAATCACCTGGATCACGCTGATCGGCATCCGCGAGACGGCGCGCGCCAACTCCACCCTGGCCATCGCCAAGCTGGCCATCATCGCCTTCTTCATTGTGCTCGGCGCGTTCTATGTGAAGCCGGAAAACTGGACTCCGTTCGCGCCGAACGGCTTTCACGGCATCTCCAGCGCGGCGGCGATCATCTTCTTCGCGTACATCGGTTTCGACGCCGTCTCGACGGCCTCCGAGGAGGCGCGCAATCCGCAGCGCGACATGCCCATCAGCATCATCGGGAGTCTGGTAGTCTGCACCGTGATCTACGTGGCGGTCGCGCTGGTCCTCACCGGCATGGCCAACTGGAAAACGCTCGGCAACTCCGAACCGCTGGCGGCGGTGTTCCGGACGCTCGACATGAACTGGACCGCCGGCATCATCGCCTTCGGCGCGGTGCTGGCGACCACCTCGGCGCTCCTGCCTTTTCAGGTTGGCCAGACCCGCATCTTTTTCGCGATGGCCCGGGACGGGCTGCTGCCGGCTTGGGCGGCGAAGGTGCATCCCAAGTGGCGGACGCCGCACATCACGACGATCCTGACCGGTGTGTTCGTCGCGGCGTTTTCGTCGCTGGCGAACATCGCCGAGCTGGTCGAACTGACGAACATCGGCACGCTGTGGGCGTTCATTCTGGTGGCGGTGGGCGTGTTGATCTTGCGGCGAACGGACCCACACCGGCCGCGGCCGTTTCGGGTGCCGTGGGTGCCGTGGGTGCCGTTGCTGGCGGTGGGCTGCTGCCTGTTTTTGATGTTCCGGCTCCCGTGGATCACCTGGGTCTGGTTTGCGGGCTGGATGAGCGCCGGGCTGTTGATCTACCTCACCTTTGGCCGCCACCGCAGCCGGCTGCGCGAGGCGGCGGACTGAGAGCGGCATCCCCGCGGGGTGGCAGCCGGGAGGCAGTCGGGATTGGCCCGGAGCCACTTCGGAGCCCTCGGGCAGATTGCCCGGCGCAGAGGAAAGGCTACCGCGACCGGCGTTCGCGGCCCGACGCCAGGACGGTGCCCGGGTAAGTCATCCGCCCTCGCCGTCGGCGGGAGGACGGCGGTTTGTGCTTCATGCAGTCTGGCGGCTGCCCTAATCTGCACCGCATGCCAAATCCTCGGAAAAAGTGGGCACCACGCAAGAACGCCAAGTCCTGCCGGCACCCGGAAGCCGACCTCGCGGCCCGGCCTGAGATCGGCGCGCAAGCCCACTTCAAGCAGGCCAAGTCGCCGACCACCTACCACTACGACTCCTCCCTCGCCCCCGAACTCTGCTGGGACGGCCAGAACCCCGCCCGCGAAACCGCCGAGGTCCTGATCGCCCAACTTTCGGACCTCGGACTCCAGATTTCGGACCTGGCCGCGCAACCGCCCACCCAGGAACGCGACCGTGAACTCGCGGAACTCAGGGCAAAGATCATCGAGACACCGGCAAGGCCGAGCGCCTCAGCTTCGACGTGCCCACCCTCCCGCTCTTCGTCCACGAGCGCCTCTCCACCGCCGCCATCCTCGACACCCTCAAGGGCCACCGGCACGACAAGCAGGACGATTTCCTCGACAACCTCTTCGGCTTCCAGGAGCGCCCGCTGGCCGACCAGGTTCTCCGCGCCTACGAACACCGCGACCAGTGGGTCAACCGCCTCATTCTCGGCGACTCCCTCGTGGTGATGAACTCGCTGCTGCGCTACGAATCCCTCGGCGGCCAGGTGCAGATGATTTACGTGGACCCGCCCTACGGCGTGAAGTTCGGCTCCAGTTTCCAGCCCTTCGTCCGCAAACGCGACGTGGCCCACAACGACGACGCCGACATGACCCGCGAGCCGGAGATGGTGCAAGCCTACCGCGACACCTGGGAACTCGGCCTCCACTCCTACCTCACCTATTTGCGCGACCGCCTCCTGCTCGCCCGCGAACTCCTCGCCCCCAGCGGCAGCATCTTCGTCCAAATCTCCGCTGAAAACCTCCACCACGTCCGCGAAGTCATGGATGAGGTGTTCGGGGCGGAGAGTTTTTGCGCCTTAATCACCTTCCGTAAGAAGATGATGCCGCTCGGCTCAGACGTTGCCGAAGCGGTTTCGGACTATCTCCTCTGGTATGCGCGTGACCGAGAACGAATGAAATTCCGTCCCATCTTCCGGGAGAAAGCTCCCGAAGGAGACACAAGCTGGGCTTGCGCAGATTTCTCAGACGGCACACGGCGAAGACTAACTCGCGAAGAAATCCAGAACCACCGGCTACTACCGGAGGGAACTCGCGTCTTCCAGCCCATCTCCATGTTGCCCGCTCAGTATCGGCCAAACCAAGATTTTCCATTCGAGTATGAAGGCGTGACGTATCAGCCCCCGAAAGGGTCATGTTGGAAGACTGACCGGCCTGGGATGGAGAAGTTGGCGACTGCTCGCCGACTCTATCCAAGTGGCAACACTCTCCGCTACGTTCTCTACCATGCTGACTATCCAGTTGCGCGCATTACGAATCTTTGGGCGGATACCGGGGGAGCAGACGACCAGATTTACGTTGTTCAAACGCACACGGAGGTTGTGAAGCGTTGCCTCCTGATGACCACCGACCCTGGCGACTTGGTGCTCGACCCGACGTGCGGGAGCGGGACGAAGGCGTTTGTGGCCGAGCAGTGGGGTCGCCGCTGGATCACCTGCGACACCAGCCGCGTGCCGCTGGCCCTGGCCCGCCAGCGCCTCCTCACCGCCACGTTTGATTACTACCAGATCAACCCTGTAGGCCGCGTGCCCTCACGCGGCGAAACCGATCCTTCACGCGCCGCTCCTGTAGGCCCGGTGCCCTCACCGGGCGGGTCTGCCCCGGGCGCGTCCACGGCCGCCGGGTCAGGGGACCCGGCCTACAGTGCGCTCCCCAACTCCCCCGCGAACGGTTTCGTCTATAAACGCCGGCAGAACCAGAAGGGCGAGGAAGTCGGCGGCATCGTCCCGCACATCACGCTCAAAAGCGCCGCCAACCACGAACCGCCCGCCGAGGAAGTGTTGGTGGACCGCCCCGAGATCGTGAAGGGCGTGGTCCGCGTGACCGGCCCGTTTTCGTTCGAGGCCACCATCCCCACCGCCGAGGGCCTGGACACCGAGCCGGAAACATCCGGCATCCAGGGCGAGCCGCACGACAATTACGTGCAGCGCATGCTGGAAGTCCTGCGCCGTGCGCCCGTCTTGCGCCTGCCCGGCAACCAGACCGTGACATTGAAGAACATCCGCTCGCCCGCCAAAACGCTGACCCTGAGCGCAGAGGCCCTCGTCGAAGACGTAGGACAGGCGTCGCGCCTGTCTCCATCTTCAGAGGAAAAAGTCAGAGACAGGCGCGACGCCTGTCCTACGCAGCCCGTCGCCATCCTCTTCGGCCCGGAGAACGGCCCGATTTCGGAGCGGCTGGTGCGGGAGGCATGGGACGAGGCGGGTTTGCAACATTACCCACGCCTTTACGTCATCGGCTTCGCCATTGACCCGAAGGCGCGGCAGTTCATCGAGAGCGCCGGCCAGATCGGGATTCCCTGCACGTATTTGCAGGCGACGATGGACCTGCAAATGGGCGACCTGCTCAAGAACATGCGCAGCAGCCAGGTTTTCCCAGTCTGCGGCCTGCCGGACGTGGCGGTGCGTCCCGTAGCCGCCGACGTGAGTCGGCGCACTTCTTCGGCGAAAAGCCAGCGCGGACTCACGTCCGCGGCTAGAGCCGATCGGTCGTGGCAGGCGGAACTGCTGGGCCTGGCCACGTTCGATCCCGTGACGATGGCGGTGGATCACCTGAAGGGCGCGGACGTGCCGGCGTGGTTCCTGGACACGGATTACAACGGCATGGTGTTCCGGGTGCGGCAGGCGTTCTTCCCGCGCACCGGCGCGTGGGAAAACCTGAAGAAGGCGCTGCGGGCGGAGTTCGAGGACACGGTGTGGGACCACCTGGCCGGCACGACGAGCGCGCCGTTCCCCACCGGCGAGCACGGGCAGATTGCCGTGAAGGTGATTGACCCGCGCGGGAATGAACTGCTGGTGGTGAAGCGGCTGGAGGACCGAAAATGAACGGCCTGCTGGAACAGCTTCCGATTGAGTTGGAGCGCAACTTGCGGGACTTCAATCCGTGGTGGGCCGGGCAGCCGCAACCGCCGCTGCCACCCTACCGCC
>CALJWR010000289.1 GCA_937976685.1 uncultured Verrucomicrobiae bacterium
GTCCAGACGCGCTCCGGCCCGCGCGCGGTGGCGATTTCCGTCAACAGCGGCAGCGCCCTTGGCCGGACGACTTGGGAGAGGTCCGCGTCGCCCCGCACGGTGACGAAAAAGTCCCGAAACGCCGGATCATCCCGGAGAAACCGCTGGAACCACTCGGATCCTGCCGACAGATGGTTGAACACCGCATCAAACATCAGATCGAAGCGTGGGCGAAAGGCTGCCACGTCGGCCCAGGAGCCATACTCGGGGGCGACGGCGCGATAGTCCTTCACGGCAAACCCGTCATCGGAGGACCACGGGTAGAAGGGCAACAGGTGGACGCCGCTGATCGCGTCGCCGAGTTGCTCTTGGCAGAATCGCGCGAGCGTCCGCAACGGCGCGACAACCGGCTCGCGCACCTGGTCGGGGTAGGTGATGAGCAGGACATCCCGCTCGGAAAGCGGCTGCGCGGCGAGCGACGCCGGCACGGTGCCCAAGTGCCGTTCAATCGCCGCATACAGATCGTCTGCGGTCTTGGCCCCAACAGCCGGCCCGTAGAGAGAACCCAGCAAGCGACCAAGGCGGTCGCGAACGGAGAGGGGAAGTGAGCAATCTTGCACCACCCGCAGTTTAGAGCGCGCCGACCTCCCTGCAACGCGCCGCCCGGCAAGGCGCTGCGGGCCAACCCGGTTTGCGGCCGGCTCGCCTTGCGGGCCTGCAACCGGATGGTTGCGATCAAGGTCTTGGATTTGCGGGACGACTGCCCGGGCTGGCGGGTGAAAACGCAGATGAAGAACTCCTCTTCCTGCCCAGGCGACTGAGCCGGCGTTGCCGGCAGTGAGTCGCGCGGGAGCGAGCGCCCAGGGCGCGACGGTGCTGGTGCCAGCGGTGGCCAAATCGGGGGAATGCTCTTGCGCCGACTCCGCCTGATGCTACATCTGCTTGGGAGTCGCAGACGCAACTTCACATCGGTTTCTTTATGATCAGAACTTCAGTCATTGTTGTTGCCACCCTTGCGGGTGGTCTGGCGGTTTACGCCGCCGAAATCTCGGGCAAAGTGTCGCTCAAAGGCACGCCGCCTCCGGAACGTAAGATCGAATTCGACGCCATGTGCGGGAAACTGCACGACAAGGACGTGACCACCCGGCACTACGTCGTGTCGCCCGACGGTGGCTTGGCGAACGTCTTCGTGTACGTGAAACAGGCTCCCGCAGGCAAACCGGCGTCCGACAAAGTGCCGGAACTGGACCAGGTCGGCTGCATGTACGAACCGTACGTGATGGGGGTGATGACCAACCAGCTCTTCAAGATCAAGAACTCCGACCCCCTGATGCATAACGTCCACGCGACGCCCAAGGCGACGGGCAACAAGGAATTCAACATCGGCCAGCCGGTCAAAGGCATGGTGAAGGACCATACCTTCCCATCCCGGGAAGTGCTGGTCCGGTTCAAGTGCGACGTTCACCCGTGGATGTTCGCCTACGTGGGCGTCATGGACCACCCGTACTTCGCGGTGACCGACAAGGACGGCAAATTCAAACTGCCCGGGGGCCTGCCGGCGGGCAAATACACGGTGGTGGCTTACCATTTGAAGACGCACGGAACGGCCGAGGGTCTGACCCAGGAGATCGAAGTTGCCGAGGGCGACAAGAGGGAAGTGAACTTCACGGTAGAGCTCCCGGGTAGCTGAAACCAACCTCCCGACGGGCGACCATTACTCGTCCAACGGAACCGCTGGGGCCGAGGTGCAACAGCGGTTCTTTTTTAGCCATGGCGCTCCAGCCCAGCGACATCTCAAGCAGCAACCCCACCAGCCTACCGTGGTCACGGTTTGCCTGGCTCACCATGCTGGCCACGCTGCTGTTGATCAGCGTCGGCGGCTTGGTGACGAGCCGGGGTGCTGGGCTGTCCGTCCCGGACTGGCCGAATTCGTACGGTTACAGCATGTACACCTTCCCGATTTCGCACTGGATGGGAGGAATTCTGTACGAACACTCCCATCGCCTGCTGGGTGTGCTGGTCGGGGTGCTCACCACCGTGCTGGCCGTGGGCCTTTGGGTGCGGGAGACCAGCGGTCGCCAGCGCTGGTTGGGGGTGATCGTCATGACCGGCGTGGCGGGATTGCTGGGAAGGATGGGCTCGTGGCAGGTGCCCATCTTTATCACGCTGGCCGCCCTTGCTCCGGTGGCAATGGTCTGGGGTTTGGCGCGGTTTGCCCGGGATCGCCAGGCGTTACGATGGCTGGGAGTGGTGGCGTTCGCGGCGGTTATCCTCCAGGGCACCCTCGGGGGGTTGCGCGTGGTCTGGCTTGCAGACGAACTGGGGTTTGTCCACGGGATGCTCGCCCAGGGATTCCTGGTGCTCATCTGTTTCATCGCCCTGCTTTCCGGCGGCTGGCGGAATCGCGTCGCACCCGGCTCGATCGCAGCACCCGGCCTTCGGCGAGCCTGGTGGCTGGCGGTCGTGTTGGTCGTGGCGCAACTGGGTCTTGGGGCGGCGATGCGCCATCGGCACGCGGGGCTGGCGGTTCCAGACTTTCCGTTGGCCTACGGGCGCGTCTGGCCGAAAACGGACGCGACGTCGCTTGCCACCTACAATCGGACGCGCGTTGAAGCCACAGCCCAGCGCCCGATTCAATCTACGGACGTGATCCTGCACATGCTTCATCGCTCCAACGCCTACCTGATCGCCGCGATCGCTGCGTGGTTGACCTTCCGTACCTGGCGCGACGCTGGACGGAAGACGCCCGCCGGGCGCCTGACGACGGTCTGGCTGGCTCTGGTTGGCATACAGATCGCCCTTGGTGCCCTGACTGTCTGGACCGGCAAATCGGCGGACATCGCCACCCTGCACATGGTGACCGGCGCGCTGACGCTCGTCGTGGCGAGCGCGGCGGCGGCTGCCATGGCGCGCATGTGCCGCGTCCGGCCAGCCTTCGTCGAGCCTTACCGACGGGCCGGGAGCGGCAGCCCGGTCTGGCCGGGGTAACGACCGCGGGTTGAGATTATGGCAACGGAATGAAAGCCACGGCTGAAGTCCTGTCTCCTCCCCGGCTGGCGATCCGGGCGCGGCTTGCCGACTTCGCGGAATTGGTTAAGGCCCGGCTGACGCTGCTCGTGTTGCTGACGACCTTCGTCGGCTTTTACCTTGGCTCTCCCGCCAGCGTGGATGGTTGGAAGCTGGCACAAGTTCTGGCCGGAACCGCCCTCCTCGCGGCGGGGGCAGCCGCGCTCAACCAACTTTGGGAGCGTGATCGCGACGCGCGCATGGTGCGGACGCGTCGGCGACCGCTACCGGCCGGTCGGATTGAGCCGGCCACCGCGCTGGGGTTTGGGCTGGCTTGTGGGGTGGTTGGACTGGTCTGGTTGGGTGTAGCCGCCGGTCCTTGGACCGCTTTCGTCGGCGGTGCCACACTGCTGAGCTACGTCCTCATCTACACGCCGCTGAAGACAGTCACGGTGTGGAACACGCTGATCGGTGCCATCCCCGGCGCCTTGCCGCCGGTGATCGGCTGGATCGCGGCACGCGGCGAGATGGGCTGGGGGGGCTGGCTGCTCTTCGGACTCCAATTCCTCTGGCAGATACCGCACTTTCTGGCAATCGCCTGGATGTACCGCGAGGATTACGCGCGAGGCGGTTACGCCATGCTGCCAGTGGTGGATCCGACCGGGCGGTCCACCGCGCGTCACTCCGGAGTGGCGGCGGCATTGCTGCTGGTGGCGGCGATGATGGCGGTCCCCGCAGGTTTGGCGGGCCCCGTCGGCGGCGCCATCCTGTTGGCGCTGACGGCAGCGTTTCTGGTTTTGTCGCTTCGGTTTGGACGGACGCTCGCCGACCACGAAGCGCGTTGCCTTTTTTTCGGTTCGATCCTTTACCTGCCCGCCCTGCTGGTCTTGCTGGTGCTCGACCGAATGATTTGATCCCGCGTCACGGTTGACACCGGGGGGCTGGTTTGTACCTTCAAGGTCAACGAATTTTGTCCAAGGAGCTGACAAAAACGGTCAGCTTGGAATTGAACGCGAACCACATGCAGACCGCGGCGACGGCTGGAATCCACGAAACCGCCCACCACGACCATCACGAGTTGAGTTTCGTGCGGAAGTACATCTTCTCTACGGACCACAAGGTAGTGGGAGTCCAGTACGGCATCACGGCCCTGCTGTTCATGTTTCTCGGTTACGGGCTGATGGCTTTAATGCGCTGGCAGCTCGCCTACCCCGGCAAGCCCATCCCCGTCTTCGGGGATCTCCTGCTTAGGGTGCTCGGACCGGACATGGCGACCGGTGGCATCATGTCGCCCGACCTCTACAACTCCTTCGGCGCGATGCACGGCACGATCATGATCTTTCTGGCGGTCGTGCCGCTGGCGGCCGGCGCGTTTGCCAACTACCTGGTGCCGCTGCAAATCGGCGCGCCCGACATGGCGTTCCCCAAGCTCAACATGATGAGCTACTGGGTGTATTTCGTCGGTGGGGCCATCATGCTGGCCAGCTTTTTCATTCCCGGCGGCGCGGCGAAGTCCGGGTGGACTTCTTATTCCCCGCTGGCGACGGTCGCAGACCTCGCGCGCCAGGTTGATGGCCAGACGCTGTGGTTGCTGGGGATGGTGTTTCTCATCACGTCCTCGCTGCTCGGCTCGGTGAACATCATCACCACGATCATTCAACTTCGAGCGCCGGGCATGAACTGGATGCGGCTGCCGTTCTTCGTCTGGGCCCAGTTGGTGACCGCCTTTCTGCTGTTGCTGGCATTCCCGCCGCTTGAGGCCGCCGGCATCATGCAGTTGATGGACAATCTGTTTGGCACGAGCTTTTTCCTTCCCACCGGCCTGGTCGTGGGCGGTCAAATGCTCGATGTCAGCGGCGGCGGCAGCCCGCTGCTCTGGCAGCACCTGTTTTGGTTTCTCGCCCACCCGGAGGTGTACGTGCTGATCCTGCCGGCGATGGGAATTGTCGCGGAAATAATCGCCAACAACACCCGCAAACAGCTTTTCGGTTACAAGTCGCTCGTGTACGCGAGCATGGCGCTCGGGTTCATCTCGTTCCTGGTCTGGGCGCACCACATGTACCTGACCGGCATGGGGACGAAGATCAGCACGTTCTTTCAGACGACGACGATGATGATTTCGATTCCGTCGGTGATCATCCTGACGTCGCTATTCCTTTCCCTTTGGGGCGGTTCCATCCGCTTCAACACTCCAATGCTTTTCGCGTTGGCGTTTCTGCCGATGTTCGGCATCGGCGGCCTCACGGGCCTGCCCCTGGGTTTCAGCGCGACGGACATTCATTTGCACGACACGTATTACGTCATCGGCCACTTCCACTACGTGGTGGCGCCGGGAACCATTTTCGCGCTGTTTGCCGGCGTGTATTACTGGTTCCCCAAGATCACCGGCCGCACCATGAATGAATTCTGGGGCAAAGTGCATTTCGTCCTGTCGCTCATTTTCATGAACCTGATTTTCATGCCCATGTTCATCCAAGGGCTGGAAGGCATGCACCGCCGCATGTACGACGGTGGGGCGGCCTACTCGGCCGCTCCCGATTTGGCGCATGGTCTTGCGACGGCGATCAAGCTGAACGTCGGCATCTCCCACGCGGCGTGGCTGCTGGGGCTGGCTCAGGTGCCGTTTATTATCAACTTTTTCTGGAGTATTCGGAACGGGCGGAAGGTCGAGTCCGACAACCCCTGGCAGGCCACCACTCTTGAGTGGCAGACGCCCACGCCGCCGCCGCATGGCAATTTCACGCGGCCGCCGGTGGTTCATCGCGGGCCTTACGAGTACAGCCTTCCGGGCCGCGCCAAGGATTTTACACCGCAGAACGAACCGGATTGATGCTGGCCGCCGCGACCCCGCCCTTGGACATGGAGATTCCCTACACTGCAGAAGCACGACCCGATACGGGCGTTTACAACGCGAAAATCGGGCTCTGGCTGTTCCTCGCGTCCGAAGTGATGCTCTTCGGCGCGCTGTTCTCTTCGTACATCCTGCTGCGCGTTGGCTCGACCGACTGGCCACAGGGTTTGCTCAGTGTGCCAATCGGCGCCCTAAACACGTTTGTCCTGATTGGCTCCAGCATCACGGTGGTCATGTCCTGGCTTGCCCTGAAGGGAAACGACTTCGGCAAGTTCAGACTGTACATGGGCAGCACCGTCCTGTTGGCGCTGCTGTTCATCAGCATCAAGAGCTTCGAGTACCACGACAAATTCACCCACTACTTCGTGAAGCTGAAGGACGGCACGGAGTTGACCGGCCATATCGAGGGCAAGCCGTTCAACTGGTCTCTTCCCAAGCTGAAAGCCTCGGCCAACGCCCCCGGGGAAATCGCATTCCATCCGGACGCCCCCAAGCGGGGTGAGCCGGTTCCGGATTCGCCCCACGAGACCTTGCGCCTGCCGGTCGAGCAAATCGCCAAACTCGAAAGCTTCGGTCCCTGGCGCAATACCTACCTTGCAATTTACTTCACGTTGTCCGGCCTCCACGCCCTGCACGTCATTGGCGGTATCCTCGTGATGCTCTACCATTGGGGAGCCGGGCACCAGTTGTGGAGAAAGTCTCGCGAGCAGTTCACCAACCGAGTGGAGGTGACGGGGCTTTACTGGCACTTCGTGGAGCTGGTGTGGATCTTTCTGTTCCCGGTGATGTACATCCTATAGCGGCCATGTCAGACAACAATTCGCGAGCTCTGCAGCAAGAAACCCGTCGGCATCTGCTGGTCTTCGGGGCGGTGGCGCTGGGTACGATTCTGATCGTTTTGTCCAGTTTCGCACCCCTGGCCACCGGCGTGAAAATCCCCGTCGTGCTCGCGGTTGCCATCGCACAGGCGGCCTTGGTGACGGGTTTCCTGATGCACCTGATCACGGAGAAGCGCATGATCCTTTCCAGCTTGGTGCTGACCGGGATCCTTTTCGTCGCCCTGATCTTCTTGCCCATACTCTCGGAAGCGGATCAAACCCACCATTTCCTCCTCCGCTGATGTCGCTGAAAGCCTTCCATGTCGTTTTCCTGATTTCCGCCATCGCCCTCTGCCTTGGTTTTGGCGCATGGCAGATACGTGCTTTTCTGCAGGACCGGGGCTGGCTGGACCTGGTCTTGGGTGCCGCGTCCCTGCTCGGGGGCGTGGCACTGATCGTGTATTTCCGGACAATGCTGAAGAAACTTCGGGGCATCAGCTATCTCTGACTCGTCATGCGTAACCTGCTTTTGATGGTCATTTTGTTGGGTGGACCCGTTTCCGCACCCTTGCTGGCCTGCGCCACGTGTTTTGGCCGCTCGGACTCCGCGCTCGCTGAGGGTATGAACATGGGCATCCTGTTCCTCCTCGGCGTGGTGGGGCTGGTGCTGGGTGGCATTGCCGGTTTCATGGTGTTCCTCGCCCGACGCGCTGCCCGGATGCGGCGGGCGGCGGTTTGATCCTTCGTTTTCATGCACAACACGATCACCAAACTGCTCGGTCTGCCGCCGGTCTCCTCCGCGCACGGTAGCCAAATTGACCTGCTGCTGTTCTACGTCCACCTGCTGATGGTCGTGCTGGCCATCGGCTGGGGCATCTTCTTCGTCGTTTGCCTGTGGCGTTATGCCCAGAAGCGACGCTCGACCGCCGACCCGGTGGGCGTCCGGGGTCACCTGTCAAGTTACCTCGAGGTGGGCGTGGCCGGGATCGAAGCCGCGCTGCTGATTGGCCTAGCGATCCCCATCTGGGCGCGCGGCGGTACCGCGGGCAATTTCCCCAAGCCGGAGGAGTCCACCGTGATACGCGTCATCGGGCGGCAGTTCAACTGGATCGCCCGCTATCCCGGGGCGGACGGCGTGTTCGCGAAGGGCGACCCGAAATTCCTGTCGGCTCAGAATCCGCTCGGCATTGACCCCGATGACCCCGCCGGCAAGGACGACGTGGTGGTCGAGAGCAGCGAAGTGGTGGTCCCCGTCAACAAACCGGTCATCGCTTACGTTTCGTCGCTCGATGTCATTCACAACTTTGCGGTGAAGACGATGCGCGTGGGGCAGGATGCCATTCCCGGCTTGAGCAATCCCATTTGGTTCACCCCGACGCAGGTCGGCACCAATTTGATCACCTGCGGTCAGCTATGCGGGAATGGTCACTCGCAGATGCGCGGCCTGCTCAAAGTGGTCGAACCGGCGGAATACCGCGCTTATCTTCGAGAGCGCACCAAGATCGGTCCGGTGGACACGTCCGGGTACGAATAAGCCGGGAGAGGACGGGATCATCTGCTCCGGCCCGACCCGCGCTCGCTTCGACCGGCGTCGTCTGACGAAGCCATAGCTATTTCTCAAGGGCGACTCTCGCGAAGCCGGAACACCCGCAAAAAGCGCCGACACTGAAGACTCGACAGGGCAGGTGGTTGCGCGCGGTGACACAGAGATCCGGCCGAGGTAACTCCTGTCCCACCCCTGCAAACTTACCGCCCAAGACAGCAACGCCGGTTTGCGGGGAAGGAGAGAGTGGTCGGGGCGGTGAGATTTGAACTCACGACCTCTTGTACCCGAAACAAGCGCGCTAGCCAGGCTACGCTACGCCCCGAACCGACTCTTCCGCGCGCGCTTGATCGTTGTTAGACGCGATCTAAGCGGCTTCGCGCGATGAACGGCCGGGTCAGACTGGGAGGCGGTCCGCGACCGACCGTTCACCGCTGAGTGTGGCCGTTTCCGCATTGAGGGCAAGCTCATTCCTTGAAGCCACAGCCCAGCGGTAGTGTTCGTCAACGGTCAGTTGGGGGGAGAGCAAGGCGGTTGGGGTTTGAGGTGGAACTGGGGCTTGGTTTTCCACCAGGCGTTCCAAGCTGGCGGCTGGTCGTGGAGAGTGAGTGGCAGGGTCGGCAGCCGGCCCGCCCGCTCCGGGTGCCAGCTTCGGCCTTGGCGTTTGAAGGGCCGGTTGGTGGCGATCTGGAGGTTTTCCTCGACAGCCCCGGAGCCGGCCTTGACCGCAGGCGAGGTACGGCCGGATCCGAACCGGAGCGCGGCGGGGATTGGCCGCTAGGGGTCATGAGGCGGCGGAACTCGACCTGGTCCGCCCCGGTGAAGGCGCGGACGGCTTGGGCGATATGCCAGCGATCCAGCCGCCAGGGACAGTGGGGGAAGAGGTTTTTGCGGAGCCCTTCCAAGCCTTCATCGCCAGCGCCCACCAGGATACGCCGGGCGGGGCGGGGCGAAAGTGCCAGTAGCCCAGCGATGAACCTGCAACGTCGGTCCTCTGACCGGCAGCCGGGCCGGCGAGAACGTCAGGGTTACTCCCGGGCAGTCGTGCCAACCGGGAAGTCGGCGTTACCGGCCAACCGCAAAGGCAATCGTCCGTGTCCCACCGGCCGGTTGTCCCCGGCGTGGCGGAAGACGGACTTGAAGGCGTAGCTGTCCCACCGGTTCAGCCTGTCCGGCGGACCCAACCACAGGAATCTATCGCGCTCTTGGGCGATCGTGGTGACGAAACCCTTCGACAGTCCCTGATCAACGCCCAGAGAGCGGCACCACCATTCTTCGGCGTCGCCAGAGGAAAGCAGCAGAGCCAACACCGCCGAGGCACGCCCAAAACGGCAGCGATTCCGCAACCTGCGGGACCGCGGGGCCAGCCCGGACACCACGGAAGCGGCGCGTCCTTTGTGGCGGGAGTCGGCTCTGGCAGTCTCAAAGGGGGCCTTGGCACTTCAAGCAAAGCCACCGATATTGACAGTCAGCGCCGGTTCCGGGAAATCGGACCTGATCAGGCGGCCGATCTGATTTCGTCGAGTCCACCTGCTCCCGGCGAAAAAAGCCGCGACTACAACCGGCGCCAGATCATCTCCAGGGCCATCACCGCGTAGGCAGTCACCAGGTTCGGGTCGCGCTCCCACCAGCGGTTGTTTTCGTTCCACCAAGAGCCGTCCGCTCGCTGAAGGTTGAGGAGATGCAACGCCACTTCCCGCGGCCACTCGACCACGCGCTGGTCCGCCAGCGGGAGGCGGTCCAGGTCCGCCGCGTGCAGTGCCTTGGTCATGAGGTGCAGGTAGTAGTACAAGCCCTGCTGGCCCATCCCGGGGTTCTCGTCGAGCGTGTAGTTCGCCGCCAGCCAGTCGCGCACCGCCTGCACGCGCGGATCGTCCGGCTCCAGCCGGGCGTAAATGTAGCTGAGCAACCCCGCGTAACTGATGCTGCCGTAGGAACGTAACGACACCTTGCCCCTCGCGGCGTTCGTGACCCCGCCCGCCATGCTGTGACCGGGATAATAGACGAACCCGCCGCGGTCGCGCGGATCGTCCGAAACCCACGCGGCCGGATTACGGCCGGGCAGGTTCTGGCAGCTCTCCAGGAAGCGAATAGCGGCCGCCCAGTTCAGGTCCGCACCAGCGGCGTTGCCCTGATCGGCCGCGAGGTGCTGCGTGGCGCGCAGGGCCTCCAGTGCGACCAGGGTATTGTTCATGTCCGAGTGCCGGTACTTGTCGCCGTAACCGACGCCGCCGTCGAACTCCGTGTCC
>CALJWR010000290.1 GCA_937976685.1 uncultured Verrucomicrobiae bacterium
GAGGCGTCCGCCTCGAAGATGTGTACCACCTCGCGCGTTCGGGCCCGCGGAATCTGACCAAGTTTGAGAAGGTGCTGGAAGTGTGACAGAGCCGGGTCAGAACGAGCCAGATGCGCCCGGAAAGACGGTTCAGACCCGGGACGACCGCCCGGCGACGGTTGATTTTGCGCAGCAGAAAGACTTGCCGTTTGGCATCCCTCGCGCTTCCTTTCGCCGCGTAATTTGACCGGTCGGCCACCCACGCGAAATCGGGTTGGTGTCGCCGCCCGCGAGCGCGAGCGGGAGGCGGCTGGCCGGAGACCTGAACGAGGTGAACCATGTTCTTCTTGGATCCGACAATGTTGTTGATGATCCCCGGCCTGCTGCTCGGGCTGTGGGCGCAAATGAAGCTGCGCGCCGCCTATGGTCGTTACTCCCAGCAACCGGTGGAGTCCGGCCTGACGGGGGCCGAGGCGGCGCGTCACATTCTGGACCGCGCTGGTTTGCGGAACGTCGCCGTGAACCCCGTGGCAGGGCATCTCACCGATCACTATGATCCCCTGAAGCGGGCGCTCTTCCTTTCGGAGGAGAACTTCTACGGCCGCTCCATCGCGGCGTTGGGGGTGGCGGCGCATGAAGCCGGCCACGCGCTGCAACATCAGGCGGCTTACGCGCCGTTGCAGCTTCGCATGATGCTGGTGCCGGCGACCAACTTCGCGAGCAAGGCGGCCTTCCTGATCCTGGGCGGCGGCATGATGCTCATGATGTTCGGCATGATCAGCCCCGCGCTGTTTGCCGCAGTCCTGCCGTGGGCGATCGGGGCCTACGCTGTCGTGGCGTTTTTCCAACTGATCACCCTGCCGGTCGAATATGACGCCAGCCGGCGCGCGAAGGAGCGCCTGGCGTCCCTGGGCCTCATCACCCAGCGTGAGGCGCCACATGTCTCCAAGGTGCTGAGCGCTGCGGCACTGACCTATGTGGCTGCCTTGGTGACCGCCCTGCTCGAACTGCTGCGGCTGATCCTCATCGCCCGCAGCCTGTCCGACAACCGCGGTTGAGCGGTCGTCCTCTTCCCGGCGCCGGCGACTGGCATTTGTCCGTTGCTGGCGCTTTTTCGTTTTCTTAGCGTCCGCCTGCCGATGGCTCGTTTGCCCGCCATGTCTCTCTTGCCGGCTGCGGGTCGGCTGCTGGCCGCCCTCACCGCGGGGCTGGGGTTGGTTGGGGCGGACTCGCGGGTGGTCGTCATCACGCCGCACAATGCCTCGATCTGCGTCGAGTTTGGCCGCGCCTTTGCGGAATGGCATCACGCGGAACACGGCGAACGCGCTGTGGTCGAGTGGCGGAACCTGGGCGGTACCGCGGACGCGCTCAAGTTCGTCCAGTCGGAGTTTGCCTCGAAGCCGGACGGCATCGGGCTGGACTGTTTTTTCGGCGGCGGTCCCGAGCCGTATCTCCTGCTGGCCGAGAAGCAACTAACCCAGCCGTACCGGCTGCCGCCGGAGGTGCTGGCCGGCATTCCGCAGAACTCGAACGGCGTCGAGATTTACGATCCAGACTGCCACTGGTACGGCGCGGCGCTGTCGAGCTTCGGCATCGTGCAGAACACGCGGCTGCAACGGGTCCTGGGCCTGCCGGCGGTCTCGCGCTGGGAGCAACTGGCCGATCCGCGCCTGTTCGGCTGGGTGGGCGTGGGCGATCCCCGCAACAGCGGCACCATGAACAACATGTTCGAGGCGTTTCTTCAGGCTTACGGCTGGGAACGCGGCTGGGAGTTGCTCACTGCCATCGCGGGCAATACCGCCAAATTCGACCGGCTCTCCTCGACCACCGCCAAGGACGTCACCCTCGGCGAGGCCGTGTACGGTTTCGCAATTGATTTTTACGGCTTCACGCAAGTGGCCGTCGCGGGCCGGACGAACATGACCTTCGTACTGCCGGAGGATTTCACGGCCGTCAGCCCGGACGGCATCTGCATCCTGAAAGGCGCGCCGCACCGGACCCTGGCGGAGCGATTTGTCCGGTTCGTGATGGATGAGCCGGGGCAGAAGCTGTGGTTCCTGCCGCGCGGTCATCCCGAAGGCCCGCGCCAATTCTCGATCGAGCGGATGGTGGTGCGACCGGATTTCTACCGCCGCTACCGCGACGTCAGCAACATCGCCTTCTCGCCCTTCGACCTGAAACAACCGTTCCGCTATGACCCCAAACTCGCGTCGGAGCGGCGGCATGTGGTGGCGGCCCTGGCTGGCGCGCTGCTGGTGGACACCCATTCCGAACTGCGCCGGGCCTGGCGGGCGATGCTTGCCACCGGGGACGTGACCGAGAAACGCGCCGAACTGGGATCCACGCCGGTCACCGAGGACGAAGCACGCCGGCTGGCGCGCGAGGGCTGGAAAGACCCCGCGCTCCGCAATCGGCTGCGCCTCTGGTGGCAGCGCTGGGCGCAGCAGAAATACCGCCGGATCGAGGCCCTGCCCACCGAGCGCTGCAGCGTGGGATCGCCGGTGCCCTCGTCGGCGGCGGGTTGGGCTGCCACTGTCACCCCTTGAGCCGTCGCCCATGAACGTCTCCCTCCGCCACGTCTCGAAGAACTTCGGTGACACGGCCGTTCTCAAGGACATTTCGCTGGAAATCGCCGACCGCGAACTGTTCTTCCTGCTGGGGCCGTCCGGTTGCGGGAAAACGACGTTGCTGCGGCTGATCGCCGGGTTTTATCAGCCGGACGCGGGGGAACTCTACTTCGGCGACCGCCGGCTCAATGGCGTGCCGCCGCATCAGCGCAACACCGGCATGGTCTTCCAGAACTACGCGCTATGGCCCCACCTCAACGTCGCCGAGAACGTCAGCTACGGGCTCGACGTCCGCCGGGTGCCGGCCGCGGAGAAACGGGACCGCGTGCGCGAGGCCCTCGCCATCGTGCAGATGGAGTCCTACGCCACCCGCTCGCCCAACCAGCTTTCCGGGGGCCAGCAGCAGCGCGTGGCGCTTGCGCGCGCATTGGTCATCCGGCCGGATGTGCTGCTGCTCGACGAGCCGTTGTCCAATCTCGACGCCAAACTGCGACTGGAGATGCGCGAGGAAATCCGGCGCATTCACGACCGCACCCGCATCACGACCATTTACGTGACCCACGACCAGAAGGAGGCGCTTTCGCTGGCCGATCGGACGGCGGTAATGCGCGAGGGCCGCATCGAACAAATCGGCAGCCCCCGCGAAGTGTACCGCGCCCCGGCCAACCGGTTCGTGGCCGAGTTTATCGGTGAATGCAACTGGCTGGCCGGCGAGGTGACTGCTGCCAAGGGCGATGGCTGGATCGTTCACACAGCCGCCGGAGAATTTGTGGCGCCGCCCCGGCCGGGCAGTTCGCCGTCCCGGTCCGTCTGGCTGGGTTTTCGGCCGGAAGCCGTGGCCATTGGTGACGGTTCGCGCAACACGCTGGTCGCGACCATCGCAGGCGTGACCTACTTGGGCGAGGTTGAGCAGTACGTGCTCGAAATCCCCGGCGGCGCGCGTGTCAAGGCCTGCGAGCAGAACCCCCTTGAAATCCGCCGCCCAGGAACCCCGCTGACCGTTCACGTCCGCCCGGAGAACCTCTTCGTGCTCCCGCGCGAAGGGTAGCGGCTGGACTCAGGCCCGTCGCAACTGCGCCTCGAGCCACTGCCGATTGCGCACCGCCGAGTGGAAGGGGTTGCGATCCTCGGGCTCATCCTCCCACGAATACCAGCCCGTGTAACCGATCTCCCGCAGCGCCTGAATGGTCGCCGGGACGTCCACGATGCCCTCGCCCAAGAGGCAGGTCTCGTGTGCTCCAACGGCTTTCACGTCCTTGATGTGCGTGTGCCGCACGCGCACACCCAGGGCACGGATCACCTCGGCCGCGTTGGCGCCCTGGGTGCCAAGCCAGCCGGTGTCCACGCAAACGCCCAACCATTCATTTCCCCCGCCAATGACGGCGAGGATCTCCGCTGCGGATCTCTCCGGGTGATTTTCGTAGTTGAACAGCACGCCGTGCGCCCGGCAGAGGGCGGTGGCCTCCGCCGGCGAGAGCCCGCGCAGCCCGCCGGCCATTTGAGGAATGCCCAGCCAGCGGCACACCTCCAGCGTTTCGGCACGGAGCCCGCCCGCGTAGGCCACCGGCAGCAGTCCAAAACTGTCCAGCACCCGCCGCCACTGCCGCGCCTTCGCCTGGGTCAGCGCCTCTGGCGAGGCATGAGCCTCCCAGATTTCCACCGCATGAAAGCCCGCCCGCGCGATCTCCTCGCAGAGGCTCGTCCAAGCCGCGAGATCCGTCTTGGCCACCGTCAGCGCGTGTTGCTCGCTCCAATGCTTCAACTCGAACCGATACCCCGTCTCCCGGCCCACGAGATTCGCGGTGTTGAAAGCGACGGGCGGACGCACGCTGCGCTGAAGCGAAGTCTGACAGCCGGCGAGCAGGCCCGCGGCGCCCGTGCCGACGGCGGCAAGGAAAGCGCGCCGGTCCAACGTCAAAGGCAGGCGGGGAAACGAAGGGCAGTTTGGGGGACCTGGATTCATGGGCAATTCCGAGCGTGGCAGAGGTGCGACTGATTTCGTCCCGGGGAAACGGGAACCGCTGGCAACCCCGTCCCCGGTGCGCAGGAGACTGACGGCACTTCGGAGGGGATGCAACCCTCACCGACAGCAATCGCCGGTGCGACCGCGTCGGCCCGCTGGCGAGAGCCGGGACCCTGACTTCCGATTTGCTCGCGCCGCGAGGGGATCGCAAAGTCGTTCCATGCCAGTTCCGATCCTGACCGTCGCGCAGATGCGCGAATGGGAACGTCACGCTTGGGCCGCCGGCGCCCGGGAGGCCGACGTCATCTCCACCGTGGGTCGCCTCGCGGCCGACCGGGTCCGGGAACTCACGGGTGATGGCGACTTGGTCCTGCTCCTTGCCGGCAAAGGTCACAATGGCGACGACGTCCGCGCGATGACGCCGCACCTGGCCGGCCGGAAGGCCGAATTGGTGAACGTCCTCGCACCAGCGCAGGACCTCGCGGCCGTCCGAGCCGCCTTGGCTCGTCGGCCGGCGTGGGTGGTGGACGGCTTGTTCGGCATCGGTCTAAACCGCCCCCTCGCCGAAGAATGGCGGGCGGTAGTGGCGGCGGTGAACGACGCAAAGCTTCCCGTGCTCGCGGTGGATGTGCCGTCGGGCTTGGATGCCGACACGGGTTCCACGCACGGTGCGGCGATCGCAGCCACGATTACCGTGTCCGTCGGCTCGCCGAAAACGGGGTTGCTCCTCCCGGACGCCAGCCCTTGGGTGGGTCGGCTGGAGGTGCTTCCCGAGGTCGGGCTCGGCGATTGTCCAGTGGCGACGGAAGGGCAGTGGACTCTGGCCAGCGACTTTGGTGGTTTTCCGCCGCGCCGGCCGGCGGGCGGGCACAAGGGAACTTTCGGTCACCTGACGATCTTCGCCGGCAGCTCCGGCTATCACGGCGCGGCCGTGCTCGCGGCGCGCGCAGCCCAGCACGCCCAACCCGGATTGATCACGCTGATGACCTCGCCCGAGGTGTACGTGCCGGTGGCGGCGCAACTTCAGGCCGTGATGGTCAGCGCCGCGGAGGCCGCAGCAGAACCGCCCTCCGGCACCACGGCGCTCCTTTTTGGACCCGGCCTCGCGGCACCCCCAGCGCGCGCACGGTTCGGATCGCTGCTGGCGCAGGCTTGGAAGGCGGCACCCGTTCCGGTGATCGTGGACGCCAGCGCACTGGATTGGCTGCCGCCCGGGGAGTTGCCGGCCAGAGCGATTCGCGTGATCACGCCTCACCCCGGCGAGGCGGCGCGGCTTCTCCAGACGACGAGCGCCGCTGTTCAGCAAGATCGGCTGGCGGCGGTGCATAAGCTCTCGCGGCGTTTTGGTGATTGCTGGGTGGTTTTGAAGGGCCGGCATACCGTCATCGGGCGCAGCGAGGGCACTTTCTTCGTGAACAGCTCGGGCAACCCGTATCTGGCTCAGGGCGGCAGCGGCGACGCGCTGGCGGGTTACCTCGGCGGCCTCCTCGCCCAACCTGCGTTGCAGGCGGATCCCGTGACGGCTCTCCGCTTCGCCATCTGGGAGCACGGCGCGGCCGCCGACCGGTTGCAGGAATGCCAGCCCGGCTGGACGGTGGAGGACCTGGTCGCGGCGCTTGGTTCGAGGTCGCGGCCGTGAGACCGCCACCGAGCGCGCTCGGTTTCGGCCTCGTCCGTGCCGCCCGACAGCGAGACCGTTCCCGCCTTTCCCGTAGCGCAGTCCGTCCCGGCTGCGAGTCGTCGCCCCGTCCCGGTGCGGCGCATGGTTGGGCGGCGGGACGCCAGCACAACCTGCCGGTGAAGACGCCCGCGCTTCATCATGGCAGGGAACGCTCTAACGCGGCTATTTCATGGTCGGGGCAGCCGGCGCCGTCAGGCGGCGGTCCGTGCCGCGCAGGCGCGCCTCCACCGGCTCACGCCGGCGGCTACAGTCTGTTGGCGTTGAATGCGGACTGTGAAATAATCAGGCTAACGCCTTGGGCCCGCCCCAACTGGGTCCCACCCCGCCAGCACCGCCGCCAGCGCGCGGGCGCGATGACTGATGTGGTTTTTGATGCCGGCCTGCATCTGGCCAAAAGCTTCGGCAAAACCGGCCGGCTCGAACAGCGGATCGTAGCCGAATCCCTTGTGGCCACGCGGCGCTTCGAGGATGCGCCCCTCGCACGCGCCTTCGAATATCTGCACTGCCGGCTCGCCAGGAACGACCGGCGCGAGAGCGATGGCACACCGGAAGCGCGCTGTTCGCTGCGCGAGCGGAACGCCGGCAAGCCGCCGGAGCAGCTTGGCGTTGTTCTCGGCGTCCGGGGAATTACCGGCCTGGCCGGTATCGAGCGCGGCGAAGCGTGCAGAATTCACCCCCGGCGCTCCTCCGAGCGCGTCCACCTCGAGACCGGAGTCATCAGCAATCACCCACCAGCCCAGTCGTTGGTCGAGCGGGCCTTTCGATGCCACCCACCGGGCCAACTCCCGCGCTTTTTTGGCCGCATTGCCGGCGAAGCTTGGGGCGTCCTCAACCACCGCTGGCGCGTCGGGGAAATCCGCCAGCGTCAGGTAACGCAACTCGTCGCCGAGGACCGCGCGGATTTCGTCCACCTTGTGCCGGTTGCGCGTGGCGATGACCAGTGTCAGGGCCGGCCCGGTCACCGCCCCTCCAGTTTCTTGAGCGCCGCGGCGGCGGCCTCGGGATGCGTGGCTTTAATGGCCTCGGCAATCTTGGTGATCGCCAGTCGCGCCTCGGCCTGAACGCCCGGTTGATCCAATTGCTCGACGGCCAGCGCCAGCGCGGCCGGGTCATGACAGCCCGCAAGGGTGCCCAGGATGAGTTTGCGGTCGGTGTCGCCTTTGGCACTCGTCAGCAGTTCGCGGTAGTGGTCCACCACTTGGGCGGTGGGCTGGGCATTCTTCTCGCCGAGCAGCCGCACCAGCCCGCGCAGCAACAGCACCCGTTCCGTCGCGGAAGGCGCCTCACCGTAAAGCCGTTTGAGCGGTTCCCACGCTGAGATGTCCGGCCAGTCGGCCAGCGTCCGCAAACCGAGGTCGCGGACGTCCGCGTTCGCATCATTGGCGGCCGCCACCAATTCGGCGAGCCCGTCGGCATCCGGGCAGTACACGAGCAATGGTAGAAACCGGGCCCGGCCGCTGAGGGCCTGCGTCGTTTTCAGCGATTCGCGCACCGCTGCCGACCCTCGGGCCGCCGGCTCGACGCGGCGGAGAATCTGGCCGACCGAAGCCTGCGCGTCCTCCAACGCAGCCTCGGCCCGCAAGCCGGCAAGCGCCTTCAAGACCGCCGGCAGGTCATCCGGCTGCGCCACCCGGCTCAGACCCTGGAACGCCAGTCTTGTCATGGTGGGGTCGGGGCTGGCCGTCTCGGCGAGAAACACTCGCAGACTGCCCGGGTTGGCGCGGCGCACGAGCGCGGCCAGAAACGGGGCTTTCGGCCCGGCCATCCGATTGTGCAGTTGAGCCGCGAGGGCCTGATCCACGGCATCGCCGCCGCTGAGCCCCGCCAGGGCCGATTCGATCGCCCGCAGTTCGTTGGCCTCCTTGGCCGCCAGCACGGCTCCGGCGAGCGCCGGCACGGACGCCGCATCGCCGAATCGGCCGACAGCGGTGATGGCGGCGAGGCGAACCTCGCTCTGTGGCGAGCGGAGCTGCTCCGCTACCGTGCGACGGGCGGCAGGGTCTTTGCGCAGCGCCAGCGATTCGACCATCAAGGCTTGTTCCGCCGGGCTGAGTTCCGGCAGGAGAGCGGCGAATCGCTGCGACGCTGTGGGCCGCTCGATCAGCGCCACGGCCGCGATGGCGGACGGTCTGAAGAGCGCCTCGTCGCCCGCGAGCGCTTCGGCGGCGCGTTTCTCGCCGCCGTCGGCATCCAACCGCAGCAACGCTTCGAACGCGCCGCGCCGAACCTGATCCGGCCAACCGGGCGCAAGCAGTTCCTCGTAGATGCGTCGGGCGGTGGGTCGGCGGTTGGCCGCGAGTAGCTGCTCTGCGGCGATTAGGGAGCCAGCCGCAACAGCGTCGGCCACGGCGGGATCATGTTTCTGCCGGGCTTCGGCGAGGGCGGTCAGCGCTGCCGGCGTACCGATCTTCCCCAACGCGAGGGACGCGGCCCCGGCCACGGCGGCATCGCTGTTGGCAGTCAGTTCGCGCAACGGCCGCACGGCCGCAGTGTCGCGCCGGGTGCCGAGGGTGTTGACCACCTGAACAAGTGAATTGCCCTGCAATCGGCGCAGGCTCTGGCGCAGGACCCGGCCCGCCTCGGGCGAGGGATTACCGGCGAGCGCGAGACAGGCGATGCCCACGGTTTCCTCATCGCGCAGCAGGGCGGCCGTGGCAGCCACGGACGCTTCACCGCCGATCACGGCGAGCTGGGTACAAGCAAAGCGTTTGGCCTCGAAGGTCGAAGGCCCGGCCAGCACGCGTACCAAGTCCGCTTCGACCCCTTCGCGCACCGCGGGGTCATTGACCGCCTGAGCGACGAGTTGCTCGTACCGGCGCAGGAGGTTGACATCGCCGCCGGACGTGTACTCGCGCAAACCGGCCAGCACGGCGCTGTCCGTCGAGGCGGCGCGACCAGCCATCCAGCCGGTCAGCAGGAACAGAGCGGAGAAGAGAGAGGGTTTCATGCGAGGAAAGGCGTTGTCGGTTCCGGGTTTCATCAGGTTCGCACACTCACACCCGCCACGGCGCGCGCGGCTCGCGGTGCAACATCCGGTTGGCCTCCTCGGAGTCGAAGACCTCCTTCACCGGATCCCACTTGAGCTTGCGGTTGAGGCGCGCGGCGATGGTCATGCTCTCGACGATCGCCTGGGCGCGGTGGGCGACCTCGGGGTGGCACTGTGGCTGACGGCGGCTGCGGATGCAGTTGAGCAGGTCCCGAATGTGCGAACTCGCGTTCGACCAACTGACGCCGCCTTCGGGACGCGCCTGCAGGATGGATTTCGGCTCGGCGGTGACGACGTCGGTTTCGTCATCCACCTGCACCCAACCTTCGTCGCCGATGTAGCGAATGTAGCGGTCGGTGAATCCTTTCCGCTGGTAGAGAATGCCTTGGACGCCGTTGGCGTAGCGGCATTTGAAGGTCCCCGAAATTGCCGTCTCGCTCATCCATTGCTTGGGGTCGGGCCAGACCATGTCGCTGGTCTCGAATTCGACCGGCATGGTGTCGTCGGTACCTAGCACCCACTGCATCTGGTCGGTGTAATGCGTGCCCATGTCCGTGTGCATGCCCTCGCCGGTGTCCCAGAAGTAGGCCCAGCCGTTGACGCGGCCGGGGTTGAAGGGACGCCACTGAACGGGGCCCAGCCATTGATCGTAGTCCCAGCCGGGCGGCACGGCGGTGTTCGGTTGATGCGGGATCGTGCCGCCGGTCCACACCTGCATCTCCACGGTATGGACCTTGCCGATCCTGCCCTGCCGCACCAACTCGCGGGCGAACTGGTAACTCTCAGTGGCGCGGCGCTGGGTGCCGGCCTGATAAATCGCGCCGTAGCGGCGGCACATGTTCACCAGGTCGCGGCCCTCGCGGATCGTGAGGGAGATGGGCTTCTCACAGTAGATGTCCTTGCCGGCGCGGGCGGCGAACATCGAGGCCGTGGCGTGCCAGCGGTTGCCGGTGGCGATGAGCACGGCGTCAATGTCCTTTTGCGCCAGCAATTCCCGGAAGTCGTGGTACACCCGGCAGTCGGTGTTGCGGTAGAAGGCGTCCACCGCCTTCTTACCCGCCTCGCGCCGGTCCGCGCGGGCGTCGCTCACCGCGGCGAACTGCACGTCCGGCTGGGTCAGGAAGTTCGGCAGGATAAAGAGCGCGCGGTTGCCGATGCCGATGCCGCCGAAAACAATTTTGTTGCTCGGGGCGACGGCGCCGTTGAGGCCCAGCACGGCGCCGGGCATCACCAACGGTGCGGTGGCGGTGGCGAGGATGCCGGCCAGAAACTGACGGCGCGGCAGAACGGAAGGAGGAGAGGTTTTCATGGTTGAAAGACGCGGCTGCCAAACGGACATAGCTGTAGGCGCGAGAGTCGGTCCACCGTCCGGCGGTTGTAAAGCAGGAACCGATCAGGGAACATCGTACCCCCTGGTCGGGGTAGAAGAGACTCCAAGGGGATGGGGTGGCGAGTCGTCTTTGACGAACGTTCGATTTCCTGCTAACTAAAGGGCTGGGGTTCTTGGCGGGAGGCGCTCGTGATCCCTCCCTCCGGACCCGGCGTCGCAAGGGAATCCCTGAACATCTGTCAGAACATGAAATCGCATCGAGACAACGTACTTCGTCCCGCCGCCCTGGTCGCCGCGGGAATCGCAATGTTCGGCTCCATCGGTCGGGCCGATTCACTCACCGAGGTGTGGAGAATCGTAGCAGATGACCGGATTTATGTGACGACCGCAAACCTCGAACGCGGTGTCGCCTACGAGCCGGTTTCCCAACGGGTCCTGCTCCTCAGCCGGGCGGGTGGTCCCAATATCTACGTTCTGGACAAAGCAACGGGAGGAGACGGCTCGGATGAACTGGGCGAACCACGCCGGCTTAGTACGCAGGACGAAAATGGGGAATTCCCGATTAGCGGAGGAACCTTCGCGCTGAACCTTGTGGGCGCAGCCGATGACGGCGCCGTGTACGCCTGCAACCTGGCCACGTCGCTCGGTACGGTGCGCATCTACCGGTGGGCAAACGTGAACGCGGAGACCCCGGTTTCGGTGGCGTACTCGGGGGATGCCCTGGAAGGCATTGAAAACCCCGGCTCCGGCCAGGACATTCGGTTCGGCGACAACTTCGCCGTGCGCGGCTCGGGAACCAACACCCAGCTCCTGCAGACGGCCCGCAACGGCAAGTACATTCTCCTCTACACCACGGAGGATGGCCTTACATTTACTCCCACGGTTTTCGTCTCGCCCGCCACCATCGCCGGCAAGATCGGGTTGGGGGTGACTTTCGGCGAGGGC
>CALJWR010000291.1 GCA_937976685.1 uncultured Verrucomicrobiae bacterium
GGCTCCGCGAGATCTAACATAACCGCCATTTGCGATGGTGAAAACGACTGGCTAACATAAGCAAGTCGTTAGAGTACCCGCTGTCCGGCAAGCTATGATGAGCAAGTATTCGCTCCGCTCAGCGGCCACTTTGTCGGCCGCGCTTCTCACCGTTTCCTCCTCTCCCTTCCTCCATGCCCAATCCCTTGAAGAAGCCTTGGACTCGCCGCCCGGTTGGACGTGGATCACTACCGCCACGGATGGCTCCGGCAACCCTCATCCCGCCGGGGTCTGGGCCGGTCAGACCGCCATTATCCACGACGGCGTGGACGCCGCCCGTTCCGGCACGCTGCCGCTGTACGGCGCGGCTCGATTGCGCACGGAGAGCATCGTCGGTCCGGGCACGGTGACGTTCTGGCGGCGGCACGGGCTGGCCTACGAGCAGAACCCCTTCTCGATCATCGCCAACGGCAGCTTCATCGGCCCCTTCCTGCCGGGCGGTACCTGGCAGCCGGTGGCGATTGATTTCCCGCCCGGACCCGGGAGCCTGGAGTTTAGCTGGTACAACACGGACTTGACCGGCACCGCGCCGGACAACCACGCCTACGTGGACGAGGTCGCGTTTGTCCCGACCACCGGTGCGCCGCAGTTCCTGCCCGATCCGCCGCCCGACCTGACCGTCGGCGAAGGCTACACCATCCAGCCGCCCATCGCCCTGCTGGGTGAAAAGCCGATGTCCCTGGTGGCCACCCCGGCGGGGCAAGTCTGGTCCTACAGCACGACCTTGGACGCCCCGATTGCGGGGACACCACCGCGATTCTCCGGCTGGGCTTTTGGAGGAATCGAGGCGACCCCCGACCGCACGGGAACGTGGACCCTCACCGCCTCCAATGCCCTCGGCGTGGTCACCCGCACGTTCAACGTCACCGTCGTGCCCGCCGCGCCGCACTCGATCTGGCTCGAAGGTCCCTCGCCCGTCTGGGCCGGCGCGACGCTGCGGTTGACGGCCCACCCGCGTGGCACCGCGCCCTTTAGCTACCAGTGGAAAAAGGACGGCGCGGATCTTTCCGGCCAAACCAACAAGACGCTCGTCATCTCCAGTTTTGCCGCGGGCGACGTCGGCTCGTACTCCGTGGTCGTGGGGAACGCGCTGGGCACCCGCGAAAGCTTCGAATTCTATGTGGACCTCGGTAGCGATGTGCCCGTGCTGGTTTCCCAGTCGGGCGACCTGGATGTGCCCACCTGGGATTTCACCTCCTTGACCGTCGAGGTCACCGGCACGCCGCCCTTCGAGACCGAGTGGCGGCGCAACGGCGCGGTGGTGCAGAGCGAGAGCTACGCGCTCCACGGTTCCGGCTACCTCGGCGTGTCGGGCTTCGACGGGGCCGGCGTGTACGAGTTCACCAGCCGCAACGGCCTCGGCGAGGCCGCCAGCGCGCCCATCGTCGTCCAGCAGGCGCCGGAGGGTGCGGCCATCGCCGACGCGGTGGACAACCGCACGGTCGGCTGGCGGCTGCCCCCGCTGCCGTCCTGGGAGGTCACGACGACGGAGGCGCACGACGGCACGGACGCCGCGACGCTGCTGAACCAGGATCCCCAGCCGCTCCGCACGGCAGTGAAAGGGCCGGCGATCGTCTCCTTCTGGTGGCGCGTGGTCGAGGGAACCCTCGATTTTTCGGTGGACGGGACGGTCGCGGCCAGCGTGTCCGAGGCTGCTGGCGACTCGGGCTGGCAACGGGTCGAGGTGCCAGTGGGGGCGGGCTGGCACGAACTGGAATGGCGGACGCAGGGCTGGACGCCCGCCGCGTACGTGGACGAATTCAGCTTGGTGTCCACGGGCGGCGGGCCGGTGATCGTCAACCAGCCGCAAGGCGGCAGTTACTCGGATGGCGACACCGCGACCGTGGCCGTCACGGTGACCGGCACCGGGCCGTTCGACTACCGGCTGTTCAAGGACGACGGTGCGACGCCGGTGCGGGAGGCGTTGGGCGAGACGGGCACGACGTACACGTTCACCGTCCTCGTCGGCCCCAGCACCGTGGGGGCTTACTGGATTGTAGTCACCGACAGCTCCGGCCGCAGCGCCACCACCGACGACGCGGTGGTCTTCTCCTTCAACAGTCCATATCCGAGCACGGTGAACGTGGCTGAAGCCGTCGGTCAGCCCTCACTTGCTTGGGTTTACTCCGGCAGCTCCGTGGCGGATTTCAACTCTTACCCCATCCGCCCGTGGTACCGGACGCGGCAGGACGGGGTGGCGCCGGGCGCGGACCGCTCGGCCCGCACCCCGGTCCTGAACAACGGTGAACTGGCCGCCATCATCATGGAGTACGACTCCGGCAGCCTGGATCCGACGCGGCTGCGCTTCTGGACGCGGGTCGAGGGCGCGCCGTTTGCGGATGTCTTCTTCGTCGGCGTCAACGGCTTGGTCGCGACACCCACCCCGGCCGGCACGACGACCGGCCCCAGCGGCCAGACCTGGACGGCGTACGACCTGCTGCTGCCCGGCGGGTTCTCGGAGGTGCAATTCGAGTTGCGGGCAGACCGCGACGGCGTGACCGCGTGGCTGGACCAGATCGAATTCGTGCCCGCGCTTCCACCGGAGATTACTCAGGAGCCAGCCGACTTGACGCGGCCCGCCGGCGAGCCGGGGGCCCTGGCCGTGGTCGCGACCAGCCCGGTGCCGGTGAGTTACCAGTGGTTCCGGGTGGGCACGGGGCCGTTGGCCGGCCAGACCAATGATGCGCTGACCTTCCCGGCCCTCGCCGCGGGTGACGCCGGGCAATACTACGTGGAGGTCAGCAACGAGTTCGGCGTCACGCCCAGCGCCACCGTGACCGTGACGGTCACCGGCCCGCGCCCGCAGATCACCCAGCCGCTCCAGCCGCAGCAGCTTCGCCCGGGCGACCCCCTGGCGCTCGAAGTCGCGGCCACCAGCAGCAACGGGCCGCTCACCTACCGCTGGTTCCGCAACGGCGTGCTCGTCCAGACCGGCGGCACGACGTACCAGCGGAGCGGCGTCACGCTGGCGGACCACGGCAGGTACCGCGTCGAGGTGTCCGACCCCTACTACACCGTGAGCAGCGAGGCGGCGGTCACCGTCTCTCACGTGTACTACCAACTCACCGTGCTGCCGGCGCTGCCGGGGGATACCTACGCGCAAGCCGAAGCCATCAACAACGCCGGCGTCGTGGTCGGCTACGGAGGCGGCGGGCCGGACGGCCGCTCCGCCCTCGTGTGGTCCAACGGCGTGCCCATCCGGCTCACCCCGCCGGGCGCGCCGTTCAATTGGGCTGCCTCGATCAACAACGCCGGCGTGGTGGCGGGCGGCTACGACATCTTCGGCACAGCTGCGGCCGTGGTCCGCTGGACGCCCCCCTACACGCCGGGCGTTTTCGACAACCTCGGCGCGCCGCCCGGCCCCGGCGCCCTCGAGGGCTACCCCTGGATCAACGACGCCGGCGACATCACGGTGATGCGCTTTGAAAGCTATGGCGTACTTGGATCATTTGGAAAACGCCATGCCTTCCGCTACACCCCCGCCGGCGTGTGGGAACCGCTCGGCCCGCTCAGCGGCACCACGCCGCTGGTCGGCGCGGTGGACCAGGGCTGGGCCTCGCCGCTCGACATCAACAACGCCGGCGTGATCGTCGGTCTGACGCACTTCGATCAAGGCGGCGCGGCGGCGACCCAGGCTACCGGCTGGATCTTTGATCCCGCCGCGCCGGGCGGCCGGACGGCAATGGACACCCTCGATCCCCGGCTCGCCCTCACGCCGACCCAGCCGTGGGGCTGGGCCGACAGCGTCAACGACCTCGGCGACATCGTCGCCCGCCGCTGGGGTGCCGGCGGACCGACAAAGCTCTTCCTCATCCACTCCGGCGGTACCGTGACCAAGCTGCTGGAAGTGCCGGCCCTGGCCGGCGAACCCGAAGAAGAGTCCTTCAACGTGGATGCCCTCAACAACCGGCGCGAGATGGTGGGCTTCCGCCGCGTGCCCAATCCCGCGGGAACATTTCCCCTCCAGAGTGCGGCCCTCGTCCGCAGCCGCGGCACCCCTCCCGGCGGCACGCCCGCCACGTTGACCGATTTCGAGATCTACGACCTCAACGACCTCGTGCTGGGCGGCACGGGTGGGATCGTGCTGCAATTGGCCCGCGGCATCAACGACGCCGGCCAGATCGTGGGCAGTGGCGTGTGGGCCGACGGCCGGCCCAATCCATCCGTGGGCTTCCTGCTCACGCCGCTCACGCCCTACGCCGGAATGGCCGCGCTGGCGGTGGACGACGTGGTCGTGCGTCGGGCCGGGCAGAGCGTCCGCTTCTCCGGCGCCGCGCTGATCCGTAATGACCTCGGGGCGACCCCGCTCACGCTGCAATCCGTGGCCGCCGCCAGCGCCGGCGGCGGCGCCATCACGGGCCCCGACGGCGACGGCTGGTACCGCTACACTCCACCGGCCGGTCCGGACGCGCCTGACTCCTTCACCTACGTGGTGCGAGCCGGCGATGGCTCGACGGACACTGGTACCGTGCGGGTGGTCATCGAGGCCGAGCCACCTCCGCCGGACAACCAGTTGCCCATCCAGATGCTGCCCGGTGGCGAGGTGCGCGTGCGCTTCGTGGGCATTCCCGGGCGGACCTATCAGATCCAGGCCGCGCCGGCGGTGAACGGCCCGTGGACCACCGTGGCCACGCGTGTCGCCGGCCCAACCGGCTTGGTCGAGTACCAGGAAACCCCGCCCCCGGGCCCGGATCGGTTCTATCGAATGGTCGAGTGAAAGCCCCGCAAATCCTGCTCCACTGCCGGCTATGAACATCCGCGCATTCATCGCGACCCTGACTGCGGTATTCGGCCTCACGGCCCTCCCGCCGCTGAACGCCGCGCTCAAGTTCGAAACCGGCGTAAAACCGGTCCCTGACGGTTCCGGGGGCCTGGTGGACTCCCGCATCCTGACCGGACTCCCGTCGGATCCCATCACCCACCTTCGGGTCGAACTGGACGTCGCCGGCCCGGACGGCTTTCTCGGTGATTTGTTCGTCACCTTGCAGCGAGGCTCGGGCTATGCCGTCCTGCTGAACCGGGTGGGCCGCGACGCTTCCACACCCGAGGGCTACGGAGACCAGGGGCTGAAGGTGACGTTTGAGCTCGCCGGGCCGGATCTCCACACGTACCGCGAGACGCTGGGGGGTCCTCCGCCAAGCGGCTTCTTGACGGGCACATGGGACGCGGACGGCCGCGCCGTTGACCCCTCGAACTCGGTGACCAGCAGCCCGCGCTCGGCCCTCCTCTCGTCCTTTCTCGGCCTCGATCCGAACGGCGAATGGATCCTGTTTCTGGCGGACGTGAACCCCGGCGGCCAGGTGTTCCTGCGAGGCTGGGGCCTCGACTTCGCTCCCATTCCCGAACCGGCCCCCGTCGGTGTCGCGCTCGGGGCTGTCCTCGCCGGACTCGTTGGAGTGCGCCGGTGGTTGGGCCATCGCCGCCGGAAAGCCCGCTGTTGACGGCTGCGCCCGCCTGCTTCTACTTTCCGCCCGTGATGAATTGGACCGACCACCTGCGACTGGTGTTGGGCGCGCTGCTGCTGGGAAGCGGCGCGGCGGTCGGGGCCTAGGTCTGAATCACGGATTTCTGGAAGCCCCACTGCCCGCCCGGCGGTGGGGCTTTCGCGTTCTGAAAGCCCGGCCGCCGCCGCAGCGCAAGGCCCCTGCCGGGAATCGCGCCACGAACCGAAACAACACAACACCATAACGCAACCGATTAAAACGACCTCGATCACGATCTTTGACACCACGCTCCGCGACGGCGAGCAATGCCCCGGCGCCTCGATGAACCTGCGCGAGAAGCTCGAAGTGGCGCGGCAGCTCGCCCGGCTGAAAGTGGACGTGATCGAAGCCGGTTTCCCCGTGATCAGCGAAGGGGATTTTGCGGCCGTGAAGACCATCGCGCGCGAGATCAAGGGGCCCGTGATCTGCGGCCTGGCGCGATGCGTGCCGAAGGACATAGACGCGGCGGGCCAGGCGGTGCAACCCGCCGGCAAGCGGGGGCGCATCCATGTCTTCCTGGCGACTTCCAAGATCCATCGCGAGTTCAAGCTCGGCAAGGCGCGCCACGAAATCCTGCGCCTCGCCGTGGAAGGGGTGAAGCGGGCCCGCGGGTACGTGAGCAACGTGGAATTCTCGCCGGAGGATGGTTCCCGCACCGAGCCGGACTTCCTCGTCGAGGTGTGCCGGGCCGTCGTGGCCGCCGGCGCCACCACGGTGAACATCCCGGACACCGTCGGCTGGGCCGTGCCCGATCAGTTCGGCGCGCTCATCCGCCACCTGCACGAATCCGTTGACGAGTTCCGGACGGGCAAGGCAGTGATCAGTGTTCACTGCCACAACGACCTCGGCCTGGCCGTGGCCAACTCGCTCGCGGCGATTCGCAACGGCGCGCGGCAGGTCGAATGCACCGTCAACGGGATCGGCGAACGCGCGGGCAACGCCTCGCTCGAGGAAATCGTCATGGCCCTGCGCACCCGCAGCGACTTCTTCGCCGGCTACGCCTGCGGTGTCCAAACTCGCGAGATCGTGAAGACCTCGCGCTTGGTTGCCCGCATGAGCGGCCTGAGCGTGCAGCGGAACAAGGCGATCGTGGGCGAAAACGCCTTCGCCCACAGCGCGGGCATCCACCAGGATGGCATCCTCAAGAAGCGCGAAACCTACGAGATCATGGACCCGCGAGACGTGGGGTGGGGCCAGACCGAACTGCCGTTGACCAAGCACAGCGGGCGCAATGCCGTCGGCGTTCGGCTCCGGCACCTGGGCTTCAAGATGTCCGACGAGGACGTCAACGCGATCTTCGCGCGCTTCAAGGAGATCGGCGACCGGAAGAAGTTCGTCTATGACGACGACCTGGCCGCGCTCGTCGAGGGTCATCTGACCGAAGTGCCGGAGACGTGGGCGCTGGAGTACCTGAACGTCACCTCCGGCAACCAGACGGTGCCCACGGCGACCGTGCGGCTGAAGCGCGCCAAGGGCAAGGTGGGGACGGAGCGTTTCGAGGACGCTGCGATTGGCGACGGGCCGGTGGACGCGGCGCTAAAGGCCATTGATCGGATCACCGGCGTCAGCGGCAAGCTCATGGAGTACTCGCTGCGCGCGGTGTCCCAGGGCAAGGACGCCCTCGGGGAGGTGACCGCGAAGGTGGATTTCGGCGCTGCCGATCTGGTGACCGGCAAAGGCGCGAGCACCGACGTCATCGAAGCCAGCGCGCGCGCCTACCTGAACGCGGTCAACCGCCACCTGAGCAGCGGCAACGGCAAGGGCCGCAAGGGGCGGCAGCCGTAGTGGGGCTCGCGGCGGCGGAGGGGAGCAGCGCCGGCGCAAAGAAGTCGCGGCTCGAAGTCGGCCCTTCGGTGACGGTCTGCTTGGTGGTTACCGCCAACTGAACTGAAGGGTCTGCACTTCCCGACCGCCCGGCCGCGCCAGCAGCGCGGTGAACTGGCGACGGTAGTTGCCGATCTGCGCGTCCACCACCACTTCGAACACCGTGCTCTGCACGCCGATCAGCGTACCCAGAACGCCCGCCGCGGCCGGATTAATGCCGGGCACCATGCCAGCCACCGCGCCGGGACTGGGGAACGGCGTGTCGTCCTCGGTGCCCTCCACGCCGTCGAATCCCGCCCTCGCCCGTCGGAAGTTCTCGGCGATCGCGTCGTCCACCCCGAGCACGAACCGGATGACCTCCGGGGGCGCGGTGTTGATGTTGACGCGCCCGCTGCCAAAGGCGGCGAAGAGGTCCACGAAGCCGGCGGTGTACGCCGGCAGGTCCTCGCGGTCGCGCCGCGAGCGCCGGGGGCGGAAGAGCTGGTCCGTGTGCCATTGCACCCGCGGCCCCCAGTACATGGCCGGCGTCACGCCCTGGACGAGCAACAGCTCGGCGAGATCGTCAATCGGTCCGTTCTTGGCGAGGTAAGCCGGTTCGAGCGTCAGGTAGAAATCGCTCTCCGCGCCGCTCAGGCCGGGCAGATCGTCGCGGTCCACCCAGTCGCCAATCGAATCGGCGATGGTGGCGATGTCCGTGCCGCTCACGCCCATCAAGGTCAACGCCCGATCCATGATCTCGCGCCGCATGACCTCGGGCATCCGCGCCAGGGTGTTGATGTTGAAGCGCCGGTCCAGGTCGGTAATCGTGATCGAGAAGACCCCGGGCGGACACTCGACGCCCTTGAGCGAGATGCCCGCCAGCGGACCGTTGGTCTCGCCGGGATCGCCCGGGCCGCCGGCCCAGATTTGCCGGAGCGAATGGACGGCCTGGTTGCCTCCGCCCGTGTTGGCGAGGATGAACTTGGCATACTCGATGCCCGAGCGCCCCAGCCACTCCATCTCCGACTCCATGCTCGAATTGCCCGCCAACCGGGCCTCGACCCGCATTGAAAGCGCGAAACTGCCCGCCAACAAACCCAGCACCGTCACGATCACCAGGACGATGATGAGGACGAATCCCGGCCGTCGGTGATGCGAGTGAACGATCATCCGCCACCTCCTCCCGGCCGCCAGCGCGGATCGAAGCCAGCCCCTGGAGTGTTGGGCACGACTCCCCCCGGCGGCTGGGCTGGATTCGGTCGTGCGGGAGTGCCCACCGCGCCCACCGGCGCCGCCGGCGCGGCCGGAGTGCCCTGGACCACGATCGGCACCGGACTGGACGGGATGTCCACGGTGCGCACCGTGACATCGCGCGGGTCAATCGCGCTGCCCGCGGGTTTGCCGAAGGCCAAGGCGAAGCGCACTTGCCTGGGCATTTGATTCGTCAGCGTCCACTCGGTGATCCAGCCTTCGCGGGAACGGGGATCGAAGAACTCGAGGGCGAACATGTTCACGTCGCGGGCCAGCGCCAGCGTGTAGGCCTCGCCTTGGGCAATGTTGGTCTGCAACACCGGCTGCTGGGTCAGCAGCAGTTGCGGCACGCCCGCGGCGTCCGGCTCCACCGTGAACGTCACCCGCCGCACCACCTGATCCCCGAAATAGCCACCGCCGAGGTAGGACACCGGCAGGCGCGCGACAAAACTCAACGCCGCGAACTGGCCGCTGGTGTCCGCCTCGAAGGAGTAGAGTCCCGGGTTGGCTTGAAACATCACTGCGGAGGCCAGCGCCTCCTGCAAGGCGCGCGCGGTGACTCGCGCCCGCTGGAGGTTCGCCGCTGCGTCGGCACCCACCTTTGAGGCCCGGAGGATGGCCGTCCACGTCGAGTAGATCGCCAGAATGACCATCGAGAAGATGGCCATGGCGAGCAGAAGCTCGATGATCGTGAACGCCCGTCGGGCCGGGCTGCGGAAAATGGCGGCCGCAGACCGGCACCTCCCCGTTGGGCCGGCGGCGGCTGAATACCCGGGATTTGGAGTGGTCCGCATCATCGTCGCGGGATGGGTGCGGGGGTCGCCCGGGGCGAGCCGGTCACGTAGCGGAAGATCGTGACCTGTTTCTGTCGCTGCGCCCCGTTCTGGGGCCAGTCCACGGTGATGTCCACCTTGTACAATCCGGGGCCGCCACGCTGGGTGGCGATGGCGCCCTGATTGGTGAGCCAGAGCGACACGTCGGCATTCCAGTACGCGCCGGGATAGGCGTCGCCGAAATCCCCCGAGATGGAGCCTTCCTCGAGGGCATTTGTCTGGGCGATTTCCGCGGCCACCGAGCCGACCTCCACTTCGCCCAGGGTCAGCCCGCGGGCGATGTTCAGATTGGTGGTGACGAGGCTGAGAATGGCGAAGACCGCGACGAAGAAAATGCTCAGCGCGATCATCACCTCCAGCAAGGTGAAGGCGGCCTGCGGTCGCGCCGCGGCCGGGCGGAAACCGGCCGCTCTGGCACGGGGATTCAAGCCGCGCTGCGGCGTGGCCGGCTGCGGCCCGGCCGAAGTTTCCCGGCGGTCACCACGACTCGCCTGTGAGTGGCGGCGCATCATCGGATGACGTCCACGGTTTCGCGGCCGGTGCTCATCTCCAGCCGGATCACGCGTTCCTCATTGGACTCGGACAGCAGGACGGCATAGAGCTCATCGCAGGTGCCGTTTGGGTAAAACCGCACGCGGGCCTGAGCATAGTCCATCACGTCGCGCCGGTTGATGAGGAGTTCGCGAAAGGCGACGCTCTCCGGCAGACGCGCCGTGAACGGGCGGGTCTCGGGGGAGGTCGTGGCCGGCGCAGGCGCGCCGTCGGCCAGCAACTCGCCTGCGCCGTCCGATTCCGGGGCTCCGCCCAGCGGCCCAAACCCGCCGGCCAGTTGCGTGGCGATGATGCCGTCCTCCGCGTTGATCACCAGCTCGGCGGTTTGACCCTTCATGATGGCCAGCATCCGCGCCCGCTGACACGCCTCGGCCAGATCGCTGCTGGCCTGGCGGATCGGGCTCTTCTTGATCGCGTAAAACATCGGCGGCAGCGACACCGTCACAAAGACGCCAATCAGCGCCACCACCACCAGTAACTCGATCAAGGTGAAGCCCCGGCGCACGCGCTTGGCGCCGCCCGCGAACTGGCGACCGTCCCGGCTCATCGCGCGATGTTGGCCGTGATCTGGAACATCGCCGAGAGCACGCTGAAGAGCAGGAATCCCACGCCCAGCGCCATGGCGATGATCATCACCGGCTCGATGAGGTTGGTCATCACCCGCAGCGCCACGGACAGTTCGTTCTCGTACGTCTGCGCCACGTTGTTCAGCGCGCCGGGCACGTCGCCCGTCTCCTCGCCGATGCGGATGAGGTCAATCATCAACTGCGGGAAGAGCCGGCTCCGGGCCAGCGGCTGCGCGATGGTCTTGCCGTCGGTGACCTCCTCGCGGGTGCGGGCGATGGCCTCGCGCACCACACGGTTCGGGACCACCTGCTCGGTGATTTTCAGGGCTGTCAACACGGGCACGCCGTTGTGCAGGAGCGTGCCGAGGGTGCGGGCGAACTGGGCGAACAGGTTCAACTGGAAAATGTTTCCCAGCACCGGCAGCCGCAGCTTCAACCGGTCCACGGCGCGTGCGCCCGCCTCGGTGGCCTTGTAGCGGTTGTAGAGAATGCCCAGTGCCAGCGCGGCGAGCGGGATGGTCCACCAGTACAACGCGAAGAAATGGCTGATGCCGATGAGGAGCTTGGTCGAGGCGGGCAGCTCGGTTTTCATCTCGGTGAAGATGGCCGTGAACTTGGGCAGCATCACCGTCATGAAGAAAAACACGATCACGATGCCCACGGAGGAAACCACTGCCGGGTAGATCAGGGCGGAGATGAACTTGTGACGCACTTCGGCAAACCGCTCATAGTGGCTGGCCAGGCGCTGCAGCACCTCGACCAGCGCGCCGCTCTGCTCCCCGGCGCGCACCATGTTCACGTGCAGCTCGGAAAAAATGTTGGGCTGGCGCGCCATCGCGTCGGAGAGGCTCTTGCCCTCCATGACGTCCTGCCGGAGCAGCTTGCTGACCTCGGGCGGAATGCTCTTCGAGCCCAGGCTCGCCATGCTGTTGAGTGCGCCCGTGAGCGGCATTCCGGCCTTGAGCAGATTCGTGAGCTGCTGGGTGTAGGTGGCGAGTTCCTGCAACTTGGGCTTGCGCCGTCGTCCAAACAGCCCACGCGCGGATGTCGCCCGAGCTGCGGTCACCGCGCTGCTGCGGCCATTGGTCCGGTCCGCTTTGACCGCTCCCCGGCCGGCATCCACCGAAATGGGCACCAGTCCCGACCGTTGGAGTCGGGCGACCGCCTCGTTGCGATCCGCCGCTTCGAGGACGTCCTGTACGAGTTCCCCGGAGCGGCGCCGCGCCTTGTATGAGAATTGCGCCATGCGCTTGAATACCAAAAACCGTCGCGCCGCGAAAGTTTCCTACGCGCCACGCGCCTACTGGACCCGCTGTTGTTGCAGACGCCGGAACGCCTCCTCACCGAGCACCCGGCGGAGGGTGTCCAGGCGCTGGGCCTCCAGCAGGGCCAACTGCTGGGTTTGCTCCTCCTGCGTCAGCGAGGGGTCTGCGAGCACGCGTTGGGTTTCTTCGCTGGCCGCCAGGTTGATCTGATACAGCGGCAGGACGGCTGCCGCGCCCACGCCCAGCTTCAAGGCGGTGTCGCGGGCCTCCAGAAATCCCGGCTGTCGGGTCAACTGGTGATAGGCGAAACGTTCCTGCCCCAGTGCTTCGCGAACCACCGCCTCCCGCCGGACCTCCAGTTCGCGGCGGCGCAGGACGCTCGCCGCGTCCGTCTGTTCCGCCAGTTGCGCCAGTTCGCTTTCGATTGGTTCCGTCGCCCGGAAGAGCGCGCGGAATTCATCGGCCGTTGGCTCGAAGTTGCGGAGCTGCTCCCGCAGCCGGTCGGCCTGCGGCGAATAGCGGAGCGAGTATTCCTCGAGTTCCGCCGGTCCGAGGAGTTCGGCCAGTTTTGTCCGCGCGGACTGCTCGATCGCGGCCAGTTCGCGCGCACCCGGCGACCGCCCCTCCCGCGCGGCGGTTTCATTCAACTCGCGAAGGGCGGCCCGACGAGCGGCTTCCACGCTGTGGACGGCCGCCTTGGTCTCGGATGACAGGGTACCCAGCAGCGGACCATCCAGCGCCGGAAATGGCTGCGGCGGCTCGAAATGCCGGCCTTCACTGTCCCAGCCAGGTCCGAGCAACTGCGTGAGCAACAGCCGGCGCTCCTCATCGAGCGCGGCGAGTTTCGCCTGGGCGGCGGCGGCCACCTCCGGATCCGGCTCCGCCCGCCACCATTGCTGCGAGGGCAGCGTGACCTCGGCGTGGCGACGCGCGGAGAAAAGCTGGTTGACATCGGCCACGATGATGTCGCGCACGGTTTCCTCCGGGCAGCCGATCCCTCGCAGATTGGCGATGTAGATCGAATAGTTGGTGGATTCGAGGTCCGACCAGGTCAGCAGCCGCGGCTGGATCACCAGGTTGGTGCGGATCGGTCGCAGCACGTTGGTGACGATCGGCCGGAAGACGTTGATGGTCGGCCGCTGCGGCCGCTCCGCCGGGCTCGAACGGAGCCACGCGACGGCCAACATGATGTTCACGATGACCGACGCAGCCAGTAATCCAACCCACGCCCGGCGTTGCACTTGAGCAGAATGGCAACCGGGCCGAGCCCTCGCAAACCGAATTTCAGTCGGGGTGTGCCGGCAGACAAGCGATGGGTGGCGTCCCTGGCGTCCTACGACTACCTCGCAAACCGAATTTCAGTCGGGGTGTGCCGGCAGTCCGCAGCCTCTGCGGTCGGTTGGAGTCAGGGGGCGGCGAAATCCTGGGTTTTCGCCTACAACTCGTCCTCCCACCTTGCCGCCGTGACGGCCTGGCATTTTTCCAAGAGCCGCAGCCGCGGTTTGCGAGTCGGGCCATCCGTTCAATCTGGCGTCCTCATCGGCGCCAATCCTGACGAGCGCCCTTGGGCCGGGACATCGTGGTCCTTTGAATTCCGTGCGCTTGGTTTGAAATCACCTGCCGGTCAACACCGGCGCGCGTCCGCCCGACCTGGCCCGACTTCTCTGGCATCGCCCGCCCGGCGCTCCCCGCCACTCCGACAATCGTCAACTTCATTGGCATGTTGATGATGGGGGACGATCGTCCGACGGCGCGGGCGCGGCTTTGACTCAGCGCCGCCGTTGCATACAGTCCCCGCGATGCGCCTCGTCAAGGTCCCCTTGGGGGAACGCAGTTATTCCATCCGAATCGGCGCCGGCCTGCTGGTCGGGCTTGGGGAGCAGTGCGCACGGCTCAAGCCCGGCCGGCGCTGCGCGATCATCACCGACGCGAACGTCGGGCCCCGGTATGCCGCCCCGGCACAATCAGCTCTCGAGGCGGCTGGCTTTCAGTCTTTGGTGATCACCGTACCCGCTGGCGAAACGGCAAAGAGCCTGGCCTCGGTCCAGCGCTGCTACGACCAACTGGCCGCCGCGCGACTCGAGCGCCGTTCCTTCATTGTCGCGCTCGGCGGCGGCGTGGTGGGTGATCTGGCCGGCTTCGTGGCGGCCACGTATCTGCGCGGCATCGCCTTCGTGCAGGTGCCCACCACGCTGCTGGCGCAGGTGGACAGTTCGGTGGGCGGCAAAGTGGGAGTGAACCTCCGCGCCGGGAAGAATCTCGTCGGCGCCTTCCATCAGCCACGACTGGTGCTGTGCGATCTGGAGACGCTGCGCACGCTGCCCGACCGTGAGTATCGTGCCGGCCTCGCCGAGGTTATCAAGTACGGCATCATTTACGACGCCGCGCTGTTCCGCCGCCTGGAGCGCGACCTGGACGACGTGCTGGCGCGTGATCCTGAAACGCTCGCCTCGGTCGTCGCACGGTGCTGCCAAATCAAGGCCGACGTGGTGGGCCAGGACGAAACCGAATCGGGCCTGCGGGCAATCTTGAACTTCGGCCACACCATCGGCCACGCGCTGGAGGCGATTTCACGCTACGGACGCTTCCTGCACGGCGAGGCGATTTCGATCGGGCAGGTCGCGGCGGCGCGGCTGTCCGCCGCCTTGCTGGGGCTTTCGCAAAAGGAGGTCGAGCGGGTGCGGGAGCTTTTCGCGCGGGCGGGCCTGCCAACGACGACCCGCCTGAATGCCGCGCAGGAGGCCGCGTTGCTCGCCGCAATGCGGTTGGACAAGAAAGTCAGCGGCGGCGAGGTCAAGTTCGTGCTGGCCCGGCGGATCGGCGAAGTGGTTTGGGGCCAGGCGGTCCCCGACGAGTGGATCCATCGCACGCTGGCGGAAATGAGGAACTAACATGGCGGTCAGCGAAACCATCGTCCGGGAGTTCTTCGAGTCGCACGGCTTCCTGGTCCACCAGCGGCGCAAGTACGTGTCCCCCAAGGCGCGGTCGGACGAGGAAATTGATTTCCTGGTCCTCAATCCCCGGCCATTGGAGAGCGAGGGGGGCCTCCCGTTTGTGTTGAGCTCCCCGGACCTGGCGCGACTGGGGCGCGCGGTCGTGGTGGTGAAGGCGTGGCATACGGAGACGTTCAGCCGGGCGCGGCTGACGGGAACGCCCGAGTTGTTTCGCTTTGTCGAGCCGACCGTGTTCAAGCGCGCCCAGCGGTTTTTCGGCGACGGCCTGCCGCTGACGAAGATTCTGGTCGTGCCGGCCCTGCCGGCGAGCGATGGGGCGCGGGAGGCGAGCGTCAGCCTGTTGCGTTCCCGGGGGGTCGAGGCGGTCATCCCGTTTCGCACCGTGCTGGCCGACCTGATCGCCGCGGTCGAACCCAACCGCAACTACCAGAAATCCGACCTGCTCCAAACCCTGCGCGTGCTGAAGAACTACGACTTTTTCCGCGAGCCGCAGATGGAGCTGTTCAAACCTCGGCGGCGGGCGCGGAAAGTCGTGAAACCTCCGGGCAACCTGCCGGAGGCAAACGAGACTGGGGCGGGCGCGTAAGGAGACGCGCTCGCCACGCCAGCCCGTCAGGAACTTCCCCGCGCAGCGTGCCGACAACCGGTTCGCCCAGCCAGCCCTCGCGCCGCACCGAGATCACGCCAACGCCACGTCGCCGCAGAGGTGGACGTCGAGCCCCAGTTCCGCCATCGCGGCCGCCTTGATGCGGCAGGCGCGATGGGCCTGTTTTTCATTCGGCGCGTACACCACCTGGATGTGGTTGGACTTGTGCCGCGCCATCATCTGATCGCGCGAGATACCCTTGAGCACCGTGTGCATGATCGGCCACTGCGGGGTGGTCTCGCGCCAGCGGCGCTCGGTCTCCTTGGCCGGCAGTTCCACAACTTCGGCCACTCCGAGGTCGCAGTGCAGGCGACCCTCCATCACGAAGACCCGGCTCCAGACGATCCAGCCGGGTTTGCTCACGCCCTTGAGCGTCCCGCCGCCGAGCCGGAAATACATGGCCGGCTGTCGCTCGCTGGAAGCGCCTTTCCAGCCGCCGATGAAATGCGCGGGCGGCGCGGCCCCGGAGATGAGGAACACCCAGACGTAATCGTCCACGGTCCCCGAGCGGTCGGCGTCACCCCAGCGGACATCGTGGAGGGTGTTTTCGGGGGCGAAGCCGAGTTCGCGCCAGAGCTGATAAGTGACCAGGCCATCGAGGCCCGCGCCCTCGTCCGCTTCGTTGAAGTGGGGCACCGCTTCGCCGGCGAAGAGGACTTTGCCGGTTTGCGGGCAGCGCACCGGCGGACGGTCCACGTTGTTGAGCGTGCCTTCCACCAAGTCGCTGGCGGGCGCGAGGTCCTTGAGTCCCTGCTGGTACTGGATGCCGATGGCATCACAGCCAAACTCCGCTGCGAACCGCACCGCCGCGACGTACATCTTGCATTGCTGCAGGGTCTGGGCCTTGGTCAGTTCGGTGGCCTCATCGGTGCCCCAGGCAAAATGCAGGCCCTTCTTGAGATACCAGGCGAGCACGGCTTCAGCCTCGGCGTCGGTCACCGTCGGCATGGCGGCGTACAACGCGGACTGGCTCAGCCGCTCCTTGAAGACTCCGGTGGGGTTCAACAGCTCGTCGGGCAGGATCGCGTTGTGCATGCCCATGCAGCCCTCATCAAAGACGCCGAGGATGGCTTTGCGCGCCTTGAAGGCCCGCGCCCAGCGGCGGCCGAATTGCTCGTCCGCGGCGGGCAGCTTCAACAGCGCCAGATCGCGCACGTGGCCTTGGTCGTGAGTGACGACCCCCTCGGCGAGCCATTGGCGCAGGCCGGCCTTGAAGAAGGCGTCGGTGAACCGCTCGCTCCACAAGGTGCTGTACTTGACGCCCATCTTCGTGAGCGAGCCGTTGAGGTTCAGCATCCCCACCAGCCCGGGCCAGGTGCCGGACCAGTTGGCCACGGTGAGGATGGAGCCGCGATGCGTAAACAGCCCGGGCAGAATGTGCTGGCTGTACTGCCAGACCGCTTCGGCCACGACCAGCGGCACGTCCGCCGGCACCCCGCGGAACACCTCCAGCCCCATCTTCTGCGAGTCAATGAACCCATGTTGTTTGACCTTGTCGTAGGGATGCGCGCGCACGACGCGCCAGCCCTCGGCCTTGAGTGCGGCCATGAGCGCTCGCTCCATCTTCTCCTGCTCCGGCCAGCATTTCTGGTTGGCGGAAAGGCGGAGATCGCCGTTGGCGACGAGATACACGGTTCGGGAACTTGCGGAGGATGCAGTTTTCATGATTCGGTCGCGGAGGACGTTAAGACGCGGCCCTGCCGGCGCAACGCGAATTCGCCGGTGCTCCTACGAACTGGCGCTGGTGTAGTGGCGTACGGACCGACGCCAGCCCCATTCGGACACCGCGAAGCACACCGCCGTCATGCCCAGGAGCAGAAGGACCTCCCACCCCGCGTCCAGTTTGTCCGCCAGGAGCTTCACCGGCACGTTCGCGACCAGCAACATCGGCAGCACGAAGGTGAAGGTCGCCTTGAACATTCCCGGCCGAAACGCGGCGTCCGGCAGGCGCGCGACGTTGAAGAGGTTATGGTAGCCCCAGATGATGCTCTGTGCCCGCACGGTCCAGAAGCTGACCGTGGCCAGCAGGAACATCAGCGAGTAGTGAATCAAAACGCCTGCCGCGCACAGCGCCGCAAATGCCGCCAGCTCCACCACGCCGGGGCGCAGTCCGAGCCGCCCGGCGGCATGGACCATCACCGCCACCGCCGACGCGGCGTTCACAAACGCACCCAAGTCCACGTGCCGCAGCGAAATCACGAATCGCGTGTTGACTGGCAGCAGGAGCAGGAAGTCCAGGCGCCCGGTGCGGACCAGTTCCGAGAGATTCGAGCAGTTGGTGAAAAAGAGGGCGGTGAACACCTGCTGAATGAACTGGCTCGCGCCCATCAGCAGCACCACCTCCCACTTGGACCACGTGGCGATGCGCTCGGTGTGCTGGTAGATCACCGCCACAAAACACAGTTGCAGCGCGAACCAGAGCAGCTCGACCACGATCCAGAGCACGAAGTTGGTCTTGAACCCCATCTCGCGTACGATCGAGTTGCGCCACAGCCCCGCATACACCGTGGCATAACGGCGCAGGCAACCCGGTGCAGCAACCGGTGGCGAGGCGGGTGAAGTGGCGTCCATGCGTGGTCGTTCAACCGCCGACCGCCGAATACCGCCGGATGCCCCGGCTCCACACCCAGCGCGCCAGCGCGTAGCCGGCGATCACCCAGCCCGCCTGGATGACGAGGCCCTGCCACAGTTCGGCGCCGGTCACCCGGCCGAGGTACACGCTCACCGGGAAGTAGAGCTGGTAGGGGAAGGGCGTGAAGTTCAGCGCCGCCAGGAGCGGCGGCGGCAGAATGTCCAGCGGGAACAAATGCCCCCCGGCGAGGTATTCGAAGGCGAACAGGATGAAGATGAACGTGGATACCTCGAGCACCCAGAACGCCAGCAGCGCCATCGTGTACGAGACGAAGAACTGCAGCAGCGCCGTCAGCACCACCGACACCGCGAAGACCGCGGCGGTCAGCCCGTCCGCCGGCAGCAACAGGAACTCGCGTTGAACCAGCAGGAGCACGGCAACCGGAGCCAGCGCCACGCTGGTGTAGATGATTCGCCCCGCGGCGAACAGGCACAGGCGGTAGGTCAGATAATCCATCGGCTTCAGCAGGAATTGGCTGATGTTGCCGTCCTTGATGTCGGCGGCGATCTGCCAGTCGTCCTCCGCCACAGCGGTCAGCATGTCCACCAGGGTCGCGACGAGGTAGTACGAGGTCATCGCCGCCAGCGTGTAACCGGCGACACTCGCCTGATCGGGGTTGCTTCGGAAGACCGCGCGCCAGAGGTAGATGGTCGCCATCAACGGGATCAGGCCGAAACACGCGCGGAACAGAAAGTTCACGCGATACACCAGCGTGTTCTGAATACCGATACCGATGACGTGCCAGTATTTGCTCACAGGCGTGCCGGGCCGCTCGCTGCCACCGTCCCTCCCAAGCGTTCCACCGGCAAGGCGTCGGAGTGGCCCCGCTACTTGCCCGTCTTGATCTCGACGACATCGTGCGGGCCGGCCTCGCGCTGACCGGCGGGACTGACGCGGATGTAACGGGCCTTCTTCCGTAACTCCGCGAGCGTGGCGGCGCCGAGGTAGCCCAGCCCGGATTGGATGCCGCCAATGAGCGGCGTCAGCACTTCATCCACCGGCGGCGAGGCTTCCTTGAGCGCCTCGACGCCCTCGGCGGCCACCTTTTGCTTGGCGTCCTTCGAGTGGCCGTAGCGCGCGGCGGAACCGGCTTTCATCGCCGCCAGACTGCCCATGCCGCGATACTGCTTGTAGAGTTTGCCGTTGATTTCCATGACCTGGCCGGGCGACTCCGGACAGCCCGCCAGCAGCCCGCCGCACAGAACCGCGTGCGCCAGCGTGAGTGCCTTTACCATGTCCCCGCTCCTAGTGATGCCGCCGTCGGC
>CALJWR010000292.1 GCA_937976685.1 uncultured Verrucomicrobiae bacterium
GCGCTCCCTGCTGGAGGAGGCCCGGCTCGATTTCGCGGCGGCGATCGAACTTGCCGACCAATCACACCGGCTGGGGCCGCCGGTGCCCACCGTGGGCGGCCTCGTGTTCAACGGGCACGGCGAAGTGCTGATGGTCCGAACAGACAAATGGTCCGGCCGGTGGGGCATCCCCGGCGGCAAGATCAAGTACGGAGAGGCCGCCGAGGACGCGTTGCGGCGCGAACTCAAGGAAGAGACCGGGCTCGACGTGGAGGATGTGAGTTTTGTGCTGGTGCAGGACTGCATCCGCTCGCCGGAGTTTTTCCGGGAGGCGCACTTCATCCTGCTCAACTACACCTGCCGCGTGCGGGGCGCGCCGGCGGTCACGCTCAATGAGGAGGCGCAGGAGTTCCGGTGGCTGACGCCGGCCGAAGCGATGAAGCTGCGGCTCAATACGCCCACGCGCCGGTTGCTCGAGGCGGTGGCCGTCGCGGGGACCACCGGACCGGTGGAGGCCGGTGGGCGTGGCTCAGACCAACCCACCGGATGCCGGCTTTGAGGCCCGAAAACAGCAATCCAACAAAGCCCCCACCCTCATCACCCGTGGACACGATCATCATCGAAGACCTCGAGGTCTGGTACCACGTCGGTGTTCCCGACGAGGAACGCGCGCGGCCCCAGCGGTTGCTGCTGACCGTGGCGATGCAGCACGATTTCACTGCCGCCGCGGCCGGCGATGATTTGCGGCGGACGATTGACTACTACGCCGTCAGCCGCCGGCTGCTCCGCTGGGGCGAAGGCCGGAGCTGGCGGTTGATTGAGAAGCTGGCGGTGGACGTGGCCGAGTTGGTCCTCGCGGAGTTCGGGGCAGCGGAAGTCTCGGTGGAGGTGAAGAAGTTCATCCTGCCGGAAACACGCCACGTCGCGGTGCGGGTCACCCGCCGTCGGCCCCTTGATCCGGGACGGTGTGATCCTTGACCCGTCGCCGCCGCGGCTACGGTTTGGCAGGGGGACGGAGTGCGAGGGCCTCGCGCACGGCCGCATCGAGGTCCGGCCCGAGCAATCCCGTCGAAGCCGCAATGCTGGCGGCGACTCCGGACGCGTGGGCCGTGGCCACCGAGGTTCCGGCCGTGAAGAAAGGCTGGCCCGCGAATCCCACCACCGCGCTGCCGGGTGCGGCGACGTCCACGAACGCCCCGCGGTTGGCGTACGGCGCGATCACGCCACGAGAATTCTGGGCCGTTACCGCGATCACCTCCGGTTGGGCGGCGGGGAACGTGGGCGTGGTCACGGGCTCGTTGCCGGCGGCCGCCAAAATGACGATCCCCTGGCGGCTGAGCTGGGCGATCGTGTGCCGCAGCAGCGGACTTTCATCGTTGCCTGCGAGGCTGAGATTGATCACGGGCACGCCTTCCCGCGCCACCGCGTAAAGGCCCTGCACGAGGTCGAATGTCGAGGTCGAGCCGTGCGCCCCAAACACGTCCGCGGTGACGAGCCCAAGCGGGAGGGAATCGCTTCCCGCAGCCGCGGCGCTGGCGGCAACGAGGCGAGTGGCCATCAGGGTGCCGTGGGTCGGCTGATCAACGGGAAGCTCGGCCGGGCCGGCCACCGAGATGGATTTCACGATGAAATCCTTCAGCCCCGAGCCCTCGGCTTGCACCGCGGTGTCCACGATGCCCACCAGCACCCGCTCGCCGTCGAGGCTGGGCTTCACGTCGAGGAACGGCGTGCCGCCCATCCCGAAGAGGCCCGGCGAATCCGGCCGGGCGAAGAGATAGTTCGACTCCACGCCGACGCCGGTCGTTCCGTTCAGTTCGGCCCGGGCCATCTCGGCCGCCGCACTGTCTTTGAAGCGCAGGCGATAGACACCGCGCTCGTCGTCCCGGCCGGTGATCTTCGCGCCGAGGCGCTCGGCAAGTTCCTCAATGGATTCCTCGGCGTCGGGCCTCAGGATCACCAGCAGCTCTTCGGGGATGGCGCCCGACCGCCGTCGAGACCGGTCCGGTTCCGCCGGGGCCTCGATCGTCTCCGTGGCCGCGGCCATCGAATTGCGAAAAATGTACAGCCGGACTGGCCCGGCGGCGGTGGGAACCACCGCGAAATTGAGGGGGCCGAAGAAGCGGCGCAGCGCCTCACCCTGGGTGAGCCCGGAAAACCGCGCGGAAAGCGAGCGGGTCAATCCCGGTTCCACGAACACCTCCCAACGGGTTCCGGCGGCGATCGTTTTGAGGATCCGTTCCAGCGGCCAGTTCTGGAAGTCGGCGTCCACGCGGTTGCCATCCCCGTGCCAGACGATCTGTCCGGGCACGTTCGCGGCGGCAGCATCCGTCGCGGCCCAACTCCGTCCGCACAGGACGGCAAGCAGAAACGCAGCCGTGAAGGCCAGCCGCAGCATGAGCCAAGAGTACCGAACCATGACCGATACGCAAACACCGGCCGTCGCAGGCGGTTGCGGGGATGATTCTCCGCAGCCGGGCCGGGCGATTCCGGCTGGGCAGCCGGTCCCGGAAGTGGCAGGCTTCCGCGCCATGACGCTCCCGCAGTCCTCAATCCGAGTCGGTCTCTATGGAATTGGTCTCGACACCTACTGGCCCCAGTTTGGCGGCCTGAAGGATCGGTTGGAGGGCTACCAGCGGGGCATCGCGGCGCGGTTGCAGCGTCCGGGCGTTGAGGTGGTGGACGCCGGGTTGGTGGATTCACCCATCGCCGCGCGGGCAGCCGGCGAGCGGCTGAAGCGCGAGGATGCGGAACTGATCTTCCTGTACGTCTCGACCTACGCGCTGAGTTCCACCGTGTTGCCGGTGGTGCAGAAGGCCCGCGTGCCGGTGGTGGTCCTGAATCTGCAACCCGTCCGGGCGATTGACTACGCCGCCTTCAACGCCCTCGGCGACCGCGGCAAGATGACCGGGGAGTGGCTGGCCCATTGCCAGGCCTGTTCCGCGCCGGAGATCGCCTGCGTCTTCAACCGCGCCGGAATTCCGTATCACCTGGTCACGGGAACCTTGGACGATCCCGAGGCCTGGGCGGAGATCCACGCCTGGGTCGAGGCGGCGGCGGTGGCGTCGGTCCTGCGCCGGAACCGCGTGGGCGTGCTCGGCCACTACTACTGCGGGATGCTGGACGTGTACAGCGACCTGACCCAGCAGTCGGCGGCCTTCGGGTGCCATTTCGAACTGCTCGAGATGTGTCAGCTCAAGGTTCTCCGCGACCAGGTCAGTGACGCGGACGTGGCGGCGAAACTGCACCAGTTCCGCGCCGAGTTTGACGTCTCGCCCGAGTGCAACGAGAGGGAACTCCGTCGCGCCGCCCGGACCTCCTGCGCGCTGGACCGCCTGGTGGCGGAGCATCAGCTCGGCTCACTGGCCTACTACTACGAAAGCACCGATGGCAGCGATCTGCGGGATATCGTGACCTCGGTCATCGCGGGTAATTCCCTCCTGACCGCGCATGGGGTGCCGGTGGCAGGCGAGTGCGAAATCAAGAACGTCCTGGCAATGAAAATTCTGGACGCCTTCGGCGCCGGCGGATCGTTCTCCGAGTTCTACGCCATGGACTTCAACGACGACGTGGTGCTCCTCGGGCACGACGGTCCCGGGCACATGGCGATCGCGGAGGGCCGGGTGAAACTGGTGCCGCTGCCGGTGTATCACGGCAAACCCGGTGTGGGTCTCTCGATCGAGATGCGTGTCAAGCATGGGCCGGTGACCCTGTTGTCCGTCGTGCAGGACCGGAGCGGCCGCGTGAAGCTCCTGGTGGCCGAGGGCGAATCTGTTCCGGGTCCAATTCTGCATATTGGCAACACCAACAGCCGCTACCGCTTCCGCCTCGGCGCGCGGCAGTTCGTGAACGAGTGGTCCAAGGCGGGACCGGCACACCACTGCGCGATCGGGCTGGGCCACCTGGCGCCCAAGTTGGAAAAACTCGCCGCGCTGCTCGGCTTGGACTTCGTGCGTGTGGCTTGACCCGGCGCTTCCCACTCAGCCGCCCGCCACGATGCGGACGATCTCCAGCCGATCGCCCTGGTTCAGCAGCGTGGTTTTGAATTGCGAGGGCGGCAGCGCCTCGCCGTTCAGCTCCACCACAACGGAGCGCGGCGGCAGGCCCTGGGCGACGAGGAATTGTTCCAGCGAGCAGGGGAGGGGAGCAGGGGTTTCGCGCCCGTTGGCGACGACAAAGGGTTCCTTCATGGGAGATCGGTAGAGGGGATTCAGATCACGCCGCAGCCGCGGCCCGTGAGCCTTCCGCCTGCGCTTCGGGGAAAGCCGAACTCAGGGCGGGGTCCCAGTCCTTCCACACCGGTTCGTAGCCCAGCCGTGCGATCAACGCGCTGACCTCGGCGGCCGACCGCGTGTCGGCGATCTCGAACTGGCCCGTGGCGTTGGTGAGGGCGCCGTCGGCACCAGCCCATTCGCTCGCACCCTCGGCCAGTGGCACGATGCGGCCGCGTCGGGTCAGATGCGTCTGGTCGTGTCCGGCGCCCGTGTACCCGCCCGGTTCGGTATGGCTGCCGGCGCTCATGAGGGTGATCCCCAGCGGAATCAAACCGTCCCGCAGCGGTGCCGGCTCGCGTGTGGACAGGACCAGCCCGACGTCCGGCAGGAACAGCCGGAAGGCACACACCAGTTGCACCAGTTCCCGATCGCTCATCGCGGTCAACGGTTGAAATTCGCCTGCACAGGGCCGCAGCCGCGGTACCGAGATGGTAACCTGCGCCTTCCAGCAATGGCGCAAGAGATACGCCGCATGAGCCGCCACGCAGAGGGCTTCGCGTCGCCAGTCCGCCAGGCCATACAGCGCGCCGATGCCCAGCCGACGGAACCCGGCCGCGTATGCGCGCTCGGGCGTTCCCATGCGCCAGGCGAAATCCCGCTTCGGGCCGGCCGTATGCATGGCGTCGTACACGGTCGGGTCATACGTCTCCTGATACACCACTAGCCCTTCGGCACCGGCTGCCACCAAGGGGGCATAGTCCGCCGTTTCCAGAGGGCCCACTTCGAGAGACAGACTCGGCACGTCCGCGTGCAGGGCGCGGATGCATTCGGCGAGATAGCCGTTCGAGACAAATCGCGGATGCTCGCCTGCCACCAGCAGCAGATTTCGAAAACCCTGCTCGCCCAGCGCCCGCGCCTCACGGACCACGTCGTCCACGCTCAGTGTCACCCGGAGGATCCGGTTGTCCCGCGAAAATCCACAGTAGCGGCAGTTGTTGATGCACTCGTTGGACAAATACAGCGGCGCAAACAGCCGGATCACCCGCCCGAACCGTTGCCGCGTCAACGCCTGGGACCGACGGGCCAGCTCCGGCAAAACCGCGGCCGCCGCCGGCGAGATCAACGCGGCAAAGTCCGCCACGGTCCTGACGCCACCTTGCAGCACCCGCCCGACCGCCGCCGGGGAAGCCGCGTTTGCCTGCGCCACCAGTCCGCCGATCGGCAGCCGGCTGAATTCCTCAAAAAAACTCACCGGCGATAACCTAACAAGCCCAGCCTCTCCGGCAAGGCAAGTTGCCCGCCGCCCGGCGGGTCGCGAGGCGTTGGCAGCTCAGACCCGCCACCCGGCCACGGCGGCACCGCGCGTGGGGACGTGGACCTTGCCGCTCGGTCAAGCGGGGTCGCCGGTCAGGAGCGGCCGGCTCGCGCAGCGGTTCGGTTCGCGGTTTTGTCACCCCCCCCAATCGGCGGCTAAGAACTGATGAAACCGCTTCCAACCCGTATCCGCCGAAAACCTCAGGTCGCGTGCCCATCTACGGCTTGGCTGGAACGCGAAAACGCTCCGGCGCAGCGTGCGCTGGGCCGCGTGCCGTCTCGAGAATCGCTGATCCGCCGATTTGGGTCACCGTTTGAGGGTTGACACAGCGGCGAGGACAGGCACTATGCGACTCCGCTTAGTTGGGCTTGTTAAAGCCCCCAGGCAACCAAGGTCCAATTAAAACGCCATACAGGACTCAAATGCTTCGACTTTTCAAGGCTTCGTGCGTCGTTCTCCTCGCGTGGCCGGTTCAACTCGCCCTGGGCGCCAGTGCCGAGCCGACCGCCACGGTCACTGCGCCGGCCACCGTCCAGCTTGGAGGAAGTTTTTCCTTCACGGTCAGTTTCGACAACACCTCGCTCGACACAACCGGTTTCGGCCCATACGTGGACGTGGCGTTTGACGCGACGGGGCGGGACGGCTCGTGGACGCCCGGTGACCCTTATCCTCCCGCTCCGGCCTCTCCCAACGAATTCGACGGGCTGACCGTCTCCACGACCGTCAACTTCCTGGGCAATCCCCTGCCGGTGTCGTACGTCCTCGAATTCACCTTTGACGACACGGCCAATGGCGGGCTGGGCGTCGAGCATCCGTTTGCCAAGGACAACACGGGCAACCCGGTGTACGTGAAGACCACGGACTTCGCCCCGCCGGGCCGCTTCCAGAATGGCGACCGCTTCCTGGTCGTCCGTCTGCCGTTCGGCAGCTTCACCCCCGAGCAGCCGGTGGCGCAGCTCTCCTTCTCAGCCTCGGTCAGCCAGTTGGCGGACGTGAACGAGACCCTGCCCATCTCCGTCCGCGGCGGTTTTCAGTTCGGCAACGACCCGCTCGACAATCCCACGAGCGACCCGACGATCATCGGCCTGCAAGCCGACAGTGACCCGTCGGTCATTCCCACCTTGCTGCGCCTGACCAAGACCTACCTGGGCCCCGAGGACGAGACGGCCACCGGTCCGAACTTCACCCGGCGCTACCGCCTGACGGTGGACATCGCCGAGGGCCAGACGATCACCGGCCTGCGAGTCGTGGACCTGCTGCCGGACACCGAACAGTTCGTCACCGTCGTCACCACCACGCGGGCCAGCGGCTCGGGCCCCATTGCGCCCGTGACCACTCCCTCGACCATCGTTCCCGGGGGCACCCTCGACTACGATTTCAGCACCGTGGTGGGCACCGCCTCCGCCTCGGACGTGGTCCTCGAATACGACTTCTTCGTGCCACGGCTGGACGCCAATGGCGACCCGGTCCTCAATGCCACCACCGGCGACGACCGCCTGCTCTGCAATCAGGCCTATACCTACGGCGACTGGACGCCCATTGACAGCCGAGACCCTCAAACCCTCGTGGCAGGCGAAGCGACGGTCTCGGGCACCTGGCCGTCCCAAACGGTGACGCCCGACGGCGACTGCGAGCACGAACTCGAAGCCCAGTCCATCGCCGTTCAAAAGGGCGTGACCATCGTCAACGACGTGGCCCCCAGCGGCCTCAGCCCCGGGGACACGCTGGAGTACACCCTCGAATTCCAGGTCTCGGATTACTTTGCCTTTGAGGCCGTCCGCATTGACGACGTCATCTCCGATGGCCAGCGCTGGGACACCACCTTCACCCCCACGATGACCGTCACGGAGCACGGCACCACCTTGGCAGCCGCGGACATGGCGACGGCCAATTACACCGTCACACCCAACTACACACCCGCCTCGACCCCGCCCAACGACGGCACCACGGCCATCCAGTTTCGCATCTCGGATGAGCTGGTCACCCGTGGAGCCAATGCCAACCTCGTCGGCGGCGGCATCCACAGTGACACAACAGGACTTGAGCCGGACCCCAACCTGCAGAACAACCCGCCGCTGCCGTGGGGCGCCACCGTCGGCACGATCCGGTTCCGCACCGTGGTCCAAGACCAGTACTCAGATGATTACCCCAGCGGCAACCAGAGCCTCAATCCGCGCGACGGCGTGAGCAACACCGCCAAGATTTATGGGGAACTCCTTGACCCGCCCGACCTCGCCTCGCTCGGCACCTCCGAGACCGACGACACCAGCGCAGGGTTGACCGTAACCTACACGAACCTCGGCAAGAGCATTTACGCCATCAACGGCAGCACGTCCCTTCCGGATCCCTTGAGCGTCCGTCCTGGCGACACGGTCACCTTCCGTCTCGAATTGCCGCTTCGCACGGGCGACATTGATTACTTCCTGCTCACCGACTACGTCCCGCTGCCCATCATGAAGGTGGACGATCCGGACGCCGACGGCACGGCAGGCCCGGCGTGGAGCCGCGACACCACTCTGGCAACCGCCCCGCCGCCGGGACAGTGGAAGTACGGCCCGACCGATACTCTGCACTCGAGCACCAACCTCACGCCGGCCTTCTCTCACCCCACGGTGGCCATCAACACCGCCAGTGGCAACAACAGCATTACCTGGGACTTTGGCACGTACGACGACACCAACAACCTGCCCCGCAAGGTGGACCTGCTGTTCACGCTCACCGTCAACGACCAGCCATTCGCGGACGATCTGCTGCTTATGAATGCCGCGCGGTCCCGGGAACGGAACACCGGCAACACCGTCAGCTACACCGACGACATTACTCCCTTCAACCTCCACCAGCCCGTCGTTGTCGCTGTTTACAAGGGCATCCTCGGCAGTGACCGCGAGGGTGGGCGCACCCTGGGGGGGGTGACCTTCGCCGCTCCCGGGGCAAGCACCGCCCTCTCCGCGGGGCCGCCTCCCGCCACCTTGACCGCCCAAGCCGAGGCGGAAGCCGTCGCCGCCGCGAATCTCACCACCGCCCCGCTGCCGGACGCCGGCGATCGCGTCCGTTATGGCGTCGTCCTCTTCAACTCCGGCCGGTCGGACGCCTACGACGTCACCGTCTCCGATACCATCCCCGCTGCCTATGTGCGGTCTTATCCGGATGCCGCCTCCCTGGCTGCGGGCGTGAACCTGATCGTTCAGCGTGGCGGCGGCGCGGTGCTTACGCTCGGCACGGATTACCTACTCACGTGGAACCCCGTCACGTACACCTTCACGGTCGAGCTGGTGGACAACTACGCGGTGGACTTGGGCACCGGCGGCCTGAACCGCGGCCGCGACAGCGGCGGCACCCCCACCTCCGACGGCTCAAATGCGGTCATCGTCTCCTACGACCTCACCCTGGCCTCGACCTTGCCGGCCAACTCCACCGTCACCAACACCGCCACCCTGACCAAGTACGCCGGCGCCGACGGCGGCACCAATCACATCCCCGGTGGCCTGACGGACGACGCCGAAGTGCGCACGCTCCCGCCGGCTTTTGCCAAGGCGGTCACCGGCACCGAGATCGTGGCCACGGGCAACGGCCAGTTTGACGCGGTCATTGGCGAGCTCGTCACCTATACCCTCACCGTCACCGTGCCGGAGGGGCTGACGCCGAACGCGATCATCGAAGACACCCTCGCGCCGGGCCTGGCCTTTGTGCAGTTGGTCAGCGCCACGCCGTCCACCGACGTTGTCATCGGGGCGCCCGTAGTCACCGTCCTCGATCCCGGAGTGGGCCGCCAGGTCCGCTTTACCCTCGGCGATATCCAAAACAACAACAGCAACAACGCCGTGGATGACACCGTGACGCTCGTATTCGAGGCGATCGTTTTGAACCAAAACACCCTCCCCAGTCCCCCCGGCAACCAGGCCGGCGTCACCCTCGGGAACACCGCCCAGTTCACGTACGACACCGGGCCTGCGCTCAGCAGCACCCCCACGCAGTTGATCACCATCGTTGAGCCGGCCTTGACCCTGACCAAGCAGATCGGTACCAGCCCCTCCGGCCCCTTCACCGACACCCTTTCCGGCCAGGACGCCGGCAACACGATCTATTATCGGATCACCATCACGCACACCGGTGGGCCGGCGGCGTTTGACTTGGACCTCGCCGACACGTTCTCTTCGAAACTGAACTCGCTGACGATTTACTCCGCCACCTCGTCCGGCGCCTCAGTCAACGGAAGTCCCGCGACAGTGGGGATCACTGATCTTCAACTCACCGGCTCAACGCTGAATTTCGCCCCCACCTCGAACATTGACCTGGCGCCCGGCGGCAGCATCACCGTGGTCGTCAGCGCCGTGATTGACGTTTCGGTCATCCCGGGCGAGAGCATCCCCAACTCGGCCTTGGTCAGGTGGACCAGCCTCGACGGCGACTACACCCCGCCCCGATCCACCCACAACCCCAGCAGCACCGAGCGCACCGGTGCCGGCGGGGTGGGGAGCGACACGGCGGTCCTGAACAACTACGCGGCGCAGAACGCCACCAACACGGGTGTGCTCAACGCGGCCACCCCCGTGCTCCAGAAGTCCATCGTGGCCACCTCGGAAGCCCACACCCTCGAGCCGCTCATCATCGCCGACTTCACGGGAACGGGTTTTGACAGCCTGAGTGGCAACTGGGCCGCCGCGATCACCACGCAGCCGCAATTTGTGCGCATCGGCAGTCCAGCGACGGGCACCGGCGGCAGCGGGACGCTGAACTTTGCCAGCCCGCTTGATTTGCGTGGCTACAACGCGTTGGGGGTTTTGATCCGGCGTGGCGCCGACGTTGGG
>CALJWR010000293.1 GCA_937976685.1 uncultured Verrucomicrobiae bacterium
CGCCACACGCGGCGGCGGGCGAACGTGCCGCCAGGCGCGGCGCGCGGACGGAAATCTGCCCCGGCTCACGCATCACTGAACGACAACGGCTCATCAAAACGACGCGGCTCGAAACCATGCCGCTGTTTCAACAGCCTGCTAAGCTGGCAGCGCATGGCCGAGCCGTTCACCTTCTCCGCCCTCCTGGTCACCACGGGTGTCCATGTCTATTACCACATAGTCGGCGGCATGGCGCACCATCGCGTCGAGCACTTCCTCGAACGCTGGCGCGAGGCGGCCATGGACCCGCGGACCGGCCTCCCCCGCAACCATGACATTGCAGAAGCCAGCGAGGCCGTCCTTCGCGCCGCCGCGCAGTTGCTCGCCCTTGAGCCGGCGGGGCGCCTCGACTCCGGCCGCTCCTGGCTCCCCCCGCTCTGTAGAGCAAGGCCGGTGGACCCACTGGCTGGACCGGCCGCGGTTTTCGGACCGCTGCACGCCTCAGCAGCAATGGCTGGACGCCTTCCGCGCGGCGGTGGCAGGTGACGCCTTCAACGACTTCCACCGGCTGCTTCACCTCAGCGACGACCAGGTGCGCGCCTGTTTTAGCGAAGGCGATGTTTGTCAGGCGCCCGGTCCGGTGCTGGCGGCGAGACTTCTGGAGTGGTCCCGCGCCTCCCATCTCGGTTGGGTTGGCGGCCAAGGGCTTCGAAGGGACCGTCAGCGGCCCCGCCCACCGCATCACCCTCGCCCAAGCGCATTGCCTGTTCTTCCGCGAGCACCTCAAAAGCAACCGCAAGGTCTTCAACATCTTTACCGCCGACATCTCGACGGCGATCCGGGGCTGCCTCGACCCGCTGACGAATTTCGCACGCGCTGGCTTACCGCTACGCGGGAGAACGCGTCAGCGTCTTGGAGTGCGGCAGTCCCCTGCCGTTTTCGGGCACGCCCGATTCGGAAAAAGCGCCAGCGGACTGGCGCACTCCAAAACCTGCCGGAACTGCCACCGCCCGGGCCAAAACGCCGCCACTCCGTAACCCACGCCCCACCCGGCACCGCCGCTTGATGGCGCGCGGCGGAAAACGGCAGGCATGCCGGCCCACGGAGGCGCCGGCGGCACCAAGGACCGCGACGGTCCGGGGGAGCGCGGGCGTCTCGCCTGCTCTGGTCAGCGTCCCGCCGGCCAGTCGCCCTCTCCCCCGCTCTCCGCCAGATTCGTCCGCAAACCGGGTTGCGCTTTACGCCGGGCGACGGGCGGTCCAGCATCCGGGCGACTTCAAATGAACGCCCCTTCCATGCGACTGGCTGCTGACCTTCGGAGACATATCTCGCTCGCGCTGGTGACAGCCGCCCTGTTCACGTCGTTCCCGGCGGGCGCCGGGGACTTTGTCCGGCTGCTGTCCGTGCCCGCGCCGCGGATCACGGCCAGTGCGGAGGAATTTCCCGGCGGCAATCACCGCGTTGCGCATCTGACCGATGGCAACGTGCGTTCCGAGTACTCGTCGAGCAGCAAGGGCTCGGAAACATTCGTGGAGTTCGATTTCGGCGCGCCGGTGCCGCTGGCGGCGTTTCGCCACGTGGACCGGAACGATCCGGCCACAATCTCCGCCTCGCGGCTGAGCTTCTTCGACGACGCCGGCCGGCTCGTGGGCGAACAGGCGGTCATCCACGCGAACGAGCGCGGGGGCGTCACCTTCGTCGCCTGGGCGCAGCCCGTGACCGCCCAGCGGGTCCGCTGGCAGGTCACCGGACTGGGGCCGCAGAACTATGGCACCGTGGGGGGCGCGGAGATCGAGTTCTTCCGGGCCGGCGAGACGGAGTCGCTTCCGCGCGGCCTCACGATAGAGGCCCGGGCGAAACAACTGGCCGAGAAGACGCCGACCGGGCTGCGCCAACCGGTGCACGTCACGCTGCATCACCCGTACGCCCAGCCGGTGCCGGCGACGCTGACCTTGACCGGCGCGGCACCGCTGTCGCTCGCGTTGAAACCGGGGACGCAGACCGTCGAGGTGTCGCTGCCCGAGGCGGTGTCCGACACGCCCACCCGCATCACCGTGGAGGCGCTGGGACAGGCGGTGGCGACGACTGACTTCGTACGGAAGCCGGTGCGCCCACTCACCGTGTACATCCTGCCGCATTCGCACACGGACATCGGCTACACGGAAGTCCAGACCGCCATCGAAGAGCGCCAGGTGCAGAACCTGCTGGACGGCATCGCCCACGCGGATCGGACGAAAGATTACCCGGAAGGGGCGCGTTTTGTCTGGAACGTGGAAGTTCTCTGGGCGGCGGACCTGTACCTGCGCCGGCTCGACGCCGCGCAGCGGGCGCGGTTCTTCGACGCTGTGAAGCGCGGGCAGGTGGCGCTGTGCGGGATGTACCTGAACGAATTGACCGGGTTGTGCCGGCCGGAGGAGCTGGTCCGCCTGTTCCGGTTTGCGACGAAGCTGAGCGAGCAGACCGGCCAGCCGATTGATTCGGCGATGATTTCCGACGTGCCGGGTTACACCTGGGGCACGGTGACGGCGATGGCCCACGCGGGCATCAAGTACTTTTCCACCGCGCCGAACTACTTCGACCGGATCGGCACCATCCTGCGCGAGTGGGAAAACAAGCCGTTCTGGTGGATCGGCCCGGACGGACGAACCAAGGTGCTGACGTGGATTCCCTTCTGGGGCTACGCGATGTCCCACCGATACGGGAAGCTGTCGCTGCAGTTGGTGGACGAGTTCTACGACGGGCTGGAGCAGCGCGGCTACCCGTACGACATCGCGCACGTGCGCTGGGCCGGCCACGGCGACAACGCCGTGCCCGACCCGGCGATCTGCGACTTTGTGCGCGACTGGAACGCCCGGTACGCCTGGCCCAGGTTCATCATCAGCGGCGCGAGCGAGGCGTTTCGCGCGCTCGAAGCCCGCTACGGGGACCAGCTTCCGCGCGTCGGCGGGGACTGGACCCCGTACTGGGAAGACGGCGCGGGATCTTCGGCCCGCGAGACGGCGATGAACCGACAGAGCTCCGAGCGGATGACGCAGGCGGAGGCGCTGTTCGCGTTGCGCGCGCCGCGGGCGTATCCGGTGGCGGCTTTCGAGGACGCGTGGACCCGCGTGCTGCTCTATTCGGAACACACGTGGGGCGCGTGGTGCAGCGTGAGCGAACCCGGGCGCAAGGAGACCATCGAGCAGTGGGACATCAAGCGCGGCTACGCCGAAGCCGCTGACCGGCAATCGCGCGAGTTGCTGGCCCGAGCGGCTGCGGCGGCGATGGGCACAGGAGAGGCCACGCCGGCGGGCGGGTGGGATGTGTTCAACACCACGTCCTGGGAACGCACCGAGCTGGTCACGGTGCCGGCGGAGTTGTCGGGCGCCGGGGATCGCGTGACCGATGGGCGAGGCCGGGTGGTCCCATCGCAACGGCTGCGCTCGGGGGAACTGGTCTTTCTCGCGACCCAGGTTCCGCCCCTGGCAGCGCGGCGTTATGTCGTCTCCGCCGGCGCGGCGCCCTGGCAAGGGACCGCCACCGTCCGCGGCGCGGTATTGGATAGCGGCCGCGTGCGGGTGCGGGTGGACGAGGTCACGGGGGGCATCGCGGAACTCACGGCGCGCGGCCTGCCGGGGAATTTCGCCGACACCGGCGGCGGAGAGATGCTCAACGACTACCGCTACCTGATCGGGGACGACGTGAAGGATGTGCAGCGCAACGGCCCGGTGCGGATCTCCGTGGGCGAGCCGGGGCCGCTGGTGGCATCCCTGATCATCGAGTCCGACGCGCCGGGTTGCCGCTCGTTGCGCCGCGAGGTTCGCGTGGTCGCGGGTTTCGATCACGTCGAGTTGATCAATGAAGTGGACAAGGCCCGCCTGGCCGCGCCGAGCTATCTGGCCCGCGAGGGCAAGGAGAGTCTGAACTTTGCGTTTCCCTTCCTCGTACCGGAGGGCGACCTGGTGCTGGACCTTCCGCTCGGCTGGATGCGGCCCGAGACGGATCAACTCCCGAGCGCGTGCAAGAACTGGTTCACGATCGGCAGGTGGGCCAACGTGTGGAACCGCCAGCGCGGCATCACGTGGGTGACGCTGGACGCACCGCTGGTGCAGGTGGGCGAACTCACTGCCACGCTGCTCAACTCGCAGGCGAACCCGGACGTATGGCGGAAAACCGTGCCGCGCACGCAACGCCTGTATTCGTGGGCCATGAACAATCACTGGGGCACCAACTATCGCGCGTATCAGGAAGGGCTGACCGTGTTCCGTTTCGTTCTCCGCCCCTTCCGCAAGCACGATCCGGCCGAGGCGTCGCGCTTCGCCACGGGCTTCACGCAGCCGCTGTTGCCGGTGCCGGCGACGGGCCCCGCGCCTTCGGGCGAGCCGCTCTTTCGCGTCACCCCCGCGTCGGTCCTGGTGACGGCGCTCAAGCCCGCCGATCACGGTGAAGGGTGGATCATCCGCCTGTTCGGCGCGGCGGAGCGCGAGGAATCCGCCCGGTTGCGCTGGAGTGGGCGCACGCCGAGGACCATCCACCTCAGCGACACCAGCGAGCGTCGCGGACCGTTGGTGAGGGAAACGGTGAAGGTGCCGTCCCGGGGCCTGGTCACGCTGCGAGCCGACTGGTGAACCCGACTTCTGAACGGGAGGGGGCCAGCCTCCGCCTGACCGTCGCCACCCGTGACCGAAAGGCGCTCGCTTGACGCCAGCCCACCGCGGCCCCTTTGATGGCGCGATCGTGCGCATCGCCGTCGTCAGTGACATCCACCACGCCAGCCCGGCGGAGCAACTGCGTCGCGGCCATGAAAGCCGGGCGATTCCCAACCGGCCGCTCCGTCTTTTGGTACGCGCCTACAGGCGGTTTTTCTGGCTCGCCGATCCGCTCGCCCACAACCATCGGCTGGACGATTTTCTGCTACGGGCGCGAGACGCGGACCATTGCGTGGCCAACGGGGATTACTCGTGCGACACCGCGTTCGTGGGGGTCAGCGATGACGCGGCGTACGCCAGCGCGCGGCGGGTGTTGGATCGCCTGCGCGCGGTCTTCGGAACGCGGCTCGATCTCACGTATGGCGATCACGAGCTGGGCAAGACGAGCCTGTTTGGGGGCGTCGGCGGATTGCGGCGGCTGAGCTGGTCGCGCTGCGTTCACGAGTTGGGAATGCCGCCCCTGTGGCAGCGTCGGTTTGGGCGGGTGGTTTTCGCCGGGGTCGTGTCATCGCTGGTGGCCCTGCCGGTGTTCGCGCCGGAGACCCTGCCAGAGGAACTGCCCGCGTGGGAGCGCTGGCGCACGGAGCACCTGGCGGCGTTCCGGCAATTCCTCGAAGGCCTGGCACCAGAGGACCGGCTCATCCTGTTTGTCCATGATCCGACCGCGTTGCCGTTCTTGTGGGAGGAGCCGGCGCTGCAGTCGCGGCGGGCGCAGCTCGAGATGACAATCATCGGTCATCTCCACACGCCGGTGATTTACCGGGCCAGCCGTATCCTGGCGGGAATTCCGCCGATTCGATTCCTGGGCACCTCCATTCGCCGCATGAGCGAGGCGCTCAGCCGGGCGAGACTGTGGAAGCCGTTTCGCGTGCGGCTCGTGCCGAGTCTCACCGGCTGTCAGTTGCTCAAGGACGGTGGGTTCGGCTGGCTGGAGGTTGACCCGGAGGGCCGCCGTCCGTCGCAGTTGACGATCGAACGCCTGCCGTGGGGAAAGCCGTAGCGGCGCTCAAATCGCAAAGTCGGTGTACTCCGGTTTGTAGAGTTCCGCAGGCGGCTGGAGCATGCCGGCGGCGACCGTGAGATTGGTGCCGGGCTCGATGAGGATGAACGCGCCCGTGAGCCGGTTTTGGGCATACCCGTCGTACACCAGCGGCTTGCTGGTCTGCAGGCGAACTGCCCCGATATCGTTGAGCAGCAACTGCGGCGGGTCGGGTTCCTCGTCGTAGGTGGCGATGTTGATCCGCGACTCGAGCGTAGTGACGACGGCCTGAACGGTTTGGGTGGTGTGCTTCAGCCAGAATTTCCGTCCCCGTACCAGCGGCTTCTGGTGCATCCAGCACAGCTTGGCGCGCAGATCGCTGCCGACGCCGGGCAAATGATCGGCGCCGACGATCATGTCTCCCCGGCTGACGTCGAGATCGTCCGCGAGCAGCAAGGTGACCGACTGCGGGGAGAAAGCTTCCGCCAAGGGGCCGTCGGCGGTGTGAATCTGCCGGACGGTGGAACGAAGACCGCCGGGCAACACGAGGACCTTGTCGCCAGCGCGAACGATGCCACCGGCGAGCTGGCCGCTGAGCCCGCGAAAGTCGTGGAGGGCGGGGTCGCGCGGCGCGTGCGGGCGGTTGACCCATTGCACGGGGAAGCGGAGGCTTTCGAGGTTCCAGTCGCTGGCAATGTGGACGTTCTCCAGGTGGCGCAGCAACGGCGGCCCCTCGTACCAGGGCGTTCGCAGCGATGGGTCCACGACGTTGTCGCCGTTCAGGGCGCTGATGGGGATGAACTTGACGTCGCGCAACACGTTCAGGCGGGGCAGGAAGGCCTCGAACTGCTCGCGGATTTCCCGGAAGCGCGCCTCGCTCCAGTCCACAAGGTCCATCTTGTTGACGGCGATCACCACGTGGGGAATGCCGAGGAGGGCCGCGATGTACGTGTGCCGGCGCGACTGTTCAATGACGCCCTGCCGGGCATCCACCAGCACGACAGAGAGGTTGGCTGAGGAGGCGCCGGTGACCATGTTGCGGGTGTACTGCACGTGGCCGGGGGTGTCGGCCACAATGAAGCGGCGACGCGGCGTGGCGAAGTAGCGATAGGCCACGTCAATGGTGATGCCCTGCTCGCGCTCGGCACGGAGGCCGTCGGTCAGGTTGGCGAGGTTGATCTGGCCGCCGCCGGTGATGTCGGCGGAGCGTTCGAGCGCCTCGATCTGATCCTCCATCAGGTTCTTCGAGTCGTACAACAGGCGGCCGATCAGGGTGGACTTGCCGTCGTCCACCGAGCCGCAGGTGTTGAAGCGGAGGATGTCAATCGGATGGGAGCCGGGGAGCATGAGGGGGAAACAGTCTTGGGTCAGTCCATGCGGGGCGCGGCCGCGCGCGAGACCTGAAGGTCGGCCCGGAAATGAAAGTGATGCCGCGCCCGACACATCAGAAATACCCTGCTTTCTTGCGATCTTCCATGGCGGCTTCGCTGGTCTTGTCGTCCGCGCGCGAGCCGCGTTCGGTCACGCGGGCCGCGGCGATTTCCGCGATGATGTCGTCCACGGTGTTGGCGGGGCTTTCCACCAAACCGGTGCTGATGATGTCGCCGATGGTCCGCACCCGGACGACGAGTTCCCGGACCGTTTCGTTGGGTTTGGGCGGCAACAGGTCGGTGACCGGCAACCATTGGCCGCCGCGGCGGACCGCGAGGCGCCGATGGCTGAAGTAGATGCTCGGCACTTCTAACCGTTCGCGGCGGATGTACTCCCAGACGTCCATCTCGGTCCAGTTCGAGAGCGGGAACACGCGCATGTGCTCGCCCGGATTGACCCGGGCGTTGTAGAGATTCCAGAGCTCAGGGCGCTGGTTTTTCGGATCCCACTGGCCAAAGGCGTCCCGGAAACTGAAGAAGCGCTCCTTGGCGCGGGCCTTCTCCTCGTC
>CALJWR010000294.1 GCA_937976685.1 uncultured Verrucomicrobiae bacterium
GCCCGCAGGACCCATCGCAATCGAGCTCCTCGAATTGCCCGCTCCCGCCGAACCGAAACCGACCGTGGCCGGAACGGCGAGCGCTCCGAGCGTCACGGCCCGACCGACGCCGCTGTACCTGCTCGCACGGATGGTCGAACTGGGCGACGCCAGGCCCGGAGCCGGCGCTGACCGACGCCCACGACCGGCACGGGTTCAGATCGAGACCTCGGTGTTGACCAATCGCGGGAAAGCCGCGGTTTTGACGAGCACAACGATCGTCTCGGTTCGGCGGAGAGACTCGCTGCTTGCGACCATTCGGTCGGACCCGTTCAACCCCGCAAAGCTCGAACGGCTCGGACGCGGGCTGGTCAGACTGGTCTGCGACGCGGATTTGCGGGCCGCGCTCGATCAGGGGCCGGGCGGCTTCCGTGACTCGCCGGTCGTCGTGGTGCATGATGCCGTGGCGGCTCAGTTGCCTTGGGAGGCGTTGCGCGTCGGCGACTGGTCCCCGGCACTGGCCGGCGGGCTGACGCGCCAGCACCTTGACGCCAACCTCTCGGTGGCCAAGTGGCTCGAAGAACGCCAGGCGGACGAACACCTTGACGTGCTGCTGGTGACCAATCCCACCGGCGACCTCGTGGGCAGCGAGCGGGAAGGTGCGGCGTTGCGGACGCTGCTGGAGGCGATCCCCAACGTGCGGGTGACCACCCGGCGACGCTCCGAGGCCACCAAGGCCCAGCTCCTGGCCGATTTCCGGAGTGGTCAGTTCGACGTGATCCATTACGCCGGGCATGCCTTCTTCTCGCCGCAGCATCCCGGAAGGTCCGGGTTGCTGTGCGCTAGTGAGGAGATTCTCGCCGGCACCGATCTCGCGGGACTGAGTAATCTGCCCGCGCTGATCTTCTTCAACGCCTGCGAGAGCGGCCGGCTGGGCAGAGCGCGGCGGGCGGGAACCGGACCGGCGATTCGCCGGCCGCAGAGTGACAACCTGAGCGTCGCCGCCGCCTTCATCCGGGGTGGGGTTGCCAACTTCCTCGGCACCTACTGGCCGGTGGGCGACCGCGCGGCGCTGCGGTTTGCCGAGGCGTTCTATCCCCCGCTGGTGCGCGGCGCGACCATTGGCGAAGCGGTGCTCGCCGGTCGAAACGCGCTGCAGACCGCAGGTTCGGTGGACTGGGCGGACTACCTTCTCTACGGCAATCCCGGTTTCTCGCTCAAGCGCCGCCCGGCATGAACTTCGCCCCGTTCTTCCTCAATCGTGAGAGCTACCTTCTTTCTCGGTGCCGGCGCCTCCGCCACTTTGTGCCAGCCGGCCGACAGTTAGGATTGGCGCGCTCGCCTTCGCGGATGAACTGGGCGACTGGAAAGCCTGCCACTGCAATCCGTGGGCGCGATTGCGGCTGCCGCTAGTGACGCCGTCCCTCGCGCGCACTGTGGGCGACCGCAACCTGCAGAGCATCTGGCGGGTCGCGCTCGAGGCGCTGCGGGAGGCGAAAAAATGGTACATCATCGGTTACTCCTTGCCGTCAGAGGATGTCGCCATCCGCCCGCTGCTCAGCCGCGCGGCGGGGTGCCTGGACGCATCCGTCGGCGGTCACCGTGATTCAGCACCGGCGGGCGGCGGAGCCGCTCTACCGGGCCCTGTTCCCGCAGTGCGTGTACGAGCCCGGTGGCCTCGGCGAATTCCTGCGGGTGCGTGCGGGACGATGAGTCCGCCGGCGGTCGCGAGCTTCCAAGCCGGACGATGATCGTTCCGATGCGATTTCGCTTCTGCGCGTCCGCGCGGCGCAACATTCTCCCCGCATGGCCATCAAGCTGAGGTTTTTCGGCGCCGTCGGCGGAGTCACCGGTTCCGCGTACCTGATCGAGACTGGTCGGGCGCGGGTGTTGGTGGATTGCGGTCTCTTCCAGGGCGGAAACGAGGCGCACGAGTTGAACCACCTGCCGCCAGAGCTGGAGGCGGCCCGGCTTGATGCCGTCCTGCTCACCCACGCCCATCTCGATCACACCGGCCGGTTGCCGCTGCTGGCCAAAGCGAACTATCGCGGGCCGGTGTTCTGCACGCCGGCTTCGATCGAGATCACCGGCCTCATCCTCCATGACTCGGCCCGGGTGCAGGCGCATGATCTCATCCGCACCAACCGCAAGCGCGAACGCGCCGGGGAGCCGCCGCTGGAGCCATTGTACGGCGCCGCCGAGGTCGAACGCATTCTCGCCCAGTTCCAGGGCGTCCCCTACGACGCGCCCGTGGAGGTGGCGCCCGGGGTCCGGGCCCGCTTCGTTGAAGCCGGCCATGTGCTGGGCTCGGCGAGCATTCAGCTCTGCGTGGCCAACGCCGGCCGAACCGCTCGGGTGGTCTTCTCGGGAGACCTCGGCCCGAAGGGCGCGCCCATTCTGAAGGACGCGGCCGGCTTCGAAGCGGCCGATGCCGTGGTGCTTGAATCCACCTACGGGGACCACGACCACCGGCCGTTCCTCGACACCGTCGCGGAATTTGAACAGGTGGTGACGGAAGCCGTGGCCCGCAAGAGCAAGATTCTGGTGCCGGCATTTGCCGTCGGCCGAACGCAACTGCTGCTGTACCTGCTCGCGCAGATGTTCCGCCGCGGCGCAGTGCCCAAGTTTCCGGTCCATATCGACAGCCCCATGGCCATCGAGGCGACCCGCATCTACGAGAGGCACCTCGACCTGTTCGACGAGGAGTTTCAGGCGCTCAACCACGCACACCCGCTGCGGGAGGATCTCGACACCGTGCGGGCCTCCGTGACGGTGGAGGACTCCAAGGCGCTGAACGACTGCCCGGGGCCCTGCATGATCATCGCCGGCGCGGGGATGGCCAACGCCGGGCGCATCCGCCATCACCTGCGCCAGAACCTTTGGCGGGAGGGCACGTGGGTCCTGATCGTGGGCTACCAGGCGGAGGGCACGCTGGGGCGGGCGCTGGTCGAGGGAGCCAGGCACGTGGCCATCTTCGGCGAAAAAGTCATCGTTCGGGCGCGCGTGGCAACCTTGGGTGGCTTCAGTGCCCACGCCGGCCAGACCGACCTGCTGGCCTGGTTGGAACCGATGATCGCCGGACGCCCGCGGGTCATCCTCACGCACGGCGAGGCGGAACCCCGCGCCACGCTCGCGGAAAAGATCAAAGACCGCTTCGGGGTGGTCTCCGAGCTCCCCCAATGGGGGGACAGTCTCGAACTCGCGAACGGCGCCTGACCGCTCGGCTGCCGCCTGTCCTTTTTCCCGACGTCCCGGCATTGTTGCTCCGGCATGAAGCGCTTTGACGCCGTCATCTTCGACATGGACGGAGTGATCGTGGACAGTGAGCCGTGGCACGAGCACGCGTTCCGTGAGGTCTTTCACGAACTGGGTTACGGCGACCGGCACGGAATTGATTTCCGGTCCTACATCGGCCGGTCCGACCGCGCGTTGTGGGAGGATTTCATCGCGAAGCACCGACCGCCGCAGCCGCTGGACCAGCTGCTGGCCCTCAAGCAAAACCGACTGATTGACCTGCTGCGGCGGGAGCAACCAATCTTTGAAGGTCTGCCCGACCTCATCGCAAAGCTGGCCCGGTACTACCCGCTGGCCGTGGCGTCCGGCTCGAATCATCCCGTGATTGACGAGGTGCTGACCATGAAGCAACTCCGCCGCTTCTTCTCGGCCGTGGCCAGTACTCAGGACGTGGGCAAGACCAAACCGGCGCCCGATGTCTTCCTTCACGCGGCGAAGTTGCTGGCGGTACTGCCGGACCGCTGCTGCGTGATCGAGGATTCCGCCGCCGGCATCACGGCCGCCCGGGCCGCTGGGATGACCGTCATCGCCATCACGAATTCGCTGCCGCGCGAGCAACTGGCGCACGCCCCCCACATCGTGGACACCTATGAGGAAGTCGAAGCCCTGCTGCTGCCCGCAGCGGCCCCGGTGGCGGAGCGGCCGCCCAACGCGGGCGGCCAACCGGCTCCGCTGATGTAGGGGGGAGGGCCGCGTGCCGAGTTCTCGGCGCCGCCGGCGGCTGATCAGCTTCCGGGCCGGGCCCAACCGATTGTGCGCATGGGAGTGTTGGCTGGGAAGGTCACGGTCAATTTGAGTTCGCGGCGGTGTGCGGCGGGCGGGCGGAAATCGGCGACCTTGGTCCGCGGCGTATTCAATCAAACCATTCGTCGGCAGGGTCGAACGGCGGCACGGGCACGTTCAGCACCTTGAGTTGCCCAATCGCGCGGTGGCGGCAGCCGGGCTGGATGAGAATCGCGGTCATCGGCTTCACCGGGTACCGTTTGCCATCCAGTTCAATCTCCCCCTCGCCTTCCACGACGACGTAAATCTCGGTCGTGCGGCGATGGTAATGCACCTCCGCGTCCGTCTTGATTTCGACCAGATGAACGCTGGCTGGCGCGTCCGCGATCTGTCCGAACGCGCGGCGGGCCAGACCGCACGGACAGGGGATCGGCGCGAGCGCATCGAGTTGGGCCAGGTGGTACCGGGGTGAATCGGCCGGTGGCGTGGTGCCGGTGTCATTCATGGCGCGATGCTTCGATTATGCGGAGACGAACGGCGAGTTTTTTCCGTGCAACGCCACCCGGGAATTCGAAACCCCAAATGCCGTGTTTGCACCGGTGCTTCCGCCGAGCAGTGGATCGGTCGGCGCTCCGGTGTGGAGACCGCGCGCCGTTTTTCGGGGACACGGTCAAGGCGTCGCGACGATCCGGGGTTGGGCCGGCGGGGACGCCTGGCGGGTGGCCATTCGGCAACGAACACCAGCGCTTCGCGAGTGGCCGGCTTGACGGCCCGGGGCTTTTCCCATCCACTCGCCGCCCGTGAACAACGAAACCATGCCGGCCGCGCCGGCGGCGGCGCAGCGCGGATGGTTGCGCCGCCTCTACGATTGGACGGTAAGCTGGGCCGAGCGGCCCGGGGGAAGTTGGGCGTTGTTTTTGATTGCGTTGGCCGAATCGTCGTTCTTCCCGGTCCCGCCGGATGTGTTGCTGCTGGCGTTGTGTGTCGGCGCGCCACGCCGGTCGTTTCGTTTCGCAACGGTGTGTGCTCTGGGGTCGGTGGTGGGCGGGATGATCGGCTATGGCATCGGGTTCGCGGCTTGGAGCGCCGTGAAGGGCTTGTTCATTCCTTATGTGTTCTCCCAGGCGGCCTTCGATCAGGTCGCGCGGCTGTACGAGGGAAATGCGTTCGTGGCGATCTTGACGGCGGCGTTCACTCCCATCCCGTACAAGGTCTTCACCATCGCGGCGGGGGTGTTCCACGTGAATTTTCTAACCTTGGTGGTTGCTTCCGCCATCGGGCGGTCCGCGCGCTTTTTCATGGTCGCCGGGGTGATCTTCCTCTTTGGCCCCAAGATGAAGGAACTGATCGAAAAGTACTTCGACTGGTTCGCATGGGGGCTGCTGGCCCTCGGGATCGCCGGCTTCGTGGCGGTGAAGTTCCTGCGTTGAGGAGCTTCCCGGTCGTCAGCCCACGCACGGGTTCGGGGTGGCTCAAGGATTGATCTGGGCTTCCGCGAGGCGGCTGAGGACCGCGCAAAGCCGGTCCAGCCAGGGCGTCGGGAAACCCGCCGTGCGCGCGTGGCGTTGCGGTTCCAGAAAGATGCTTTCCAGCTCCAGCGGACGGCCTGCGTCGAAGTCGAGCAGCGTCGAGGCACGGTAGCTGCCCATGATCCGGGTGCGATGGATATTCTCCTCGGCGCGCTCCTCCGGGACGGGAAAGCCCAGGGCGTTCGCGGCGCCGATCACCTCCGCCATCAGGGCGCGGACGGCGGCAAACCAGCGCGGATCGGTCAGCAACTCATCGGTGGGCAGACACCGTGACCGGCCCCGGTTGTCTGGCACGGTTCCGCTGAAGAACTTGTCGTATCCCACGACCCCGGCAACACCCAGGCCGTTGAACGGGATGTTCCAGATCAGCTTTTCCCAGCGGGCTTGCGCGAGCCGCGTGGTGAGTTCGCACGGAATGCCAGCGTCGCTAAAGATCCCGACCAAGTCCGACGCAGCGGCGTCCCGGCCGGGAGCGAAGGCGCCCAAAACCACGCGACCATGCGCGAGGTGTCGGATCACTCCCGGTGCGACACGGTTGAGGCAGACGAAACACAGGCCGCCAAACACCTGTTCGGGCAGGATCATTCGGCTCAGCAGTTCATCGCTCCCCAGGCCGTTTTGGAGCGTTACGACTCGCGTGTGGGCACCGACCAGAGCGGGCAGCAGGCGCGGGAGTTCCCGGTTCGCGGTGGTTTTCAGGGCGATCAGCACCACGTCGGCGGCCCCGATGTCCTCGGGTCGGTTTGCCGCCCGCGGCTTCACGCGAAAATTGCCCTCCGGACTTTCGATGCAGACGCCGGCGGCTCGCACGGCGGCGAAATCCGTGCGCAGGAGAAAGTGAACCTCGTGCCCGGCGCGACACAGCTTTGCCCCGTAAAAGCTGCCGACTGCTCCACAACCGACGACCGCGATCTTCATGCCTTCACGGGATTTTGCCGATACCCGGGGGCCGGGGCGCGCCATCACCAGGCTCCGTCCTGATCCGCTGCCCGGCGATGGTCGGCACCAGGCTGGATTGGGCCGAAGCGGCGGGACCCGGTATTCCCATCGGCAGCTCGGGTTGAAACAAAAATGGCACTCAAGGAAGCCTTGAGTGCCGTGATGAAGACAGGATGTCTAGCCGCCGAGGATCGCGTCCTTGGCTGCCTTTGCGACGCGGAACTTGACGACCTTTTTCGCCGGAATCTTGATGGTCTCGCCGGTCTTCGGGTTGCGGCCGAGCCGTGCCTTGCGATTGACCAGCACCAGCTTGCCGATGCCGGGCAGCGTGAAGGAATTCTTCGCGTGCTTGTACGCGAGCGTCGCGATCAGATCGAGAATCTGAGCGGCCTGCTTCTTGGGAATGTTGACCGCGTTGGCGACTTCCGCCGCGAGCGCCGACTTGGAGAGGGGTTTAGCCATGATCTGTGTTTGTTCGTTGTTGTTTGGTTGAGTTAACGCACTGCGGACCGGGTTCTAGCAAGGGGCGGAGGCGCTGCAAGGAGAAAATCGCCTGTATTGACGCGGGTTTCAACGCGGTCGGGCCCCGCTCAAGGGAGCGCCGCCGACTCCCCGGCGTCATGGCCGGAGCGGATCACTGCGGGGCGCTGACGTCCCGCGCGACGATCAACCTTCGCCGCGCAGCACGCGTTCAATCTTCCGCTGCAACTCGGCCGTGATGACCTCGGGCGGCTGGTTCCCGTCCACGATGCTGAAGCCGTAGGTGCGTTGCAGGCGTTCGAATTCGGTGGTCACCAGCTCCTGGTACTTCACGAAACTGTCGAACATGTCCCGCGACAGTCCGAGGTCCATGCCGCTTTCCCAATAATCGAGCGCGTGACTCTTTGCGAAGGTTCGCTGGACGAGTTCCCCCGGCGCGACCTTCAGGTAGAAAACCGCGTCGGGCACGACTGCGATGCTGTAGAGGTTTTCCACCCATTCACGGTCCATGCCTCGCACCAGGTCCCGCACCATGAGGGTGTAGATGTAGCGGTCGGCCAGCACCATGAAGCCCGCCCGGAGACTAGGGATGATGGAACTTTCGAGTTGGTCAGCGAAGTCCGTTGCGTAGAAAAGGCTGAAGGTGGTTCGGCTGAGGACGTTTCCCGCCTGAGCCCGGTCCAGTTCTTCGCCGATGAGTTTCGAGTGCTTCAACCCAATCTGAACCGTGGCGTGACCGTGGCCTTCGAGCCAGTCCTTCAGGCGGGCGATTTGCGTGGAGCGACCGGAGCCGTCCGCCCCTTCCACAACAATCAATTTGCCGGTCAACTGCGACACATCCACGCCCGGGATCCCGTGGCCGTAAAACCGCTTGGGAGTCGTCTTCGGTACCAGCACCTGCAGGTCGCTGACCGAGGGGTGCGTCGGGGGCGTGGGAGTGGATTTGCGTCTGGGCATGGCGTCAGGCGGGACGTGCCGCGAAGGCGTTCAGGTCAATTTGATCCGCGACAATCCGGCGAACGATGATCTGCTGTTCTTCGACCCGGTCGTTGGCGTTGATCACCCGGAAGCCGTAATCCACGCTCATGGCGAGATACTGTTCGAGCAGGCGCCCCTGGAAGAGGCGGAAGCTCTCCTCGATGTCCGACGAAAGCTTCAGGTCCATTCCCGCTTCATAGTACTTCAACTGGGGCCGCCCCATGAGGATGCGGTGGAGCGACACCTCGAGGCTGGCCTTGAAAAAAAAGGTGAGGTCCGGCAAGGCGGCGAAACTGTAGATGCCCCGCACCCATTGCTGCGGACAACCGCGTACCACATCCCGCGCGAAGGCTGTGAATACGTAGCGGTCGCACAAAACGAGGTAGCCACCGCGGAGCAGGGGCACCAACTGCCGTTCGTAACGGTCTGCGAAGTCGGTGGCGTGAATCAGACTGAACGTGGTCGGGGTCAGCAACGCCTGCTGCTTTCCCCTGGTGGTGGCGGTCTTGACCAATTCGGAGGAGTTCCACTCGCTGAAAAAGACCTTCAATCCCTGCTGTTCGAGCCATCGCTTCAGCAGGTGAATCTGCGTGGATTTCCCCGAGCCATCGAGGCCTTCGACGGCAATCAACCGGCCGGGATAGCCCAATTCGGCAGAGGTTTTCATCCCCGTGCCCCAAGCTACGACGGGCGGCCGACGTGACAACTAGAATTGCGCCCGACGGCGGCTTGGGGCCGATCGAATCCGCCGGCCGGCGCGTGAGGCTGAAGCCCCCTCAATCATTACGATCACGATTGGAGCAGTGATTTTGTGGTGAATTGTTTTTCAGGGAGTGAAACGGACTTCGGGCCGAGCCTTCTGGGCGCAGCCCTTTCAAGTTACGATTGATCGTAATGATTGAGGTGAAGCCCGATCTCGCGGAAACCGGCTGGCGTCCGAACGGGTTCGGCGGCTATCGTCGCGGGAAATGCACCCCCCCAAATTCTATTCGCTCGTCGCCACGCTCAGCCTCGCCATGACGGGCGGGGCCGCGACCTACCAGAATCCCCTCATGCCCGGCAACCTGGCGGACCCGGCAGTGATCCGGCACGAGGGGGTCTTCTACCTCTATGCCACCGGCGAAGTGGACGGGGACAACGGCACGCGCGTTTATACTTCAACGAATCTGGTGAACTGGCTCCCCGGCCCGGTGGTGTTTCGACCCGGCCAGCCCCATGTCTGGGCGCCGGATGTGTGGCGCGACCCGCAGTCCGGCAAGTTCTTCCTGTACTACACCGTGAACCAGAAGGTGGGCGTCGCCGAGGCCGACGGTCCGCTGGGCCCGTTTACAATCCGTCGGAAGTTTTTCGATGCGGCAATTGATGCCCACCTGTTTCGCGACGATGACGGAAAGCTGTTCCTCTACTTCGTCAAGTTCCCCGGGTTTCGCATCTCCGTGCAGCCGCTCGCCGGTCCGACAGAGCCGGTCGGTGAGCCGAAGGTGCTGCTCCAGCCCGAATCCGAATGGGAAAAGCGGGCGGGCCACGTGACTGAGGGTCCGTGGATGATCAAGCACAACGGCCGGTACTACTTGCTCTACAGCGGCAGCGGGGCCGACACGCCCGACTACGCCGTGGGCTACGCGACGGCGGACAGTCCCCTCGGCCCTTTTGTGCGGGCGGCCCACAACCCGATCATCCAGCGGGGCGAAGGGATTTTCGGTCCGGGGCACGGGTGCGCGATTCGGGACGACGCCGGCCAGTGGTGGCACATTTACCACCAAAAAAACACAGCCCGGGTCGAATGGTCGCGGTTCATCGCGCTGGACCCTCTGTGGTTTGACTCCGACGGAAAACTGACCAGCCGGGCAACTCGTGGCACGGCGCAACCGGCGCCCGTGGTGCGCTTCCCCTGAACGGCGCGGGCACCTTTCTGACCAGCCGGCCCGCGGTCACCGGCCGGTAGCCGAGCCGGGGCTGCAAAACATGCGATTGCGCGTCGGGATCTTCGACTCCCGTCGCCAAGCGTCGTAGGTGATGTACTCGACGTGTCCGTCCACCGCCATCACGATGCCCCCCTTCTTGCCGTGCCGGCGGCCGAGCGCGCCATCGAGGTCGGGATCCGGGTAGCTGGAGCCGTCGTTGTAGCCGTAACCGAGAGTGACGTTCTTGTCGTCCGGCTCCCACATGATAAAGGCGTCGGGCGCGAAGTCATTGAGCTTGTAAGACATCCCATCCGGTTTCAGCGCGCCGTAGCCGCAGACCGCGCCGTTCATGACGTAGGTGGCCAGCTTGTTCGCGCGGGCCTTGAAGGTGGCCGTGTTGGTCTTGTCAATCGGGCAGCGGTACGTGCGGATCGCACCCGTGAACGGCCAGAGTTGGCCGCCTTGGTAAGCAAGAATCTCGTTGGTCGAGTAGGGACGGGCGTGCAGATTGGGAACGCTGTTATTCGTCGGCGCATAGAGCCAACCCGGAACCCACGGGGGGTTCCAATTGGGGAAGGGGAGTCGCTCTTGGTTGTCACCGGCGTACATGTGGCAGGCAAGACCAATCTGCTTCTGGTTGTTCACGCACATCGTCCGATGGGCCTTGTCCTTGGCCGCTGCCAGCGCGGGGAGCAACAGGCCGGCCAGGATGGCGATGATGGCAATGACCACCAGCAGTTCAATGAGGGTGAAACCGGCCGGTTTGCCGGCGCGGCAGCCGCTTCCTGCGGCCAGGGAAAGGGCGGTTGAGAGGTTTTCTCCCGGCGACATCATGCGCGAAAATTACACGGACCGTCACCGAACGCCAGCGCGATATTAGACGGAATCGCCCGTTTGACCGGCAGGGTTGCGGCGCCTAGCGTCCCGCCATGTATTCAGCCATCTGCCCGCTCATCGTGGCCGCCAGCATTGCCGCCGCGGTGCCCGGCGCGGATGAGCGATTTCCCAACTTGGCCAGCACCAGCGCGCTGCCGCGAGGGGCCGGATTCGCTGCAACGTTCAAAGCGGATGCGGGCGTGGCGCAACACCCGGGGGTGATCTTCGCCGACGACTTTGAAGACCCGTCCTTGGGCGCGCGCTGGGACGAGCGGAGTTCAGACGCAGGCCGGGCGCTCAGCCTCGTCCCGGCTGACGACGCGGCCTGTGGACGGCAATGTCTGAAGGTCGAGGCGCGGCTCGGCGAAAACCAGGGTGGCGGGCTGACTCGGTGGTTCGAGCCGGCGGATCCGGTGTTCATCCGGTTCTATGTGCGCTTTGATCCGACCTGCGATTACATCCATCACTTTGTCACGCTGCGGGCGAACAAGGGCCTTCGTGGCGGCGAGCGCTGGAGCGGTTTCGGTGGCGCGGGCGTCCGCCCTGCCGGTGACGAGCGTTTCTCCACAGCGCTCGAACCGTGGGGCAACTGGGGTCGCTGGCCGGCACCCGGCCGCTGGAATTTATACAGCTACTGGCACGAGATGGAGGTCTCCCGTGACGGCAAGTACTGGGGCAACTCGTTCCAAGTGGAGCCGCAGGGCAACATTCCCAGGGACCGGTGGATTTGCGCGGAGTTCATGCTCAAGCACAACACGCCGGGCCGGGCCGACGGCGAGCAGGCCTTCTGGATTGACGGAAGGCTCTTGGGCCATTGGCGGGGCATCAACTGGCGAAAAACCGGGGGGCTCAAAGCCAACGCGTTGACGCTCGAATCGTACGTGACCGATCGCTGGACCAAGAACCCGACCAATATCGTGTATTTCGACAACCTGGTGATTGCGCACCAGTACGTGGGGCCGGCTGGTCGGGAGTGACGCGCGGGCCAATCCGCTGCGGCGATCCCCCGGCGCCTATCTGGCGGCCGCTCAGCCCGGACCGCCGGCGGCCCAAGTCGGCGTCTCGGGTTCGCGGCTGATCGCGGGCACAATTCTGCCCGCTCCGCTTGCACCCCCGCCAGCGCCTCCTACACTCCGCGCCCGCGAATGAACCTCAACTCGCTCAACCCGCAGCAGCGCCAGGCCGTGGAAACCATCAACGGACCGGTGCTGATCCTCGCTGGCGCCGGGACCGGGAAGACGCGAGTCATCACCACGCGCATCGCTTACCTGATCTCCCGGGGCGTCCCGCCGGGCAACATCCTTGGGGTCACGTTCACGAACAAGGCCGCGCGAGAGATGCTGGAGCGGGTGAACCAACTGATCCCGCGCCCCGCACGGGACTCCGACGGGGAAAAGCCCGAACGCCCGACCCTCTGCACGTTTCATTCGCTCTGCGTGCGCATTCTGCGCCAGCACATCGAGCGCCTTGGCTACAAGCGCAACTTCGTCATTTACGATGAGACCGAGCAACTCAGCGCCATCAAGAAGATCCTCAGCCACCTTTCCGCCAGGGGCGAGAAGGTGGACCCCGGCGCGGTGCTCGGCCTGTTGAGCCGGTTCAAGAACGGCGGGGAACGCGCCGCGGCTTTTGCCGAGCCGAACCTGCGCGCCCTGGCGGAGCACGTGCGGGACCGTTACCAATCCGCCCTGCGCGCGTGCAACGCGGTGGACTTCGACGACCTGATTCTGTTGACCCTGCGCTTGTTCCGCGAGCACCCGGACGTCCTCGAGGCGTGCCGCGCGAAGTATCGCTACGTCATGGTGGACGAGTATCAGGACACGAACGCCGCCCAGTTCGAACTGGTGCATGCGCTCACGAAGCAGCACCGCAACTTGTGCGTGGTCGGCGACGACGACCAGTCCATCTACGGCTGGCGGGGCGCGGAGGTCGCGAATCTGCTCGACCTCGAGAAGCACTTCCCGGAGGTGAAGGTCATCAAGCTCGAACAGAATTACCGCTCCACCACCACCATTCTGCAGGCAGCCAACGCCGTGATCCGCAACAATGCCCGCCGCCGCGGCAAGCAGCTCTGGTCCCAGCGGGGCGAAGGTTCGAAGATCACCCTGTTCACCTTTCAAGACGAAGAGGAAGAGGCGCGCACGGTGGTCGAGGAAATCGAATTCAACCGGCTGGGCCGCCGCATCGGCTGGGGCCAGCAGGCCGTCCTTTTCCGCACGAACCAGCAAAGTCGGCCCCTCGAAACCGCGCTCCGCCGCGCTGGCGTGCGTTACCATCTGGTCGGCGGCCAGAGCTTCTTCGATCGCCGCGAGGTCCGGGACTTCCTCGCGTACCTGAAGGTTTGTCTCAATCCTCACGACGACATCAGCCTGTTGCGGATCGCAAACGTGCCCGCCCGCGGGCTGAGCGACCAGACCATGCAACGGCTGCTGGCGGCCAGCCACGAACGCAAGGGCTCGGTGTTCAGCGCCATGAAGAACCCCGTGGTGCAGGCCGGGTTTCAGGCGCGGACGCGAGAAAGCATCGAAGGCTTTGTCCGCCTGCTCGAGACCGCCCGCGTCCAGTTGCACGGCACCGGAGCTGCGTCAGACCCGTGCGGTCTGCAAAAGTGGGCCGAGTCGTTCCTGACCGGGATCGGATACTTCGAGGAATTGCGTCGCAGTGAGAAGGACGCGGAGGCGGCCGAAAACCGGGCGCGGAACCTGAAGGAACTGGTGGCCGATCTCGACGGTGACCCGGCGCCGGGGACGCTGCTGGCGGATCGCCTCGAACGCTATCTGGAAGACATCACGCTCGATACCGAACGGGAATCTGAAGCGGAGGCGCCGGACAACGCGGTGACCCTCATCACAATGCACAGTTGCAAGGGGTTGGAGTTTCCGCACGTGTTCATCGTCGGCATGGAGGAGGGATTGCTCCCGCACGCCCGGTCCAAGGTCGAGGGCACGCTCGACGAGGAACGGCGGCTGTTCTACGTGGCCATCACGCGGGCGATGCAGTCGCTGGTTATCACGCATTGCTCCGGTCGCCGTCGGTACGGGCAGTTGCTTCCCTGCCATCCCTCGAGCTTTCTGAAGGAACTTCCCGAACATCTCATCGAGCACGCGGCGGATCGCGCCGCCGAGCCGGAGAGTGCCGAGCGCGGTCGGGAGCTTTTTGCCGCGCTGCGGGCGGCGATCGAGTGATTCGCGTGCGCACCCCAATCGTTACGATTGAGATGAAAGCTTGCGATGGGTGGTGAATTGATTTCGGCGCGGATTGTCTGAAAACGGATGCCTGCCATCACCAAGAAACACACCCGGCTCAAGCTCCAGTTGGTCGCCAACTCCGATCATTCCATCCACGCCGGCCTGGTCGCCGTCGAGGCCATGACCCGACGCTTCAACCTCTGGAACAAGCTGCGCCCTCTCTCCTGCCTCGCCCCCCCCGCAAGGACACGCGGCGGGGTTACGGCCCGGAGGTCATCGTGGGCCAGTTGATCTACGCCCTGTGCTCGGGTGGGGGCTGTCTGTCCGACAGCGAGGCGCTCAATG
>CALJWR010000295.1 GCA_937976685.1 uncultured Verrucomicrobiae bacterium
CAGCGTGTGAACGATCTCCTCGATCGAGGCCGCGATGGGCAGCGTGGAGTCGAGGGTGACCTCGTAGTCCAGGTCCGGCGGGAACCTGGCCTTCGCCTCCTCGAGGATGTTCCGGACGTTCTTCGCCGTCTCGATCGCGTTAGCGCCGGGCGCGAGATAAATGCCGATGGCGCCGGCGGGCGACTGGTTCAGGCGCGCCCGCAGGTCGTAGGTCTGCGCGCCAAGCTCCACGCGGGCCACGTCCCGGAGCTTCACCTGCGAGCCGTCGGGGCTGGCGCGGATGATGATCTCCTCGAACTCCTGCGGCTCCCGCAGCAAGCCGGGGGCGCGGACGTTGAACTGCATCTCCGTGCCGGCCGGGGCGGGCTCGGCGCCGATGCGGCCGGCGGGCGACTGCGCGTTCTGCTCGCGGATGGCCCGGGCGATGTCCTCGGGCGTCACGCCCAACGAGGCCAGCCGGTCCGGCCGCAGCCACACGCGCATCGTGTAGTCCTGCGCGGTGAAATTCTTCACGTCGCCCACGCCGCGCACGCGCTTGATCGCGTCCACCAGGTTGATGTCGAGGTAATTGCCGAGGAAGACGGCGTCGTAGGTGCCCTTGGGCGAGTACAGCCCGATGACCATGAGGATGTCCGGGCTGGAGCGGTTGACGATGACGCCCTCCTGCTTGACCGCCGCCGGCAATTGCGCCTCGGCCTGGCCCACGCGGTTCTGCGTGTTGACCTGCATGAGGTCCACGTCCGTGCCGACATCGAAATAGACGTTCAGCGTCATCTTGCCGTCGTTCGCGTTGAGCGACTGCATGTAGAGCAGCTTGTCCACGCCATTGACCTTAGACTCGATGGGCGTGGCCACGGACTCCATGACCGCCTCGGCCGCGGCGCCGCGGTAGTTCGCCCGGACCTGGATCATCGTGGGGCTGACCGGCGGGTACTCCGCGATCGGCAGGCGCACCAGGGAGATCAGGCCGAGGATCACCGTCAGGATGGCGATGACCATCGCGACGATGGGCCGGCGGATGAAGAAGTCGGCCATAGACTACTCCTTGCCGCGCTTCGCTTCGCCTTCCTTCGCCTTCTTGGCGTCGGCCCTCGGGACGGCCTGGGCAGCGACCGCCGCCGCCTGCGCCTCCGTCATGGGCTGCACGAGCTGGTCCTGCCGGGCCTTCTGCAGGCCCTCCACGATGATGCGCTCGCCGGCCTTCAAGCCGTCCAAGACGATGAACCCTTCGCCGACCTGCGGCCCCAGTTTGACCGGGCGCCGGGCCGCCTTGTTGTCCACGCCGACGACCCACACGAAGTGGATTCCCTGCAACTCGGTCAAGGCCCTCTCCGGCACGAGGAGGACATTCTCCCGCTCGCCGAGGTTGACCCGGATACGGCCAAACATGCCCGGACGCAGCACCTTGCTGGTGGCCTCGCCGGCCTTGACATCCGGGTTGGCGAACTCGGCGCGCACCCGAATCGTGCCGGTCCTGGTGTCCACGGCGCGGTCCAGGAACACGAACCTGCCCTTGTCCGGATGCTCCGAGCCGTCGGCCAGGAGGAGCGTGACCGGCAGCTCCATGACCCGCTTGCCGGTGCGGCGAAGTTCCGCTTCGGCCCGCAGGTACTGGACCTCGCTGACGCTGCAATAGAACCAAATCGGGTCGAGCACGGAGATCGTGGCCATCAACGTAGGAGTGCCCTTGCCCACGAGGTCGCCGAGGGACACCTGCTTGGCGCCGATCAACCCGGCGATGGGCGCGCGGATGTCGCAGTAGCTCAGTTCCAGCAGGGCCGCGTCCACGCGCGCCTGGGCGGAAACCACGGCGGCCTTGCCCACCTCCACGGCGGCCAGGGCGTTGTCGAGGTCTTGTTGGGGCACCGCCTTCTTTTCGGCCAGCGGGCGAAGGCGAGCCACGTCGGCCTCATACTTCTTCAACGACGCCCGGGCCTCTGCCAACATGCCCTTGGCTGCCTTGAGCCGTTCCTGATAGGGCTTGTCGTCCAGCTTGAAGAGCGGGTCGCCCGCCTTCACCTCGGTGCCCTCGACAAAGAGCATCTGATCCACGAACCCCTCGACGCGCGCGCGGATCTCGACATTCTGCGGGGAATCGAGTTGGCCGATGAACTCGGCGTGCAGAGGCACGTTCGTGGGCGCGATCTCGCGCACCACCACGGCGGGCGGGGGCAACGTCACGGGCGTCTGATCCTTGCAGGAGGTGGTGGTCAGGGCGCCGGCGATGGCCATTAGCGACGCGAGCAGCGCCCTGGCCCGGCGGCCGGCGAGCCGGCCGCTGGAGGACTCCGGGGACTGGATGGGCTCAGAAGAGCGCTTCTTCATAGGTCTTCACCTTCCGGCAAAGGCTGCTCGAGGAGCCGCAAGAAGTCACGAGCTATTCCGCAAGGGCGCGGGGCGGAGGATTTCCGCCAGATGGCAAGCGGTCCCCGGGGCGTCGCCGCACCCGCCCCATGCACCCGCGAGGATTCGACTCGTCGGCCCCGGCGCCATCGCCAAAGATGGCGGCATGTTCTGGCTGCACCTGCGCAATGAACTCTGGAAGCTGTTTGGGAAAAAGCGCACCTACATCGGCTTTGGAGCCTTCATCATTGGCCAGAACGCGATGCTGCTCGCGTTTCGGTTCACCCGGTGGCAGAGCGATGTCGAACGCCTGCTGCGCGGCAACGGTTACCTGGCCGAGGAGTTCATCTCCGCGCTGACCGTTGCCGTGTTCATGCTGTTGCCGCAAATCATCCTGCTGATGCCGCTGTTTGCCGCCCTCGTCGGCGGGGATCTGGTGGCCAAGGAAGCGGAGGACGGCACCCTGCGCATGATCCTGTGCCGGCCGGTGTCGCGGCTGCGGCTGCTCTTCGCCAAATGGCTTGCGGGCGTGATCTTCGCCGCGGTGCTGGTCCTGGTGCTGGGGGCCACGGCTCTGGGGTGCGCGCGGCTGTGGTTTCCGTGGAGCGGCATGTTCGTCTTCGCGCCGAACATCGCGTTCGCCGTGCTGCCGGCGTGGGAGGGGTTGCAGCGATTCCTGCTTTCCCACGCCTTTCTGGCGGTGAACGCCTGCACGATCGTCAGCCTCGCGTTCATGTTCTCGTGCTTCAACATGAAGCCGGCCGCGGCCACCATCCTCGCCCTGACCTACCTCTTCCTGAACGTCGTGATGGAAAGCATCCCTTTCTTCGACCGGTACGAGCAGTGGTTCCTGCCGCACCATTTCCGCTGCTGGTTGCTGGTCTTTGGAACGCCGGTGCCGTGGGTGCAGATCCTCCAGTCACAGGCCATCCTGATCGGCGCGTGCGTCACCACGTTCATCATTGGAGCGACGGCCTTCCAACTGCGCGACATCAAGTCGTAGGCGGCGGGTTGCGCCGGCCCCGCCCCGGTCACACTGTGTCACCAGTGCCCAATGGGGGTGTCTCGTGACTTCCGGACCGATCATTTTGTTCGACGGCGACTGCGCGCTCTGCGACCGCATGGTGCGGTTCGTCGTGGCCCATGATCCGGCGCGGCGATTCGAGTTCGCCCCCCTGCGCTCCGAAATCGCCGTGCGACTGCTCACCCCGCGCGGGCTGTCGCCCGACACCATCCGCAGCGTGGTCCTGCTCCACGCGGGCCTGGTGCGGGTCAAGTCCGATGCCGCTCTGGGCATCGTCGCCCTGCTGCCGGCTCCCTGGCGCTGGCTGGGCGCGTTTCGCCTGGTACCCCGACCGCTGCGCGACTGGGTGTATGATCGGATCGCCCGCAACCGGCATCGGTGGTTCGGCCGGGCGCAGACCTGTTCCACACCCTCCGCGGAGCTTGCCTCGCGGCTGCTGAGGTAGCCTGCGCGGCGGCGTCAGGCAATTTCCCAGACCAGCTTCCGTTGCTTCCGTCACGGAGCGGACCGGCCAGTCCCCTCGCGCAGGGCGTAAGTCTGGTTCGCCGCGAACGGGCCAAACGCCTCCTCGGTCCCGCCCGGCCAGCGAACCCAGAGCCGTTCCACCCGCTCGAGCGTGCCCAGCCCGAAGTGAACCCGCGGGTCGTTGCTCGAGCAGTAGCTCTGGTTCGGCAAGACCCGCTGCCACCGGCGAAACGCGCCCTGTTCGATCCGCAGTTCGGCGTTGATCGCGTCCAACCCGCGCCGGTCCAGCACGCGGAACAGCAGCCAGCGCCCCCGGTTCCCCGCCAGGTTGCGCAGCAGATGGGTCGGGCCGTCCCGATTGGTGATCACGACGTCCACGTCGCCATCATTGTCGAGATCGCCGTACGCGGCCCCGCGGCCCGCCGCCAGCAGGACCGGCGAGGTTCCCCCGGTGGGTTGGACTTCTTCGAAGGCTCCTTCTCCCAAACCTCGCAACAGCGTGTTCGGCTCGGCGTACTCGTCGCTCGGATCGAGGTCGGTCACGCCGCGCTTGACCCGACCATTGACGATGTAGGCGTCGAGCTGCCCGTCGTGGTCGAAGTCGAAGAACCCCACCCCAAAACTGGTATGCGGCCAGCTCGTGGCACCCGGACCGCGCGGCGTGACGTGATCCGTGAAATAGCCGTCCCGGTTCAGAAAGAGGCGGTTGGCCTCGCCGACGAGGTGGGTGATGAAGAGATCAAAGACACCCCGGTTCAGTGTGTCCACCAGCGCGATGCCCATGCCGGCCTCGGACATGCCCAGGCCGTTCACCGCGCACCCGCGAATCATCGCCTCGTCGCGGAAGGTGCCGTCGTGCTGATTCACCCAAAGTTGGTTCGGGGTGGCGTCGTTCGCCACGTACAGGTCCGGCCAGCCATCGCCCGTAAGGTCCGTGCCCACGACACCCAAACCGTATCCATACGCCCGGTCCAAACCCGCCCGAATGGTGACGTTCTCAAACGTGCCATCGCCGCGATTGCGGAACAGGGTGTCCACCGACGGCGCCTTGTAGTTCAGGGGCGAACAGTAGTCCGGCCGGCCGCCCTGGGAGAAACACTCGACCTCGATCTCCGGCGACCAGCGGATGTAATTGGCGACGACCAGATCGAGGTGACCGTCGCGGTCGTAATCCACAAACGCGGCGCTCGCACCCCAGGTGGGATCCGCCACGCCCGCCGCCGCGGACACGTCGGTGAACGTGCCGTCGCCGTTGTTGCGGAAGAGCTGGTTCGGGCCGAGCGCGGTGACGTAGAGATCCGGGCGACCGTCGTGGTTGTAGTCCCCCACGGCACAGCCCATGCCGAACGCACCGTTTCCGGCCACGCCGGCCCGGGCCGTTACGTCGGTGAACTTCCAGCCCCCCTCGTTGCGATAGAGCTTGTGGCCGGGACGATTCGTCACGTCAGGGTACAGCGAGCCGGCCTGGACACAGAAGAGGTCCAGCAATCCATCGCCATCGAAGTCGAGCAACCCCACGCCGCCGCCTTTGATCTCGGGCATCAGGTACCGGCCCGGCCGATGGCCGGTGGTCATGCGAAAATCAACCCCGGCCTCGCGGCCGACCTCCTCGAACCACGGCGCCTCCGGGGGACGCGCGCCGGCCGCAGCCTGTCGCTGCCCGTCGGTCTGCGTCGGGCGGGAGCAGCCCGCCAGCGCCAGCAGGACGGCGGCGAAAAGGCCGTAGCGGATCGCCCCGACGGATGCCTGGCAAGGGGCCATTTTCATTTCGGCAGCGCTTTCAGCGCACGGTCCAGCGCCAGCACATTCGGGTCATCCGGCGCCAGCCGACGGGCTGCCTCCAGGGCTTCGGCGGCGGCCGGACCATTGCCCAGGACGAGATACGCGTCCGCCAGCTTAAGGTGCGCGAGCAGCGAGAGCGGAGCCACCGCGACCGCCTGCCGGAACCGGGCCAGAGCCTCGGCGTCCCTGCCCAGGTTGCGCAGAAAAATGTCCCCCATGTCGGTGAGGATCTGCACGTTTTGAGGATCGTGTTCGAAGGCCCGCTCCAGCGCGGCGACGGCCTCGGCGTCGCGCTCCAGCGCGAGCAGGGCGTTGGCTTGCGCGAGATATGGTTGGACGCTCCGGGGCGCCAACTCAACCGCCCGGAGCGCGTTCGTGAGCGCCGCCTCGAACTGGCCCAGACCAACCTCGGCTGCCGACAGGGCGACCACGGCCGGCACGTAATTGGGATCCACCGTGAGCGCCCGTTCCAGCAGCGGTCTGGCCTTCTGCGGCTGCCCGGCCTGGTTGTAGGCAATGCCCAGGTTGTTGAGGATGACGAGGCTGTTCGTGTTGTGCTTGAGCGCCTCCTCGAGCAGCCGGATAGCCTTCCACGACTGGCCGGATTCGACCAGTTCGCGCGCCATCGCCGTCTGGTCCTGGACCAGTTTCATGTGCTGCGGCGCCTGGCGCGACCAGTCGTCCGGCATCGGGTAATGCTGCGCGTCGAGGCCGAGGGCGAGTTCGCGCTGGGCGTCGTTCGTCCGACCGAGGCGCGCGTACGCCTGCCCCAGGAGATACCGGGCAGGACGGGCGGCAGCGTCCAGTTCCACCGCTTGTTCAAGCAGACAGGCGGCCTCTTCGGCGGCCCCTTGCCGCAACTTGACCTCGCCCAGTCCGGCCGGCCCGCGCCACTCGCCCGGGGCGGTCGCCATGAGCCGGGTGAACGCCCGCTCCGCTTCCTCCATCTGCCCGGCCCGCAGGAGCGCCTCGCCCAGGCGGTACTGACCCGGAGCAAACTGCGGGAAGCGCTCCGCCAGTTCCCGGAGCAGTCGCAGCGCCTCGTCGGTTTGGCCCAACTCCTGATGGGCAACTGCGTAATACAGCAGCGCCAGCGGCTCGCGCGGGTTGAGTTGGACCACGTTCGAAAAGGCCAGGCGCGCTTCGGCCCAGAGGTTGTTGGCGGCGTAGGCCAGCCCCAACGTCGCGTGCCGCTGCGGGTCGCGGGCCCCGCCTCGAGTCCACGCGACCATCTCGTCCAGGTAGGCGCGCAACTGCGGCTCCAGTCGGGCGGGATCAGGCGGCGCCGGCACCGCTGGCGACGGCCGCAGCGTTTGCCAGGCGAACCAGCCCGCGCCCAGCACCACGGCCGCGAGCAAGGCGCGGCGTAGCGGCGGACGCAACCGCGCCGACGGCGCGGAGGCGGCTTCGGTGACCAGTTTCTCTTCGGGCATGTTTTAGGAACGCGGTGGAGAGGAACCGCAGTTTGATTCTCGCGAACCGTTTCACATCGGTCCCGCAGCGTCAAACGCCCCGGGGCGGAGTCCGGTTCGCTGGACCGGCCCGGCGCTCAGAGCGTCCGCAGCTGAAACCCGCCGTCCACGTTGATGACCTCGCCCGTGCTGAACGGCAGCAGGTCCTGCGCGATGGCCGCCACGGCGCGGCCCACGTCTTCCGGCGTGCCCCAGCGGCGGATGGGTGTCAGACCGTCGGTAATCAGCCGGTCGTACTTGTCCTTCACGGGCCCGGTCATGTCCGTGGCGATGATCCCCGGGCGGACCTCATAAACGCCGATCCCGTGTGTGGCCAGGCGTGCGGCGAAGAGCTTGACGAGCATCGCCACGCCGGCTTTCGACACGCAGTAATCGCCGCGATTCACTGATGCGGCATAGGCGCTGATCGAAGAGATGAAAATGATCTTCCGCGACGGGGGGCCGGGATCCTCGCGCGCGAGCCGTTCCTGACTTTCGATCATCCAGCGGGCCACCTGCTGGGTCAGAAAGCAGGGGCCTTTCAGGTTCGTGGCGATGAGGTGGTCGAAACTGCTCTCTGAGGCTTCCAGCAGGTCCGCGCGAATGGCCGGGGCAATCCCGGCGTTGTTGACGAGCAGGTCCAGTTGGCCGAAGGCGGACCGGGCGAAGCTCACGAGGGCTTCGCGTTCGTCGGCGCGGGCAATGTCCGCGCGGTGGCATTCGACGCGGATTTCGCGGCCGGCCGAGCGCGCGGCGGCAAGGCAGTCGGCGGCGGTCTGCCGGGCCGCGGCTTCGTTGCGGGCGTAGTTGATCAACAGGTCATGGCCCAGGGGCGCGAGGGCCAGGGCGATTCCCCGACCAATCCCCCGCGAAGCGCCAGTGATCAAAGCGGTGCGGTTCACGGTGAGAGACTACGCCGCCGTCGCGCCCGGAAGCAAAGGCCGAAGGCGTGGGACCGGCTCAGGGAGCGGGCGTGAACTTCCGCTCCGGATCCATTCGCCGCAAAAACGCCTCGGTTGGCCCGCCACCGAACTGCGCCCAATAGCGGGCCTTGAACGGATTGATGGCCGGTCCCCGCGCCAGTTCGTTCTCCAGGTTCGGCGGGATTTCAGCCCACCAGCGGTCATTCGCGGCCCGCAGGTCGCTGACCACCTGCGGGTGAGCGTCCAAGACATTGCGCGACTCGGCAGGGTCCGACTGGAGGTCGTACAGCTCGACATGGTTAACCAGCTTGACGCGGGCGTTGCGGATGGCGGCATGCGTGAATTTGGCGTTCGCCACGCCGCCGGTTTTCCAGTGTCCGAGGTGGCTGACGAGCACGCGGTCGGGCCATGGCACCCGCGGATTCTCGAGCGTCGGCACCCGGCTGCGGCCTTCGAGGAGCGGCCGCACGGTGTCCGGCACCGGCGCGCCCGCGAGCTCGGCGAGGGTCCGAAAAACATCCACGTGCGCTGCCATTTGCGGCCGGTCGCCCGGTTCCCAGCGGCCCGGCCAGCGCCAAAACGACGGGACGCGAACGCCGCCATGATAGACGGTGGCCTTGGCCGCGCGCAGGCCCGCGTTAAAGGGGCCGGGCACGGAATGGCCGTTGTCGGTGAGGAAAATCACCACGTGTGGATTGCGATGTGGTCGCGCTCTCGCCGGTCCAACAACCGACCAACATTGAAGTCAAGGTTCGCGATCACCGCGTCGTGGGCGACGGCGTTGGCACCGAGGCCGTGCTCGAGGCAGGGATGTTCCCATTCCGCACCGGGGCTGATGAACGGGTCGTGGGGGACGTTGGGCGTGACGGAGGCAAAGAACGGCCGGCCCGCGGTGCGCCGGGCGGCCATCCACTCGACCGCCCGCCGGAAGAACACGTCCGTGCAGTAGCCGCGCGTCCGGACGAAGCGGCCGTTGCGCAAAATCGCCGGATCGAAGCAGCCGTTGTCCGGCCCGTCGCCGCAACTGCCCGGTCGGCCCGCCGACGGCCGGTGCGAGCGCCGGGCGCAAGTCCATGGCGGCGGCCCTGATACTCATCGGTTCAGGGCGCGGCAACCGCGTAGAGCCGCGTCATCGTGGCCACGTAAAGGACGCCGTTGGCCGCGACGGTCGTGGCGCTGATCGGGGTGCGCAGCGCGATTTCCGCGAGTTCCTTCTTCTCGCGCTGCGCGGCCAGCACGTGGAGGAAGCCGCGTCGCGTTCCGACATACACTTTGCCGTCCGCCACGAACGGCGAGGCCCAGGTTTCGCCGCGCAATTCGTGCGTCCAGACCGCGGCGCCGGTTTTCGCGTCCACGCAGTGGAGGTTCTGACTGCAATCGGTGACATAGACCAGACCGTCGTGGACGGCCGGGGTCGAGAAGGTGTGCCGCACCACCGGGTAGCTCCAGGCCGGGGCCCCGGCTCCCGCGGCGTCCCCGGGCGGCCGGAAGGCCTTCAGCCACGCGGCGTTCTTGCCCCACCACAGGTCGCCGCCGCCCGCCGCGTACACCAGACCGTCGTGATAGACCGGCGCGCCATAGAAGTTGCTCGGGCCCTCGGTCTTGTTCAGGTGAAACCGATGCACGTCGGTTTTGGGCGCCTCAGGGTCGAAGTCAAACTCCCAGACCTTCTTCAAGGTTTGCACCTCGGTGATCGGCGCATCGGTCGGCAGCGGCTCGAAGGCGTAGGTGATCCCGTTGCCGGCGTTGAACAGGATGAGTTCGCGGCCGCCGATGACGGCCAGCGCGGGCGGCGCCCACGTCGAGTGAAAGATGTTCGGCCCGATGCCCTCCCGCTCGCGCGCGAGCAACCGCCCGGTCGCCTTGTCCAGCACCACCAGGCTGGGCGCATTGGGCCGGCGGATCCGGCGATGCGTGTTGTCCACGCCGGTGCTGGTGTTCAGGTACAGATGCGGGCCCCGGATGAGGACCGATGTGTGCGCAGCGTCGTGGGACCAAATCCCCGCGCCGCTGCTCAGGCAGAACATCCAGATGATGTCGCCGTCCAGCGGCCCTGGCTCGACGCGCGCCGGCGGAGGGGCGTCCGGCCGCAGAGTGCCGTCGGGGAAAAAGACCGCCGGGGCGCCGCGGGCGAGGTCGTTGGTCGCCTGGCGGGCGAAGTAGATCGCCTCGTTGCGGAAGGGGCCGTCGTTGCCGTTCGCCATCCCGTGAAGATCCACGCACAAGACGACCCCGCGGTTGTCGGCCAGGTAGGCGCGGTCGCCTTCGAATGTGGCGGTCGAGGACATGCCGCTGTTGGGCCAGTCGAAGTAGATGTCCTCGACGCGCTTGGGAACGACCAGTTGCCAGAGGAAGCGGCCGTCCCGCTCGTCGAAACACATCAGCACGCCGCGGTCGCCCTGATACTTCGGGTCGCGCGGTTCGCCGTTATTGGTACCGATGAGTACGCGGCCCCCGGCAATTACGGGCGACGAGTGCGTTTCCGTCCCGAGCTTGGCGACCCACTTGATGTTTTGTCCCGTGGCGGGATCGAACGAGGCCGGCAGGCCGCGCTCGGCCGACACGGGATTGCGATCCCAGGCGCGGCCCAGCGTGGGCCAATCCTCCGCCACGACCAGGGGAAGGACGCTTCCGAAGAGCACGGTGGCCAGCAGCCGGCGGCCGCGGCCCGACCCTCGGCGGCTGGCGAGGCGGTCCTTCATCGGCGAGACAGGGGAGTGTGAGCGATTCATTCGGTTTGCCACAGCGTTGAAGCTGATTGAGCCGGAGAAGTCGGCGTTCCACAAGCGCGACCGGCGGACTTTCGGCTCGCGCGGCGCGCGGGCTGGGCGCTTACTAGCGGGCAGATGAGACATCGCGCCATTGATCCCAAGCTGTTTGTCGAGAACCGCGCCCGGCTGTGCGAGCGGCTGCTGCCCAACTCGGTCGCCGTGGTCAACGCCAACGACATCCTCCCCACCAACGCCGACGGCACGCTGCGCCTGGTGCCCAACTCCGACCTCTTTTACCTGACCGGCGTCAGCCAGGAGCAGACGATCCTGGTCCTGTACCCGGATGCGGATGACGAAAAGCACCGCGAGATGCTGTTTCTGCGCGAGACGAACGAACTGCTCGCCACCTGGGAAGGGCACAAGCTGACCAAGGAGGAGGCGCGGAAGCGCACGGGCATCGAGCACATCTACTGGCTGGAGGAGTTTCCCCCGCTGTTCCACCGGGTCATGTGTGAGGCCGATCACGTTTATCTGAACGCCAACGAGCACAAGCGCGCGGTCATCGAGGTCGAGACGCGGGAGGCCCGGTTTGTGCGCGCGGTGCGGGAACGGTACCCGCTGCACCAGTACCACCGGCTGGCCCGGATTCTCCACCGGTTGCGGGTCGTGAAGTCCCCGCTGGAAATCGAGCTGATCCGGGAAGCCTGCGCGCTCACCGACAAGGGGTTCCGCCGCGTTGCCCGCAAGGTGAAGCCCGGGATCACCGAGCTGGCGCTCGAGGCGGAGTTTGCCCATGAGTTCATTCGCGGCGGCGGCAACTTTGCCTACACGCCCATCATCGCCAGCGGCGCCAATGCCTGCGTCCTGCACTACATTGACAACGACCAGCCGTGTCGCGATGGCGACCTGCTGCTGCTCGACGTGGCGGCAAGCTACGCGAACTACAATTCCGACCTTACGCGGACGATTCCGGTGAACGGCCGGTTCACCCGCCGGCAGCGCCAGGTGTACAACGCGGTGCTGCGCGTCCTGCGGGCGTGCATCGCCGGGTTGCGGCCGGGCAAGAAATGGAAAGAGTGGCAGCGCGAGGCGGAGCAATTGATCGAGAAGGAGTGCGTGGACCTCGGCCTGCTGTCGCTGCGCGAGATCAAGCGGCAAGACCCGGCCCGGCCGGCGTTCAAGCGCTATTTCATGCACGGGGTGGGGCACCCCCTCGGCTTGGATGTTCACGACGTGGGCATCACCACCGAACCGTTCGAGGAGAACTGGGTGATGACCGTCGAGCCGGCGATCTACATCCGGGAGGAGGGGCTTGCCGTGCGCCTCGAGAATGACGTGGTCATCGGCCGCGACGGCAACGTGGACCTGATGGCGGACATCCCGCTCGAAGCGGATGCGATCGAGGACTTGATGAGACGGTGACCCGGCGGCGCCAACCGCCCGATCTCATGGCCTTCTCCTTCCTCTTCCTGGGCACCGGCACGTCGCAAGGCGTGCCGATGATCGCCCGTGATTACCCGCCCGAGTTTCTGGCGAACCCGAAGAACCACCGGCTGCGGCCTTCGATCTACGTCGCCACCGACCAAGTGAAGCTGGTGGTGGACACTTCGCCGGAATTTCGCATTCAGATGCTGCGCGAGGGCATCAAGTGGCTGGACGCTGTGATCGTCACCCACGGCCACGCGGATCACATCATGGGCATGGATGACTGCCGGCGTTTCTGTGACGTGCGCGACGGCCCACTGCCGATCTATGCCTCGGCGGCGACCATGGCTACGCTGGCGCGGGTCTTCGAGTACGCTTTCGACGGCCGGCCGATCTACCGGGGGTACTTCCGGCCGGAGCCGCACATCATCGAGGGGCCGTTCACCCTGGGCGACCTGCGCATCACGCCGCTGCCATTGCCTCACGGCAGCCTCGTGACCACCGGCCTGTTGTTCGAGCAGGCGGGAACCAAGCGGCTGGCGTATCTGAGCGACTGCCAGGAAGTGCCGGCGGAGGTCATCGAGCGGGTGCGCGGCGTCGAGGTGGTGGTGCTCGATGCGCTCCGCCGCGAACCGCATCCCACCCACATGTGCCTGGACCAGGCGCTGAACGCCGCCCGTCGCATCGGGGCGGGCCGCACCTATTTCACCCACCTGACCCACCACTTTGATCACGACGTGGACCAGCGGGAGCTGCCGCCGGGGGTCGAATTTGCGTACGATCGGCTTCGGGTGGTTATTGCAGAGTGAAACGAAACTTCCCGGTCCATCACGGGGCGACTCGCCGGACACGCCCGGGCCGGCGACAGTGCTGGCTCGCGCTCGCCTTGCTGCTGGCAATGGCCCTCGGCCCGGCCTTCCGGGCTGTCGCTGCGACACCTGGTGACGAAGTGTTCGTGGTGTTCAACCTGCGGACCGCGCCGGATTCCCGGCTGGTGGCCGAGCACTACGCCAAACGCCGCGGGATCCCGCAGAACCGGCTGTTGGGGCTCAACCTGCCCACCACCGAAAACATCACCCGCGCCGAGTTCAACGCGAGCCTCAAAGCTCCCCTCCTGGCCGCGCTCGAGGAACGAGGGCTGCTCGCGTTTGACTCCACGATTGTTCCGGCCTCCGAGGGCAAAGCCGGGTCGGTTTTATGGACGCCGAAGCCCACCCCGTTGCGGTACCTCGTCCTGACCTACGGCGTGCCCACCCGCATCACCCGCGATGCCACACTGGTCGAGCCGTTCCAGGACCGCCTGCCCCAGCAACTACGCCGCAACGAGGCCGCGGTGGACTCTGAACTCGCGCTGCTGCCGCTGGCCCGGGCGGGCTTGCCGTTGACCGGCGTGACGCGGAATCCGGTGTTTGAGGCGGAGGACGGGGCAGCCATCAACGTGTCGAAGGGGATTCTCATGGTGGCCCGGCTCGACGGCCCGAGTTTGAATGTCGCGCGCGATCTGGTGGACCGGGCGCTCAACGCGGAGACCAACGGCTTCTGGGGCCGCGCCTACTTCGACGCGCGCGGCCTCAAGGACGGCAACTACGCGGTGGGCGACGAATGGATTCTCGCGGCTGCGGAAACCGCCCGGCGGCAGGGGTTCGAGACGCTGCTCGACACCAACGCTGCCACGTTTCCCGCCACGCTGCCGCTGCCCCGCATCGCGGTGTACGCCGGCTGGTACGATCAGGCGGTGAGCGGCCCGTTCACCCGGCCCGAGGTGGACTTCATGCCGGGCGCGGTGGCGTACCACCTCTTTTCGTTCAGCGCCCGCACCGTGCGGAATCAGTCCAGTTGGGTGGGGACGTTGCTGGGCAAGGGCGCGGCGGCGACCATCGGCTTCGTGGACGAGCCTTACCTCGAGGGAACGCCGAACCTCGCCGTTTTTTTTGACCGCCTGCTCGCGCGCGGGTTCACCTTCGGCGAAGCGGCCTACGCTGCCCAAAGCGGATTGTCGTGGCAGACCATCGTCGTGGGCGACCCCCTGTATCGCCCGCGCGGCCGGAGCGAAGAGGAACGGGTCGCGGAGCTGAACCAGCGCCGCAGTCCGCTGGTCGAGTGGCCGCTGTTGCACGCGGCCAACCGCCGCCTGGTCGCGTCCGGCGCGGCCACCGAAACGATCGCCCACCTGGCGGGCCAGCCGGAAACCCAGCGGAGCGCCGTGCTGCGCCAAAAGCTCGGCGACCTGCTTCGGGCGGACGGGCAAACCGCCGCCGCCGCCACCGAGTACCTCGAGGCACTCAAGCTCAACCCGAGCAAGGCGCAGCGAATCGAGCTGCAGTTTGCCGCTGCGCGCCTGCTGGCGCAGCTCAACCGGCCTCAAGAGGCGCTCGACCTGTGGGAACAGCTCTTCAAGGAAAACCCGAACTACCCCGACCTCCTCCGCTTCTATCAGGAAGCCTTGCCGGTGGCCACGGCGGCCAACCGTGCCGGCACGGCTCGGAAGTATGAGATCGAAATCCACCGCCTGACCCCGAAGGCCACCAACGCCCCGGCCCCCGCAGAACCGCCAGCTCCCAAGTGAGGCCTGCTGACGCGGTCCTCAACGGCCCGGCCCCCGACCACTCCGGTCCGGTTACTTCAGTCGCTCCGGGTTCAGGCCTTGCAGGTCTTTCGGCAGGAACCGGCCGTCCTTGCGGATCAGTTCGCCGTCGAACCACACCTCACCGCCGCCCCACTCGGGTCGCTGGATCAGCACCATGTCCCAGTGGACGGCGGACTTGTTGCCGTTCCCGCAGTCGGCGTACGCCTGCCCCGGCGTGAAGTGCAGCGAGCCGGCGATCTTCTCGTCGAAGAGAATGTCGCACATGGGGTTGAGGATGTACGGATTGAACCCGAGGCTGAATTCGCCGATGTACCGCGCGCCCGGGTCCGTATCGAGGATTTCGTTCAGCCGCGTCTCGTTGGTGCCGGTGGCCTTGACGATCCGGCCGTTCTTCAACTCGAGGCGGATGTTCTCGAACTTGGTGCCGGCGTAAATGGTGGGCGTGTTGAACTGAATGACCCCGTTGGCCGACTTGAGGGTGGGGCAGGAAAAGACCTCGCCGTCCGGGATGTTGCGAAGGCCGTCGCACGGTTTGGCGCCGATGCCTTTGATGCTGAAAGTGAGGTCGGTCCCGGGACCTTTGAGGTGGACGCGGTCGGCCCGGCGCATCCGCGCGGCCAGTGGTTTGAGGGCTTTGGCCATTTTGCGGTAGTCCATCGTGCAGACGTCGAAGTAGAAGTCCTCAAAGGCCTCGGTGCTCAGGTTGGCGGCCTGAGCTAGGCTGGGGGTGGGCCAGCGGAGAACGACCCACTTGGTGTGGTTGACGCGCTGGTCCTGCACCGGCCGCAGGGTGCGGGTGTAAAGCTGCAGCTTGTCGGACGGCACGTCGGAGTACTCGGCGGCATTGTCCGCGCCCCGGATCGCGACATAGGCGTGCATCTTCTTCATCCGGTACATCTCGACCTCGGCGGCCAGCGAAGCGTGCCGCTCGTCGGTGGCCCGCATCGCTTCGCGCATGACGCGGGTGCGACGGATTTCCACCAGCGGCGTGCCGCCGGCCCGCCGCGCGGCGCGGACCAGCTCGACGACCATCTCGTCCGGCACGTCCATCATGTCGAGCAGGATGGTTTCGCCTCTCTTGAGCGCGGTGGAGTAACCGATGAGAAGTTCCGCCAGCTTCGTGTAGCGTGGGTCAGTCATAGCGCCCGCCACGCTACCGCCCGGCGGGCGGGCGTCGAGCACGACCTGCGCGGGTGCATCATTGACCAAGGCGGGGCAGCTCCTTAAGGTTTTCCCGGTCGTCGAGCCATGAATGCCCGATTAATCGCCAAACTGGTTCTGCTGGTCGTGGTGCTCCTGCTGCTGGTCCTCGTGGGCATGCATAACAAGGAAACGGTCGCCTTTGCCCTGCCGCCGCTGATGTCCCGACCGGTGAAGCTGCCGGCCGCGTTGATGTACTTCGCCTGGTTCGCGGTCGGATTGATCACGGGCGCGCTGCTGATTGCGGGGGTGGGGAAATCGGGTGGCGGCGGCTCGGCTGGCTCCTCCAAGGCCAAGTGAGTATCGGCCCGGCGTTACCGCTCAACGAGGCGCTTGTACGCCAAAATGCCGTCCACAATCGCCCGCGCCAATTGGTCGCGCCCGGCTGCGCTGTAGATGCGCTTGGCTTCCGCGGGATTGCTCATGAACCCGCCCTCGACGAGGATCGCAGGCATCGTGGCGTTGCGCAGGACGGCGAACCGTGCCCGGCGCAACCCCCGGTCATTCCCGTCCACGGCGCCGACGATGGCCTTATGCACCTGGAAGGCGAGCAGCATATTGCGGCTGTTGTTCAGGTTGCCGGGCCACGCCTTGGCGGAAATGGAGCTGTCCCCGCGGGTGTTCGTCGAGGACGCGCCGGCCGGTGTCAGGCAATAGACCTCGACCCCGCTCGCGGAACTGCCTTCTCCCTCGGCGCCATTGTAGTGAAGGCTGACGAACACGTCGGCCTTTTGGCGGCGGGCGATTTCGGGGCGCTGATCCAAGTCCACGAACTCATCCGCGTCGCGCGTCATCACCACCGTCAGCCCGGAAGCCCGCAGCAACGCGCGCACCTTTCGCGCAAGGAGCAGGGCGTGGGTCTTCTCCAACTCCGCGCCAGCTTGGTGCCCCGGCTGGTGCCCCCCGTGCCCGGGGTCCAGCGCAACGACCCGGACCTTTTGCCCGGCGGCATTACGCGGCGGGCGCAGCAAGGGATCCAACGTGCTGCGAACATCGGTGGTCGAGAGATAGACCTTGCCACTCACCAGCACCACCGGGAACGAGAGCCAGACCACGACGCCGTTGACCTTCATGTCGCGCTGGTTGATCGAAAAATCCAGCCGCACCGACTTGCTAGACACGCGGAGACTCCGGCTCCGGCCGTCCCACGAGTAGGTCATCCCCTTATCGCGGGCGAAGGTGGCCATCTCCTGGTACTCGCGTCCATTGACGACCGTTTTCCCCGGCGGCGGCGCGGGCGGACGAGCGGCACCCGGCCCTGTCAGTGACAACAGGACCAGGCAGGCCGCCAGCGCTGGCAGGAGTCTCATCGCGCCGGAAACTGCCCGCCGAAATCCGACCCCGCAAGGAAAACGGCCCGCCGGGCCGAAGCGGCATCGTTTCCATCCACTCCCGACTGGCCATCGTTGAACGGCGGCCTAGACTGGCGCGCCATGAAGTCCACGCTTCTTCCTCGACGAGGTTTTCTCACCGCCACGGCGACGGCATTGTCGGCGGCGGCCGTCGCGCCCCGGTTTGCGTTCGCCGAGCCCGCGGCGAAGAAAGTCCGCATCGGCGTCGTGGGCGGCGGCTTCGGCTGCAGTTTCTACTGGCACGAGCACCCGAACTGTGAGGTGACCGCCGTCAGTGACTTGCGGCCGGAACGTCGCACCGCCCTCCGGAACCGATTCCGCTGCGACAACGTGCATGACTCGCTGGAGAGCCTGATCCGCGACAATACGGTGGACGCGGTGGCGGTCTTCACCGGCGCTCCCGATCATGTGCCGCACAGCGTGGCCGCGTTGAAGGCCGGCAAGCATGTCATCTGCGCCGTGCCGGCCGCCATGACGCTGGAGGAATGCCGGCTGCTCGTGGACACCGTGAAGCAAACGGGCCTCACCTACATGATGGCGGAGACCAGCTACTACCAGCAGCCCACCATCTCGGCGCGGAAGTTTTTCCAGGAGGGCCGCTTTGGCAGCCTCTACTACTGCGAGTCCGAGTACCACCACGCAGGCCTGGAGGTGCTGTTCTGGGAGAACGGGCAACGCACCTGGCGGCACGGTTTCCCGCCCATGCACTACCCGACGCACTGCACCGCGCATCTCGTCGGAGTGACCGGCGAGCGGCTGACCAGGGTTTCCTGCGCCGGCTGGGGGGACGGCGACCCCATCCTGAAAGACAATGCCTACGGCAACCCGTTCTGGAACGAGACGGCCTTTTTCACCACCAACCGTGGGAACGCCTTCCGCGTGGCCATCTACTGGAAGGGCGCGCATCGCGGCACGGAACGCGCCCAGTGGTACGGCGACAAGATGAGCTTCTTCTTTCCGCATCCCAACGGCCTCGGTCCGGTGATCGTGCGGGCAGGCAAGCAGACCGAAAAGGACAGCGGCGGCTTCGAGCGGCAGCTTCCGGAGTTCGAGCACTACGCGCAGCCGGAATGGTGGAAGACCGACCTGCTGCCCGAGCCGCTCCGCCACGACAGCGGGCACGAGGGATCGCATACCTTCCTCACGCACGAGTTTGTGGACGCCCTCGTGAAGGGCCGCCGGCCGGCCGTGGACGTGTACGAGGCGGTGGCCTACACGGCGCCGGGGATCGTGGCCCACCAGTCGGCGCTCCGCGGCGGCGAGCAACTGCCCGTCCCGTGCTTCGATCCGACGGCGTGAACGCCCGTCGGCGCCGGCCGGAATCGAATCACCGCTCCTCCGGGCGTTTGCCCGGTCGCCGGCGGACGCTACGTTGGCGGGTCATGCGACAGACCAACCGCCCGTTCGCGGCGTGACCGCCGTGCTCTGCTGCTTCGCCAACCGCCGTGAATCCCACTTCCCCAGCCCGGCCCACCAACCATCTGTCCGGCGAGAAATCGCCGTACCTGCTCCAACACCAGTTCAACCCGGTGGACTGGTATCCCTGGGGGGAAGCGGCCTTCCGTCGCGCCCGCGCCGAAGACAAGCCCATCTTTCTGAGCATCGGTTACAGCACGTGTCACTGGTGCCACGTGATGGAGCGGGAATCGTTCGAGGACGACGAAGTGGGGCGGTTTCTCAACGAACACTTCGTCAGCATCAAGGTGGACCGCGAAGAGCGGCCGGACGTGGACAAGATCTACATGACCTACGTCCAGGCCACTCAGGGCGGTGGCGGCTGGCCCTTGAACGTCTTCCTCACCCCTGACCTGAAACCGTTCTTCGGGGGAACCTACTTCCCGCCGACGCCGCGCCACGGTCGCGCGAGCTTCCTCAGCGTCTTGCGGCAGATCGTGGAAGTCTGGCGCACGCGGCGTGCCGACGTATTCCAGTCCGCCGACAGCATTACCCGGCGACTGTCCGAATGGTCGCAGCGCGAAACGCCGACCGGAGACGTACCCGGACCGGAGGCACTCAACGCCGCCGCGGCGGCCTTCAAGGCCGAGTACGATCGTCAACACGGCGGCTTTGGTGACGCGCCGAAATTCCCGCGGCCCAGCGTGCCGGTGTTTCTGCTCGCCCACGGGGCTCGCACCGGGGATCTGGAGGCGCTGAGTATGGTCCGGCACACCTGCGAGCGCATGGCGGCCGGTGGCATGTACGATCAGCTCGGCGGGGGCTTTGCCCGATACTCGGTGGACGCCGAGTGGCGCGTGCCGCACTTCGAAAAGATGCTGTACGACAACGCGCAGCTCATCCACCTGTACCTCGACACCTGGCTCGCCACCGGCGAGGCCCGTTTCGCCGAGGTGGCGCGCGAGACCATCGGCTACGTGTTGCGCGACCTGACGCATCCCGAGGGCGGCTTCTACTCGGCCGAGGACGCCGACAGTGAGGGCAAGGAGGGCAAGTTCTACTGCTGGACCCGCGCGGAGATGGCGGCCGCCCTCGCCCCGGACGAATTTGCGGTTGCCGCCCGCTACTTCGGCGTGACCGAACACGGCAACTTCGTGGACCACAGCGATCCCGACCCGCTGCCGAACCAGAACGTCCTCACCATCGCCGATCCCACCCTGACGCCGGACGAGTCCCGACTGCTGGCCGCCGCGCGAACGAAGCTGCTGACCGTTCGTACGCGCAGGATTCGGCCGCATCTGGATGACAAGGTCCTGGCCTCCTGGAACGGCCTGATGCTCGGCGCGCTCGCCCGCGCGGCGGCGGTGTTGGACGAACCCACTTACCTCGCGGCGGCAGAGCGGAATCTCGCCTTCCTCAAGCGGCGGCTTTGGGACCCCACCACCCGCACGTTGTACCATCGCTGGCGTGACGGGGACCGGGACACGGTGCAATTGCTGGACGCCTATGCGTTTCTGCTGTCCGGCGTCATCGAACTCTACGAAGCCACCACTGCTGCGGAGCACCTGGGGTTCGCGCTCACTTTGGCCGAGGCGATGATCCAGCGCTTCGCCGACCGGGAGGCCGGCGGGTTCTGGCAAACCGATGGCGCCGGCGGCGACCTCATTCTCCGGCTGAAGGAGGATTACGACGGCGCCGAACCGTCCGGGAACTCGGTGGCGGCGCTGGCGTTGCTCAAACTTGCGGCCATCTCCGATCGCGACGACTTCCGCGAAAAGGCGGAATGGACGTTGCGCCTCTTCGCGGACCGCTTGCGCCAACTCCCCCAGGCCGTGCCCTGTTTGCTGCAGGCGCTGGCCTTCTGGCACCATCCGCCCACGCGCGTGGTGTTGACCGGGGATCCCGCAGCTCCGGAATTCCGGGCGCTCCTCCTGGCCGCTCTCGCGGTGTACCAGCCCCATCGGCTTGTGCTCGGCACCCGCGGTCCTGTCGAGCCCTTCGCCCGCACGCTGGCCGCCGGCGAGGGTCGGGCGGTCGCCTATGTCTGCACCGGCACCGCCTGCCAGCCGCCGACGAGTGATCCGGAGCGCCTGCGTGACCTCCTGCGAACGGCCTGACCGGTTGAGCGCACGGCACCGGCGGCCCTGGCGTCGCCGCGGGACTTGCCTTCCCGGCCGGCTTGCGGCCACTTTAACCCGTCGTGAACACCAGTGCCGCGCCATATCTATCCGTGGTCATTCCCGCGCACAACGAAGCCGAGGTCATCGCGGAAACTCATCGCCGCGTCACCGCCGTATGCGCCGCGCTCAACCGGCCCTACGAATTCGTCGCGGTGAACGACGGCTCGACCGATCGCACGTGGGAGATCGTCGTCGAGTTGTCGCGCCGCGATCCCTGCCTGGTCGCCGTGAACCTGTCGCGCAATCACGGCCATCAACTGGCACTGACCGCCGGCCTCCATGTCGCGCGCGGCGAACGCGTGCTGGTGATGGACGCCGACCTCCAGGACCCGCCGGAACTGCTCCCCGAACTGATGCGGGCCATGGACGACGGGGCCGACGTCGCCTACGCCCAGCGCCGAACCCGGCCGGGCGACTCTGTCCCCAAGCGGATTCTCTGCGCCGCGTTCTACCGCCTGCTCGCGCGGCTGGCCGATGTCCCCACGCAATTGGACTCCGGCGACTTCCGCCTGCTCAGCCGCCGCGTGGTGAACCTGCTTTGCGCCATGCCGGAGCGGCAGCCGTTCCTCCGCGGCATGGTGAGCTGGCTCGGTTTCCGACAGACGCCCGTCTTCTACGATCGCGACGCCCGGTTCGCCGGCACTTCCAAATACCCGCTGAGCAAATTGCTGAAGCTGGCCTTCGACGCCGTGGTGTCGTCCAGCCTCAAGCCGCTGGCGTTTGCGACGGTGGTGGGATCGGTCACCGCGCTGCTCGGTCTGGTGCTGCTGGCGTACGCGCTGGCTTCCCGGCTCTTCATCGGCGGCACCCCTCATGGCTGGACGAGCCTGATCGGCGCGGTCGTGCTGCTCGGCAGTCTGCAACTATTCATGCTCGGCATCATCGGCGAGTACCTTGGCCGCATTTTCATACAGACCCGCGGCCGGCCAATCTTCCTGGTGGACCGCATCGTGCGCGAAGGGCGCGTCGTGGATGCGGCCGCTGCTGAGCCACCGCGCCCTCCGGCCTGAGCGCTGATCGCCTCAAGCCGCACCCACCCGCCGGCAGACACCCCGTATGAACTCTCCTTGCCTTCCAACCCGGCCACGAGGGCATCTCAGCCGGACACTGATGCCTCTGGTCGCGATCGCCATGTCGGCCCGGGCCGCCGAGCCGTCGGGCTTGCGGCTGCACGCCGCGGCGATGGATAACGATTCGCCGTGGCTCGTCGCGGTTCAGGCCGACACGGGCGAATCGCTGACCCCGGAGCGCGCGAGTCGTATCGCCTTGCTGCGGGCAGACCACCTGCCCGCCGCCCTCCCCGACTGGGTGGAAGTCGCGACCGGCCGGACGGTTGCTGACGGCGTACTGGCGTGGGCGCTGCCGGCCACCGAGCGCGCGGCGCCAACGAGCTTTTTCATTGCCCGGGAAACCCCGTTGCCGCCCGCGGTAACCGTGAGCAATGCGGCCGCTTTCCGCGCCGCGGTGACGGCGGCCACTCCCGGAACGCGGATTCTCCTCGCGCCCGGCACCTACCCGGGCGGTTTCCACTTCGTGGGCGTGCGCGGTGAACCCGGCCGGCCGGTGGTGATTGCGGCCACCGACGCCTCGCAGCCGCCGGTAATCCAAGGCGGCTCAAACGGGATTCAGTTCTCCGACCCGGAGTGGCTCGACTTGGAGAACCTGGTCTTCATCGGGGCCACGGGCAACGGCCTGAACCTGGATGACGGCGGCTCGTTCGACACACCGGCGCGTCACATCGTGCTGCGCGGCCTGCGGATCACCGACGTCGGCCCCAAAGGCAATCGCGACGGCCTCAAGCTGTCCGGCGTGGTGGACTTCCGTGTCGAGGGCTGCGTGATTGAACGCTGGGGCGACGCCGGTTCGGCGGTGGACATGGTGGGCTGCCATCGCGGCGTCATCGTGAGCAATGTCTTCCGACACACCCCGGCCGCCGCGAACACCGGCGCCAACGGCGTTCAGACCAAGGGCGGCACCCGCGACGTGGTGATCCGCCGCAATCGCTTCGAAGACGCCGGCGCGCGTTCGGTCAACCTTGGCGGCAGCACGGGCCTCGAATTTTTCCGCCCGCCGCTATCGCCCGGCGGCGACCACGCGGAGGCGGGCAACATCCGCGTCGAAGGCAACACCGTCGTCGGCAGCACGGCGGCGATCGCGTTTGTCGGTGTGGACGGCGCGGAAGTCCGGTTCAACACGATCTACCGGCCGGGGCGGTGGGCGATTCGCATCCTGCAGGAGACCACGGCGCCGGGGTTTGTGCCCTGCCGCAACGGCCGGTTCACCGACAATCTCATCGCCTTTCACTCGAGCCAGTGGTTTTCCGGCGGCGTGAATGTGGGCCCGAACACGGCGCCGGCCACGTTCGAATTCGCCCGCAACTGGTGGTACTGCCTCGATGATCCGCCGCGCAGCCGGCCCACCTTGCCCGTGGCCGAGGTCGGCGGCGTCTATGGGCAATCCCCGCAGTTCCGCGATGCGGCGAATGGCGACCTGCGCCTCGAACCGGGCAGCCCGGCCGGAGGCTACGGGGCAGAGGCGCTGCCCCACTAACTCGCAACGGGCGAGGTCCACCCGCGAAAAGAAATCCCGCGCAGCACGCCGGTCCACGGCCTCCTCCTGCGCCGCATCAGCGCCGCTCCGGCGCAGGAACCTTTCTGGCCGACCTGGTCGGCGCCCAATCGCTCTATCGCGATTCGGACTTCCTCGGGCTGCTGAGGTAGCGGAAGAGATCCGTGTCAGCCGGCAACACCACGGTGCTGCGCCGGCCGAGGAATTGTTCGTAAGCCTGGAGGCTGCGGACGAAGGCGTAAAACTCCGGATCCTTGCCGTAGGCCTCCGCGTAGATCCGCGTGGCGAGGGCGTCGCCTTCACCCCGCAGCTTTTCGGCTTCCTGCTTGGCCTCCGCCAGGATGATGGTGCGTTGCTTGTCGGTTTCGGCCCGGAGTTTCGCGGACTCCTCGTCGCCCTCGCTCCGGTAACGTTTGGCCTCCCGCTCACGCTCGGCCTGCATCCGCTGGAAAACGCTCTGCTGCACCTCCTGCGGGAGGTCGGCGCGTTTGATGCGCACGTCCACCACCTCGATGCCGAACTCCCTCGCCTTCTGGCGGGTGGTGGTGGCCACGTTGTCCATGATCGTCTCGCGTCGGGGCCCGATCACGAGGTCGAAGGTGTGACTGGCCACTTCGCGCCGCAGTTCGGACAAGACCAGGTCATCGAGCCGGGCGCGGGCGCCGGACTCGTCGCGGACGGTCTTGTAAAACAGCAACGGGTCGGCGATGCGCCAGCGCGTCACCGGGTCCGCCACGAGGCGCTTTTTGTCCTGGGTCAGATATTCGGCCTTGGGGGCGTCGCTGGTCTGGATGCGGCGGTCGAAGCGATTGACCGTCTGCACGAAGGGCGTTTTCCAGGCCAGCCCGGGTTGCTGGATGGTGCGCTTGTACTCGCCGAACTGGGTGATGATCACCTGCTCGGACTCGTTGACCGTGAACAGGGCCTGGCGCATCAGGAGGATCGCCAGCACGGCCACCACGAGGCCGCCGAGACTGAAGAGCTTGAGTTTCATGGGAAGGAAGGGTTGGCGGTCAGCGGACGCGCGCCGGTTCAGCGGGCACGGCGGGTCGCGGCAACGTGGGGACGCCGCCGTCGCGGAGGGGCAGGAGCGGCAGGAGACGCTGGTTGACGTCTCCGCCGATGACGATCTTGTCAATTTCCGGCAGGATCTTCTCGATGGTCTCGAGGTGCAGCCGGTCGCGGGTCACCTCCCGCGCCTTTTCGTACTCGGCGAGCACGCTCAAAAAGCGGGCCGCCTCGCCCTGGGCCAGCAGCACGCGTTGTTCCTTGTAGCCCTCGGCTTCCCGCAGAACCTTCTGCGCTTCACCGCGGGCTTTGGGCAGGATGTCGGCCTGGTAGCCCTTGGCCTGGTTGATGAGTTTCTCCTTGTCCTCGCGGGCGCGCACCACGTCGTGGAAGGCGTCCCGCACCTGATCTGGCGGGTCGGCGGCCTGCAGTTTGACTTCCGTGATGACCAGGCCGGACTCGTAGGCGTCCATGAGCCGTTGAATGAACGCGCGCGCGTCCTCCTGCACCTTGGCGCGCTCCTCGATCATCACCTGGTCAATCGTCATGCTGCCCACCGTGCTGCGCAGCGCCACCTCGGTGGCCGCCAGCAGCGCCGCTTCCGGTTCCCGCAGGCGGAACAGGTATTTGGAGGGATCGGCCACCCGGTATTGGACCACGATTTGCGCCTCCACGATGTTTTCGTCGCCGGTGAGCATCAGGGCCTCCTCGGCGATGCGCTGCAGGCCGCGAAACCCGACCTCGATGCGCCGGATCTGTTCCACGCTTACGACGTCCACCCGCTGGAAAGGCCACGGGTAACGGTAGTTCAAACCCGGCTCGGTGCGGGCGGTCTCCTTGCCGAACGTTCGAACCACGCCCTTGTGTCCGGGGTTCACCACGTACACGCCACTGGCCAGCCACAGCGCTGCGCCGATCCCAATCACCACGGGCAGGAGCTTCGGCAAATGCTGACGCGCCGTGCTTTGCACCCGCTCGAACAACTGCGCCAGTTGCTCGTCGAATTGAGGCTCTCGATAACTCATTGCTTTGTTTCTGGTTGGGCCGGCGCACCGGGGCAACACTCCCGCCAGCCTGTCCACCTGGTTGAAGCCGAGCTTGACGCGAGCACGGCGGTACGTCGCCCGGTGACCGCCAGCGCTCACCCTCGGAAAGTCACGCCAATCACACCGAGGGGCAAGGCGAATCGGCCCGATTGCGCGCCGTCTTCGCTTAGCGCCCTCGCGTGAACGCTCAGGCTGGTCAGGCGCGGGGACATTCTGGTATCACCCTGCCCGCATGATCACCGATCCCATCGAACGCCGTACCTTCCTCACCCGGATGACTGCCGGCGCGGCCACGCTCGCCGCGTCTTCCGTCGCCACGTCCCGCGCGGTCGCGAAACCGCCCGCGCCCGCCGCCGGCCTTGCCCAGCCGGTGTTTCGCCCGCTGCCGCTGGGCAGCATTCGCGCGACCGGCTGGCTCGAACGCCAGCTCCGCCTCCAGGCCAGCGGCCTGACCGGCCACCTCGATGAGTTCTGGCCCGATGTGGCCCAAAGCCAGTGGTTCGGCGGCAACGCCGAGGGGTGGGAGCGCGCGCCCTACTGGCTCGATGGCGTGATCCCGCTCGCCTGGGGACTCGGCGACGCCGCGCTGCAGGCCAAGGTGAAGCGGCGCGTGGACCACATCATCGCACACCAGCGTGCCGACGGCTGGTACGCGCCCTACCCGGCGGACGCGAGCGCGAAGGCGTACGATGTGTGGTCCATTCTGCTCGCGAACAAGGTGCTGGTTCAGTACCACGAAGCCACGGGCGATCCGGCCGTGCTCGACGCGGTGAAGCGCAACCTGCGCGCCATGCTGGCAACCCTCGACCGCACGCCGCTCTTCGGCTGGGGCAAGTTCCGCTGGTTCGAGGGGCTGATCTCTGTCTTCTACGTCTTCGAGCGCACCGGCGAAACCTGGCTGCTCGACCTCGCGCACAAGCTCAACGCCCAGGGCTTCGACTATCCCGCGTTTTACGCGCTGGATGATGCCACCAGCCCCACGCCGCGCCGCGGCTTGTGGACCTGGGAGAAGCACGTCGTCAACACGGCCATGGCCCTCAAGGCCGGCGCGCTGGCGTGGCGTCTGACCCGCAGCGAAGCCGACCGCGCCTTCCCCGCGCGGATGCTCGCCCTCCTCGACCGCCACCACGGGCAGGTGACGGGCATGTTCACGGGCGACGAGTGCCTCGCCGGCCGGAGTCCGACGCAGGGCACGGAGCTTTGCGCCGTGGTCGAGGCGATGTACTCGCTGGAGTTGCTGGCCGCGATCACAGGCAACGCTGCCTTTGCCGACCGTCTCGAACGCATCGCCTTCAACGCCCTGCCCGCCACCTTCGCGCCCGACATGTGGTCGCACCAGTACGACCAGCAGGCGAACCAGGTGCAATGCACGATCAATCCCGAGCACATGTGGACCACCAACGGGCCGGAATCGAACCTGTTCGGCCTCGAGCCGAACTTCGGCTGCTGCACGTCGAACATGCACCAGGGCTGGCCCAAGTTTGTCTCGCACCTGTGGATGCGGACGGCCAAGGACGGCCTCGCGCTCGTAGCGTATGCGCCGAGTGAGGCAACCCTCCCGGTGCGCGGCACGCCGGTGCGCGCCGCGTTGGAAACGGATTACCCGTTCCGCGAAACGCTCCGTCTCACCGTCAGCGCGGACCGCGCGGTGCGCTTCCCGCTGCTGCTGCGCGTGCCCGCGTGGGCGGCCGGCGCGACCCTGCGCATCGCCGGCGGCGCGGAACGCGCGCTCAAGGCCGGCACCTTCCATCGTGTCGAACGGGAGTGGGCGGGCCGCGTCACGCTGGACCTGCGGTTCCCGATGCTGGTCAAAACGTCGCGTCGCTACCACCAGGCTATCGCCATCGAGCGTGGGCCGCTGGTTTATTCGCTCAAGTTGGGCGAGGAGTGGAGGCGCGTGAACGCCGACAAGCCGCACCGCGAACTGCCGCACGCCGATTTCGAGGTCCGCCCCACCACGCCGTGGAACTACGCGCTGCTGGTGAATGAGGCCGCCCCGCAAGACAGCATGCGGTTTGAGGAACGCCCGGTGGGCGAGCAGCCCTTCTCGCCGGACGGCGCGGGCATGGTCGCGACAGTCAAGGGCCGTCGCCTGCCCCGGTGGAAACTCCAGCACGGCTGGGCCGGCGAAATCGTCCCCGGTCCCGCGGAGTCGGGCGAACCGCTGGAGGAACTGACGTTGATCCCGTACGGCTGCACCAACCTCCGGGTCACGGAGTTTCCGATCCTCAAGAGCTGATCGGGGAGATACCGTCGGAATGGAGACTGCGCCCGCCTCAGAGGAGGCGGGCAGTGCCTTCACACCCGAAGCTCCGTGAAGGATGGCGCGCCCGCGCCGCCGGTCCCGATTTCCGGCTCGCCATGGTGCTCCGGCGGTGGACTCGCTGACCCGCCCTCGAACTTGCAGCCGCCGGTGGCAGACGGCGGCTGATCTCCCGCGACGTTTGTTCACCCCCTGTTGGATTAGCGATGGCCAAGGAGACCATTTCGACATCTGCAAAGTCGCGCCGGCGCCATCAAACCGCTTGTTTTGGCCGGTCACTTGGGCATGCTGCTGATCGTCTCAAAAAGGCAATTCGTTCTTTTCAACCTGAAAAACTAAGTTCGAAAGAGATCGTTCTGCTCGAAGGTTTTGGGGAAGATGGGGTTGGATATGAAAACCCGATTCCCGACCCCGAACAGACCGATGCACCGTCCTTGTAAGCC